>JBBRDH010000070.1:0-25674 GCA_038204125.1 Mycobacteriales bacterium
TCTCCTCATAGCAGCTACCGCCCACGCCCATTCCGCGCGGCTCTATACGCGGAATGCGCGCGACCTGGCGGGCATCGGGCACCTTGTCGAAGTGGTCTCCGTTTGATCGGTCTGCGCTCGACCGGCACCGTCTCAGTCTTCACGGTCTGAATCGGTACGGTCTGAATCGGCACCGTTTGAATCGGCACCGTCTGAATCGGCACCGTCTGATGGATCAGGACCCGCCGGCGCCCGAGAATCCCTGGTGATGAGCGGGCCGGCCAGGTCGACCGGACCCTCCCACGGACAACGTGCAAGGCCGCGGGCATCCCCGGGATGATCACGACGTGGGGCTCTGGCGGACAGCGGTCGTCGACGGGACCCCGGGCCGAGGCCGGGTGGATCTCCAACCTCACCACACTGGACAATTGATGCTGAGCCGGCAATTCGACCGGGCAGTCCAACCGATGACCGCGCCAGAGGAGACACATTGCTCGAAACCACCGTCGACGCTGTCCTTTTCGACCTCGACGGCACCCTCGTCGACTCGACGGCCAGCGTCCAGCGGAATTGGGCAAAAATTGCCGCACTGCTCGGGCGGGACGGCGAAGATCTGTTGGGTGACCTGCACGGCATGCCAGGGCGGCAGCTGCTACGGATACGGGCGCCGGAGCTCCCGGAGGAACGGGTCCAGGAACTCAACAAGATCCTGATCGACGGCGAAACCAACGACACGTTCGACGTGGTCCCGACCGCAGGTGCGGTCGAACTCCTGCAACGGATTCCGCCCGACAGGTGGGGGATCGTGACCAGCGGGCCGCTTCGGCTGGCCACGGCCCGGATCGGAGCCGCTGGGCTGCCGATGCCGCTGGTGCTGGTCACCGCGGACGACATCAGCACCGGTAAACCGGATCCCGAACCATTCCGGCTGGGAGCCGAGCGCCTGCGCCGACCCGCCGATCGATGTCTGGCGATCGAGGATGCCCCTGCCGGCATCACCTCGGCCAGGGCGGCCGGCTGCGTCGTCATCGGGATACTGACCACCTACCCGGAGCTCGAAGCGGACAGCATCCAGGACTTGACGGCGCTTGAAATCGACGTCACCGGTGCAGGTTTGGTCGTTCACGCCTCGCTGGTTACCCGAGCGAGTTGAGCGGCGACCGAGCCATGAACCGCAGCACTCCTTCCTACCGAAAGAGCCGACCATGACCGACCTACAAGGCCGCACCATTCTTGTCACCGGAGCCGGCGGTGGTATCGGCGGCGCGACCGTCCGCACCCTCGTAGGCAGGGGAGCCACCGTCCTCGCGGCCGGCCGGGACGGCGACGCGCTCGGCCGACTCTCCGCGGAAACCGGTTCCATCGCAGTCGTTTTCGACCTCACCTCCGAAGACAGTGTGAAAGCGGCACTGGAAAACCTCGACCTCTGGGGGGTGGTGAACTGTGGAGGCTTCGGCGGCGAGATCGCCTCCCCGCAGGACACCGATATCGACGTCTTCGACAAAGTCATCGCCGTCAACGCCCGCGGCGCGCTGCTGGTGACGAAGTACGCGGCCCGGACGTTGATCCGGCTCGGCAAGGGCGGATCGATCGTGAACGTCTCCAGCCAGGCAAGCCTGGTCGCCCTGGCCGGCCACATCTCCTACGGCTCGTCGAAGGCCGCGCTGGACAACATCACCAGGGTCTCCGCGCTGGAACTGGGCAGGTACGGAATCCGGGTGAACAGTGTCAACCCAACGGTGGTGATGACCCCGATGTCCGCCTGGTATTGGGGACGCCCGGATATCGAAGGTCCGTTCCTGGAACAGATGCCGCTCGGCAGGTGGGCCACCGAGGCTGACATCGCCGGGCCGATCGCGTTCCTGCTCAGCGACGACGCGGCGATGATCACCGGCGTCAGCCTGCCCATCGACGGCGGGTACACCTGCCGGTGAGAAGTTCTTCCTGCCAGATGTCCTACCGCTGACGGCCCGTTCGTTGAGTGAGAGAGAACGAGCCCGGTCCGATAACGGACCGACCGTAGACAGAGGAGCACACCATGGCGCAATACCTGCTTTCCTTCCACAACAAGGACAACGAACCCCACGCTGTGCGACCAGCTTTACTCCTGTCGGTCCAACCCCGTGGTGGCGCTGATCCGGGCCGCCGCCATCTCCGAGGTCGAGGGGCACCGAAGTCGTAGCCGGGCTTGAGGACGTGCTCAGTGGAGGATTCGAGAGGACCGGGGGTATTCACCGGCCGAGAAGAACTGCGCCGTCACCTATTTGAGGCGATGTCTGCGACGCTGTCGGGCTTCGGCTGCCCAGCGGCCTGATCGGGCGCGATGCGTGGGGTGTGGGAGAGCGACGGCTCACCCCCCGCCGGGGGGTGCGTGCTCAGCGCGCGGGCTCGCGGGTCGAGGGCGAGCACCATGCCGGCGATGAGGACGGGCAGGGCTGCCAGCCCGAACCCCCACGATGTCGATCGCGACAACACGAGCCCCAGGATGGAGATGGAGGCTGGTTCGAAGACCACCCGAGGCAGGCCGATGACAGAGTTGATCCGGCCGAGGAGGTGGCGCGGGGTCTGTGTCTGGACGAAGGTCGGTAGGGCCACATCGCTGCTGTTTGACACGCCGATGCCCACGACGAACAGCAGACCTGCCGCCGCCCAAACGGTGGAGACCACACCCAGAGTCGTGAACATGGCCGCCTCCACCCAGGTCATACCGATGATCAGCAGCCCCCAGCGACGCGGCAGGCCGGTCACGGCGGCGGCCAGGGCGCCGACGAGTTGACCGGCTCCCCACCCGGACACCATCAGCCCGAGAGTGCTCGCTCCTCCCAGCGACGTGGCGAGCACTGGCAGGCCGACGGCGAAGACACCGCTGTAGCTGAGCGTCGCTGCCGAGATGACGATCAGTACCAACCGGACCTCGGGGGAACGTCGGGCGTGGCGCAATCCCTCCCCGATCTCGCGGAGAATCTCCATCGGGGACGGTTCGTCCCGCCGGGATCGGACAGCCTTCGGGGGCGCCATCACCGTGAACGCGGCGACTACGAAGGTGAGCGCATCAAACCCAAATACCACCCAGGCACCCGTGACCGAGACCAGGACCCCCCCGATGACCGGCCCGACGATGAGGGACGTCTGCTCGAAGAAGCCGCGGATGGCGTTGGCCCGGGCGAGCTCCTGTTCCTCGACGAGGCCGGGCACGATGCTCTCGGATGCCGGGCCGAAGAACGCCGCCGACACACCCATCACGAGTGCAAGCGCGGCCAGATGCCACAACGCCAGAGTGCCGGTCGCCGCGACGACCGCCAACACCGCAAGCGCGACGGCTCGCACGCCGTGGCTCACGATCATGACGGCCCGCGGTGAGTATCGGTCGACGATGGCACCGCCCAATAGGAGCAGGACACCGCGTGGGACGGCTTGGAACAGCAGCACACCTGCCAGTGCAGCCACCGACCCGGTCGAGCGCAAGATCGTCCAGGCCAGGGCGATCTCGAAGGAGGCGTCTCCGACCATGGAGAGCCCTTCGCCGACGACGACGATGGCGAACCGGCGCCGCCGGACGACACCAAGGGGTCTGGTCACCGCCCAACTCCTCCGGTCAAGAGCGAGCAACGGTCAGAACATTGGGGGCGCGGCGGGGTCAACAACAGGTGGGTCCACTCGGAAAACGACGAACGGGAGCTATTGTTGTGAAGGTTCGTGCCGGCGCGGCCCCGGGAGTCGCCGGAGGTCGTGTTGGTGCCGCCGTTGCTGCACCTGGCGATGGTCGAATTCCCCTACCCCTGGGTTGCCCGTACCTACGTCAAGGTTCGGCTCGAGACGCGAGGTCGCATCCCGGCTCCTATTTCCCGCCCGATCCCACACACGGCTTTCCCCTATCTTGTACAACAATTTTCGAAGCGCTTCTTGGATATTCATCCTGAACCGACCACCATTGCGTCCGAAAATACGAGCCGGGGTAAGGGTGAATGACAGGTCCGATGCGAAGGTACGAGCATCACTTAGGCCGTGTCAACTTGTTTTGTAGCCGAAGGACGGTTGATCTGGACCCGGTGGAGGTTGCTGCATCCAGCAGTTGAGCTCGTTGGCTGCGAGGGCCGGACCGGGAAATGTGAACCGGGGAGCGGATTGGACGAGGCAGCTCAACAAGTTCGAGGGGCCTGATGATGTGTTGGCGCCTCCGGGGGGTGATGTCTGCTCGCCTGATCACCAAGCATGGTGCAGCTAGCGTCGCCGAAATCCTCGGGCCCCGGCCCCCCGATTGCTGGTGCCTCGGTGCTGGTGCCTCGGTGCTGGTGACCTGGCCTCGCCCAGAATTGGACCCACCTACCCCGGCTACGCCGTGGATCAAACGGGATCCCAGCACGTGGACGCTGTTCAGTGCGAGAGAAAGAAAATCGCATCCGACGGTCAGGCGAACGGGTTGCGGCAGGTGGGCCAACGTTTGCCCGTTGATCTGCTACGTGCACAATGACGGCATGATCCGGCGGTGGCGACCCCTGCTCGGCATCGCAGTACTTCCATGGCTGTCTGCCTGCTCGATCACGGTCGGATGGTTCACGCTGTTCGGCGGGGGACTGGGCAATGCGGCCGGATGGCTGCACATCCTTCTTTCGGTGCCTTTCGTGCTCATTCCGGGCGTCGCATTCCTGGCTTTTATTGCCGTGAATGTCCTGCTCGAACGCCGGAAGCAGTTCATCCCGACCGGGCGTTTCGTCGCCGGCGGTTACTTCGCTCTTGCGGCTACGCTGACGGCCGCCGTGCTCGGTCCTGTGTGGGGCGGAGAATTTGATTTTGTGATGCCTACGTGGACGATCGTCTCGGGACACGTCGCTTTCGTCTGGCTTTTCGCTGCCTATGTGTGGAAATCCCAGCCTCCGCATCACTCTCTTCTCGCCGATCCGCAACCGCAGCGGTGAGAACTGGGCGACCGTTTCCATCAGCACGGTGACAGCGGCGATTGGTCGGGCCTTACCGGCGGTCGATTCGAGTCGGAACCAGCTCACGAAGAGCGGGGGTGGCTGAGCTCAGGATGTGGTCGCACCGAGGGATTTCACGATCATGGTGTGCACGGCGACCGAACTGATCAGTGTCCCGGCCGGTACCTTGTTCACCGTATCTTCGGTGATTGCCGTGCTGCGGGTGCCGATGAAAGCGCCGGAGGTTGGGTCGATGATCGTCTCGTCACGGAGGTACGGGCTCGACACAGTGAAGCCGGTCCCGACCCTTCCGTCGACAGTTGCTGCGGTGTTGCTGATTTCGACACCACCGATCATCGCCATTGCCCGGTAGAGGGTGGCCCGCTCGGACGCCGTCAGCAGCCCCGTGCGCAGCGCGTCGGTGGCTTGAACCAGCATTTCGTTTTCCTGTGACTGGCCATGGCCCTTCGAGTCGGCAAAGAGGCGGTCGTACAAATCGGTTGAATTTGTCGGCAGCCCGGCCATCCACGACTCGGTCGGCCCCTGCCACGACCCCTCGGATGTGCACACATCTGTGAAGTAGTTGGCACAGGCACCCCTCATGTCCGGCTCCGCATGAGCAATACCGTCCCTCCCCATACCGGCTGCCACGGCGTCCTTTTCGGACCCGACAATCCACGTGCGCCGGCCAGTGGTGCTGCGGCGCTCCATCCAGACGTCGTGCCAGTTCGCCGGCTGCCAGATCTGTTGGCGCTGCTCTTGCTGATAGACGAGGTCGCCGAAAGAGACAAAAACGCCGTCGATCTCGATATAGCGGTACTCACCCGCTGCAGGGCCGTCACCGCCCGCCGCGGCGACCCGATCCGCGGCGTCCGCTGCCCGGTTCAGTTCGGCGGCAACTGCGGTGTTCACGGACCGGCGACCCCAAATGAGCGTCGGCATGATCAAGCCGCCGGCCACCAACAGTGCAACCACCGCTGCGATCAAGGCCGGTCGATACCACCGCCGCCGAATTCGCACCGCCGTCGCTGCGCGGGGCAGCTTCGCCGCGGCCGGTTCGCCCGCCGTCAGCCGTTCTGCTTCGTCGAGCAAGGCGGTTCTTATACCGGCCGGCAGCCGCTCGCCCCGATTCGCGGCGAGCAGGAGATCATGCAGCGCCTCGTCGAGTTCGGCGTCGGTCCACTGGGCGCGAGGTGCAGCCGGGGAAGGGGCTTTAC
The DNA here is from genome assembly GCA_038204125.1 of Mycobacteriales bacterium. Taxonomy (GTDB): domain Bacteria; phylum Actinomycetota; class Actinomycetes; order Mycobacteriales; family Nakamurellaceae; genus Nakamurella. The sequence continues at coordinate 6,113 of JBBRDH010000070.1, forward strand.
CGGTCATGGTGATCTCCCGAACTGATGGCAGTGTCGGCGAGGGCGGAGTGGAGTGGAATCGCCGATGCAGTGGTACCCGGCTCGGTGAGAGCCGCTGCGCGAAGGTGCCCTCGCAGCCGGTGGAGTCGGCTGCGAACCGTCCCAGCCGGCATGCCGAGAGCGGCAGCGATCTCGGTGGGCTCCAGGCCGGCCCAGGCATTGAGCAGCAGGATGTCCCGGTCCTGACTGCTCAGCCGAAGCAGGTCAGGGACCAGCCGGCGAACCGCGGCGGCCGCGTCGAGCCGCTGATCGACGCCTTCGTCGCTCGAGGCCAGCGGACCGGCTTGCCGGAAGTGACGAGCGCAGGCGGCCAGGTGGCGCGACTCGGCGCGATAGTGATGGCGCAGCATGTTCGTCGCGATCCCGAACAACCAGGCCTGCGCTGTACCTCTCGGGATCGAAGGTTTCCCGTTTGCGCAGGGCTTGCAGGAAGGTCTCGCCGACCAGATCCTCCGCCGCGGCGGCCCCCGCCCGTGACGCCAGGTAGCGGTGAAGACCGCCGGCGTGGGTGTCGAACAACGCACCGAACTGCGTCGCGACGTCCCCGCCCGCCAGGTCGGGCCGTTCGGATCGGACCGCCGGCGACGAACGTTCGGCCTCGTCTCGAACCGGTGGAATCAGCCGCATGTCCTGTGTTGCCCGCAGCTCATCCGAGCGTTTCAAACGGTCGGCGCCGAGACGTTCATGGACCTCCCACGGTCTTGATGATAGCGACAGCGATCTGGTTCAAAGACGCGGTGACCAGCCGCTCCTGCGCGGGGGCGAGCCCGTCGCCGGCCGCCCGGACCCCGCTGAGTCCCACTCCGCGCCTATTGCTGGCGGAATCCGGACAGCCCAGTGCTGGTCAGCACCACGTGCATCCCGCCGACCTGGATACCGGTCCAACTCGGCCATGCTTTCGGCGGGGTACCCGGATTAATTGCTGCGTCGCACCAATCGTAGGCAGTTCCGGTGGACCAGTTGTCCTGGATGTTGCCGGCAAGATTGCGGGATATTCCCAACGGCGAGCTCACGTCGTGCCGGCAGTACCAGCCCTGGCTGCCGGGCGCCGGCCTCGCCTTGCCGGTGGACAGGTCGATCAAAACCAGGCCGGCCGGTCCCGGCGCCAACAGGGTGTTCTCGGCAGTGGCGTAGGCGATCAGTTGATTCTCTGCGGTGCGCGCCGCCAGCGGGACCGTCCAGGTCGTCCTGCCCGACTTCGGGTCGTATCCCTCCACCGAAACCGTCGCGCTGTGGAACACAGTGGACCCGGCAACGGACTCCTCCGTTGCGTTCTTTCCCCATCTGCAGCGCACCGGGAACCGTTGCTGAGCCTGGCTGAACTCCCAGGCCAGGCAACCTGTGTTGGCGTCGGTGGTCGACCACAATTTCTTGCCCGTTGTCGCGTCGATGGCCACCATCAGAGACCTCCTGCCCAGTTGCACGGAGGTGACCACTTTGCCCGGGTCGTAGGCCTCGATGAATTCGCCGACATACGCCCCGGCGGCCGGCCACAACTTGAAAGAGGTATTCAGCGTTGAGTAGTCGGCGGGTACCACGGACAGTGCCGGTATCTGGAAGGTGATCAGACCGGTGGTGGAGGCGATGATCGAACTGTCCTGCTTGAACGTCCGGATGAGTCCGGCACCGATCGGTATCTGCATCGACTGGTCGAACGGTGGCTCCACCGCCGTCAGGCCGGTAGCGACGTCCACCCGGACCGTTCCCCAACCGCTCGAATCGCGGGTGCCGAAACAAATGTCGTGACCGCACGGGCGCAGCCAGTCCCGGACGAAGAAGTAGCCGCTCGACACCGACAGGTCCGCACCGGTGTTCGCGTCCGCCACCACGATCCGGGCGGAATGGGCGACCTCGCCGTTGTCGCGCAGATACACCACCCGGTCGCCGGCGATGTTCGGCACGATCCCGTCATTCGGGCCGTCGTTCCCCGGACTGGCGGGCCGGTGCCAGATGCTGCGGCCGCTGACCGGGTCCAGGCCTTCGAGAGTGAGCCCTTCGGCTCCTCGGGTGTACAACACGATCGCCTTCGAGGCTGCCACCGGCTGGGTCAACGGAACTGCGGACGTGAAGGTCCACGCCAAGGTGGGCGGATTCAACGACTTGGCGGCAGGATTGCTGGTTGGCGTCCTGGTGGCAATGCGGGGCTGCGGCGTGGGAACCACGGTGGTACCTGGAGCCGAGCCTTCCAGGACCAACCTGCTGGCCGTCAGCCCCTGCGGGGTGGTCACGACCCGGATGTCGCCGATTTCAATCCCCGCCCAGGACGGCCACGCCGATTGCGCCGCAATGGGTTTGTCATCAGTGGTGCAGGCCGAGACGGCCCGGCCCGAGTAGTAGATGTTGTAGGTGCGCCCGAGGTAGGTCCAGGCGTGACCCCAGATCGGGCCGGAGATGTATGTCGCGCAGAAGGGCTGCGTGTCGGCCAACGCCGGCGTGTGGCGACCGGTCACCGGATCGACGGTGATTGGGCCGTCCTTGCCCTTGGCGATCAACGCGTTCCTGCCGGCCAACGCCAGACTCGCATTCCACTTGGCATAGGAGAGTCCGGTCGGATCGGCCAGCGCCACACTCCAGGTGGTTCGACCGGTCACCGGATCGAACCCTTCCAGCCCTACCGAAGCCGTCCGGAGAATGTCGCTGTCGCCGACCTTTTCCAGAACGGAGTTGCGCCCCCAGCGGCACCGCACCGGCGCGTGTTGCCAGGTAGGGTTCCGGGCCACCTCCTGGGGCAGGCAGGCATCGGCGCCCTGGTCGAGCCACCTCCGCTTCCCGGTCGCGTCGTCCAGGCCGACCATTTCCATCGTGTGCGACAAATTCGCCCGCTGCGGCACTTTATTGCCCGGCTGGTAGCCGAGCATGCCGACGTATACCCTGGCCTTTGCATAGGTGAAGAATTGCCAACCGCCGTTGAGCGTGTAGCCCGCGCCGAAGAGATCCGTGATCTTGTACTGCCAGAGCGTTCTGCCACCGACGAGTCGAGCCAGGATCTCCGGCTGTCCGTCGATCTTCAGGCCCTGCAATCCGGCCGTCCCGACCACGCGGGCGCCGGGGAGCAAACGACCTTTATCCACTACCGTTGTGCCCGACGGCACCTCCGCCCGAAAGCTCTGCACCTTCTCACCCAGAAAGCCCGAGAAACACACCTCGCCGTCGCATTCATAGGGCCGCTCGGACAGCCAGTAGTCCTCCTTACCGACATAGAGATCCTTTCCCGTCAGCGTATCGGCGATGATCAAATGGCCGCGGTAGGAATCGGTGTCGTCGGGCCGGAAATAGACCACCCGCCCACGGACGACAGCCGGCTCGATGGTTTTCCCCGGGCTGTCCCCGCCGATGGAAGCCGGCCGACGCCATCGGATCTTCCCCGAATCGGGAGCCATCACCTGGATATAGGGGACGGTGTTCGTCACCGTGAACAGGACCAGGCTGTCCTTGCCCACCGCGACCGGCTGGCCCAACGGTTGCGGGGTGTTGCTCGTCCACAGCACCTTCGGCACCTTGACGGCCGGCGCGACTGGACGCACCAACTGGGTGCTGGAGACCCCCCGTCCGGTGGTCGATCCGGTGCCCAACGGCACCGCGATCGACGGCACGTTGGTCGACCCGGTCGTCGTGAAACCTGTCGTCACCCCCGGAATCGGCGCGGCCAAGGGTGTCGCAGTACTGCCGTCGGATTTGCAGGATGCGATCAGCATCATCAGTCCGGCCAGCAGTGATGCGCCGATCGCACTCCGGCGCCCCGTCGGTTGGTGGCGGGTGGCGGCTTTTCGGAACACAGGTCCCCCTCGTGGTTGAACAACTCCGCGGACCGTATGTGCCGGCGCGCGAACGCCGCAGGGTTGTCCACATTGCGCAGTTCACCGGGTTGCCCCTTCGCTGAGCACGAGAGGGGCGATCGACCCCGGGCCAGTTGAGGGGCGCCTTGCCGCAGTGAGTCGCGCGGGTCATGCTGGGTCGATGCGTTCAGTGGAGCCCGGCGACCCGATGTGGGAAAATGTGATGCGCCTTCGGGCCGAAGCGCAGGCCCACAGGGCCATTTTCGCCCTGCCCGGGTGGCCGGTCTATGCGCCGGTCGATCAGCGGGACGGGATCACCCTCGGGGACTTCGGTCAGACCAATGGCGAGACAACCATTGTGGAGATCCTGAGCGGGATCGCAGCAGGGCCAATGGGATTCGGTGGCGCCGAAATCTCGGTGCGAAATCAGTTGACGGGTGTCGACGGTGTCGGTTCTTTGGACGTCGCTCTCGCCGAACAATTCTCCCGGACGGGGCGTGAGTATCCGATTCCAGGTGACCTCCACGGCCCGACCTTCGACGGTACTTTGCCGGCGGCGCCCCTCGCGCAACGGGTTTCGGTACAGGTGGACGGCGTGCCGCGCCGAGCAGTCAAGCAGCGGGTCGAAGAGTTCACCGGATGGCAGATGCTCCTTGGATCCGTCGTTGTCACCGCCATCCTCCGTGGTCCGGCGGAGGCGGAGCTGGCCCTGGTGCGCCTGGTCGACATGGGCAAACTTGTTGCCCGGCACCCTGTCGGGCCACCGATTCCGCCTGAACGCAACTGGCAGAACCCGTTGGATTGGGCCGTGCCGCCGAAGGAGTCTGGCCCGTTGTGGGCGCATCGAGGATTGGTGTCCATGACCCTCGCGAGTGCGACCCGTCATCAGGTTTCGCTGACGTCCCACCGTCCGCTCGCCGGATTGGACCCGGACTGGCGCCTCTGGTGGTCGGCGGCGGAGGACGAGCAGGTCAGCCGATCCGAAGAGGCACCGGCGACGGCGCGAGACGCCGTCAGCTCGATGGTCAATCAAGTGTGCGACCTGGCCGGCTCGGCCAAGTGGTGGGCCGACGAGCGGCTGCGGCGCCGGGCCACCGAGCAGGTGATCTGGCGTACCGCTGCCGGTGACGATTCGTTGTCGAGTGCTGCCGCACAGCGCGCATACACCAACGGGGAAGATTGGCTTGCGGCCTGGCAGGCGTGGGCGGACGAACAGGATCACAGCTAAGCGTTCACGTACCCGATGTGAATCAGTTCTGCTGTCCAGGCGCGGCGACGAGAGGTGAGTGCGACTGGCGGCCGCCGGTCCGCTCCGCCCCGATCCCGGCAGCCACCACGAAGGCGATGCCGATCACCGCCGTCGTCGTCGGAATCTGATGCAGCACCGCGAATCCGATGATCAGGGCCACGGCAGGTTCAAGGCTCATCAAGGTTCCGAAAGAGGCGGCTGTCAGCCGTCGCAGGGCGAGCAGTTCGAGGCTGAACGGAATCACCGGCAGTAACAGGGCCAGGCCGAGCCCGGCGATCAACGTCTGCCAGGTCAGGTGCGCGATGGCCGACGGGCCGGCGACAATGGTCGAGGCCACGGCCGCGACGGGCATCGAAATCGCCAACCCGCCGATTCCCGATACCTGATCTCCCACCCGCTGGGTCAACAAGATGTACGCGGCCCAACATATCGCTGCTCCGATTGCCAGACACACGCCCAGCAGATCGATCTCGCCGCGCCACGGTTCGGTCAGCAGGCAGACGCCGACCGCGGCCAGTAGCGGCCACAACTTGTGCCCATGCCACCCTCTGACGACAGCGACGCCCAAGGGTCCGAGGAATTCCAGGGCGCTTGCGGTTCCCAGCGGAATCCGGGCGACGGCGGCCATGAACAGCATCGTCAGTGCTGCGGTCACGACCCCGAGCGCGATGCACGCGGACAGCCCCGACCTGCTGAAGGTCGACGGCCGGGGCCGCACGATGACGAGTAGCAGAAGTCCGGCCCAGGTCAGCCGTAGCCAGGCCGTTCCTTCGGCCCCGAGTTGACCGAAGAAGTGGGTCGATACGGCGATGCCCACCTGGACACAGACGATCGACGCAACGGCCATGCCGGCGCCGGCGCGGGCCGTCGACGGCCGCTCTGCCGGTCCCGCGGTTGAGTGCATCATTCGAGCAAACCAGTGTTGATCGTTCACGTCCACGTGGTGAATCGGGATGATTCGTTCGATAATCATGGACAATTGGTGGATGGAGACCCGCCGACTGCAGATGTTGCTGGAATTCTCCCGGCTCGGCTCCATGCGCGAAGTCGCGGAGACCTTGGGCACCACCACGTCCACGGTGTCCCAGCAGATCGCGCAGCTCGCCCGGGAGACCGGAGCCGAACTGCTCGAGCCCGACGGGCGGCGGGTCCGACTCACCCCCTCCGGACGGCGCCTGGCGCAGCACGCCGAAACCATCATGGCCGCAGTGGAGGCCGCCCGATTGGACCTCGATCCGGACGCCGAACCGGCCGGCACCCTGCGGATCGCCGGCTTTGCCACGGCCGTCCGGCGATCACTGTTGCCCATCGTCGCCGAACTTGCCCGTAGTCACCCGAAGGTGCAGATGATCGTCTACGAGTACGAACCTGCCGAGGCCCTCGAGCTGCTGATGACCGATGCCCTCGATCTCGCGCTCACCTACGACTACAACCTCGCGCCGGCCGCGACAAGTTCCGCGCTGCAGTCGGTTCCGCTATGGTCGGTGCCGTGGGGTCTGGGAGTCCCCACCCAGTGCGCCCAGCCCGCCAACGCCGCGGCCCCGGCGGTTTTCGACAGGTTCCGCGAGCACGACTGGATCGGAAACTCCCGCAATCACGCCGACGAGGTGGTGATCCGGACGATCGCTTCGATGGCCGGATTCGAGCCACGGGTCACTCACCGCTGCGACAGTCTCGATCTGGTCGAGGACCTCATTCTGGCCGGCCTTGGGGTCGGGCTGCTACCGGCCGATCGCGCCCTGCCGCCCGGCGTGCGCGTGCTGGCGTTGTCCGGCCCGCCGGTGCGCCTGCGGTCGTACGCCGTCACCCGAAAGGGCCGAAGCGTATGGGCGCCACTGGCTTTGGTCCTCGACCGACTGACCACGACGGTGGCCGCGCATGGTGGCTCTGGCCGCAGGACTCCTGCTGTCAACTGATGTTGACAAGGCTGGAATGTCAACGTATGTTGACGACATGGTCAGTCAAACCCCACTCACCGACGCAGCCGGCAGCGGCGATCCCGCCGTCGGGCTCGCCGCCGTCCGCGCCCTGCGGGAGCTGGCCGAGCGGCTCGAGGCGGTCCAGGTGCAGAACGCCCGCGCCCAGGGATGGTCCTGGCAGGACATCGCCGGGTACATCGGGGTGAGCCGGCAGGCGGTTCACAAGAAATACAGCCAGCGGCCTGTGCTGTTCGGAAAAGGAAGGTAGACAACATGTTCGAACGCTTCTCCGACTCGGCCCGCCAGGTCGTGATCGTCGCTCAACAGCAGGCCCGGGAGCTGCGGCACCCGAGCATCGGCACCGAACACCTGCTGCTCGGGTTGGCCGCCCAGCAGTCGGGGCCCGCAGCGGAGGTGCTGCACGCCAGAGGCATCACCCCATCCTCGGTGCGCAGCGGCGTGACCAAACTGCTCGGTGATGGGCTGGATGCGGAAGCCCTTTCCGTGCTGGGGATCGATCTCGATCAGGTCCGCACGGCGACCGAGGCACGGTTCGGTGCGGGTGCGCTTGATCCCGCACCGCGCGGACGGATCGCCAAGGGGCACATCCCGTTCAGTGGCAGGGGGAAAGCCGTGCTGGAGCTCGCACTCCAGGCGGCAAGGTCCATCGGCTCCCAGTCAATCTCGGCCGGGCATGTGCTCCTCGGCATCATCGACGAGGATCGGGGCCTCGCCGCAAGGATCCTGCGCGATCAGGGCGTCGACCTCGTCGAACTTCGGGCGGCGACGATCACCGCCATCGGCTCCGCGGCCGCCTGACGAGTCGAGGGATTCATAGCGCAGAGTCTCATCGGGTCGCCATGCCCACCGGTCTTCCGGACCTGCTGCGTCGCCGGCATTGGCGGCTAGGACCGCAACGAGCGCCTGGTGCGGATCACATCCATAAAGGCCCGCCCCCCAGCTCTGGTTCGCCTCCAGCAGCACGAATCGCCCATTCTCCAGACACGCGACATCCAGCACGGCGGCGGGTGGAACATCAAGGGGCCCTAGCTGGTCCAGGACTTCACGAGCCCAGGCGGCGGCCTCGTCGTGAAATGACGCCCGGTGGGTGTACAGCAGCGGAGTCCACGGTTCGTCCTGAATCCGATAGGGACAATAAGTCATGACCTGACGCCCACAGGTAAAAATCCGATACTCCGAATCAATCGGTAACCACGTCCTGGTGGCCAGTAGTTGCAACTGGGCGGACCCGCCCACAGCGGCAACCGCATCATCGAACGCATCGGTCGAAAAGTATCGGGCCGCGGGAAACCCGGGGTGTTTGCCGTCGGCCAGCTTGATGAACGTCACTCCCTGGGCGACCATTGTTCTCGCCGCATCGGGTCGGCATTCGAACCACGCGCGCCCGGTGATCTCCGAGCCAAGGCCGACAAACCACTGGGTTGTCGGCCCGGTCAAACCGACGTGGGTGCCGGCGGCGATGGCGGCGGCCAGCAGACCGCCAGGAGCGCGGAACGCGGTGCCGGGCTCAGTCGCCGCGGCGCCGACCGACGACGGGTCGGCGGTCAGCTCGACGACCGTCAGTCCGGCCCGCTCGGCGACCCGCCGAAACCCCCGGCGGGTGTCGTCGTTGCGGGCGAAGAGGGCGAGCCTGGTGAAAGGTTCGGCCATTTCATCAGGCCGGCGGCCGGTTATCAGATCCACTCAGGCCGGCAACAGATTGCTCCCACGGAGCCCGACATGCTCGGAGGCGCAACATCTTGCGGACGGAGACGGCACAGGCCGAGGCGGCTAGTGTTCCCAGCAGCCAACCGGCGAGGACATCGGTCGTCCAGTGCGCCCCCAGGTACACCATGCACACTCCGACGAACAGGACCGCTGAGGCCAGTACGGCGACCAGCAGGCGCCGGGTGGAGCGCTCGACCGGCTTCATCGCAAGAAACAGAGCGACCGCGGCGGCCGCGGTCAACGCTGCATCGGTGGACGGCATCGAGTATCCGCCGACGTCGATCAGGGCAAGTGTGGCCGGCGGCCGTTCTCTGGCAATCAACTGCTTGAGCACCAGGGTCAGGGTGGCAGCGAGCGCACCTGCAGCGCCGACCGTCAGGGCCAACGCCCAGCGCCGGCTCACGGCGACGTACCCGAGCAGGGCAATGCACCCGATGCCCACCAGTACGACATTGGTTCCGGCGGCCAATACGTGGCCGGACAGCCAGGTCGCCCAGCCCGTGCGGTGGGCCGCGATCCACTCCAGCACCGCCGTGTCAATTCCCGTCATGACCGCAGGATATCGATAGGGACGCCCGGCCTCATTTGATGACGGCCTCATTTGATGACGGCCTCATTGGATGACGGTGGTGCCTACTTCAAGACAGCGAGCCGGGCACAGACGAACTCGCCGTTCTGGGCGAGTTCTTCGAGCCGGAATTCGATGTGACGGGGCAGTAGCGGCGCACCCGAACCCAACGTTACCGGCGCATATTGCACCCACATCTCGTCCAGCAGTCCGTGGTCGGCAAATTGCCCGACAAGATCGCCGCCGCCCACGAGCCAACGGGTCCGGCTCCCGGCGGCCGCCACCATCGCTGAGTGCACGGTGTCAATGTCGCCGGTGGTGAAACGAATGTCGGCACCCACCGGCGGATCGAAGGTGCGGTGGGTGAACACCCAGCAGGGCAACGTGTACGGCCAGTCGGCCTCTTGGCCGCGCAGCCACTGATAGGTGGTGGCGCCCATCGCGAGCGCGCCGACGCCTTCGAAGAAGCCGTCGTAGCCCATCGGGCCGGATCGGTCGACTTCACGGGACAGCAACCAGGACAACGAATCCCGCGGATCGGAGATGAAGCCGTCCAGCGAGCTGGCGGTGTAGAAGATCGTCCTCATAAAGATATCCTCCACCCGCCGATTCGCCGAAGCACGGGCAGAGCGTCGGGCTCAACCCCGCTCAGCTCATCCCCGCCGTCGACGCCCGGCCGGTGCTGCTGCGGTGCGTGAGCGATACGCCCGGACGGCTGCCAGGTTGCTGCACTGTCCGTCGCAGTAGCGCTTGGAACGATTGCGGGAAAGGTCGACCAGCACATCGGAACAATCGGCGATGTCGCAGACCCGCAGGCGGCTGAGCTCATCGGCGCGAAGCAGGTCCACCATGCCCATCGCGACGTCGACGGCCATCCGGGCGGCGAGCGGAGCCTCGCTCGGGGAGGCATGCAGGTGGTAGTCCCAGGCGTCGTGCCTGACCAGCTGCGGCAGGGCGTGGAACTCGGCGAGCAATTGATTGACCAGCTCGACCGCGCCGTCCTTGTCGAGTTCCCACACGAGCCGGATCCGCGGTCGAAGTTGACGCACCGCAGCCAATTCGGCCTCGTCGCGCCGTCGACTGCCGGTCCAGCCCCAACTCTGGACGAAGGCGTCGAGGGCAGCCAGGTCGGGGAGGTGTTCGGTGTCGCCGGCGGTGTTCACCCAGGCTGCGGCGAATCCGAGGTTGACCTCCGTGTCATGAGCAAAGATCATCTTGACTCCTGACAGGCTGGGCCGCTAGTGTCATCAGTGTAAGCGTTATCGCTCATGACCTGTTGCTCATGAAGCAGTGGACGTCGAATCGGAGAGAGGGCGGGGTGGGCACGATGATCAGGTCGCGAGGCGGGGGGGCCGGTCTGGTATTCGCACTGCTGGCGTCTGCGTCCTTCGGGATCGCCGGGACGTTCGGCCGCTCGCTGATCGATGCCGGTTGGACACCGTCCCTCGTCGTGTTGCTCCGGATGAGCCTCGGCGCGCTCACCCTGGCAGCGCCGGCGCTGCTGGCTCTTCGGGGCAACTGGAGGCTGCTGTGGAACAGTCGGCGGGTCGTCCTGCTGTATTCGGTGTTGGCGGTCGGCGCCGCGCAGGTCTGCTACTTCAATGCCGTCCAGCATCTGTCGGTCGGCGTCGCCCTGATGCTCGAGTACCTCGGCATCATCCTGGTGATCGGCTGGATGTGGGCCTTTGATGGGCAACGGCCGCAGCGATTGACTGTGGTGGGCTCGGTACTGGCTGTTGCGGGGCTCGCTCTTGTGCTGAACCTGTTGGGGGGAGCGAGAATTGACCCGATCGGCGTTCTCTGGGGGCTGGGCGCCGCGGTCGGTCTGGCCGCCTTTTTCGTGATCTCCGGGCGGGCCCAGGACGCTCTGCCGCCGGTCGCCATGGCGGGGGTCGGGATGGCGGTCGGTGCTGCTCTGCTGCTCGTTCTCGGGCTGATCGGCGTGCTGCCGCTCGGCGCCGGCGGCGCAGCGGTACAGCTCGCCGGACATGGAATGCCCTGGTGGGTGCCGATTCTCGGGCTATCGATCATTTCGGCCGCCTTCGCCTACACAGTCGGCGTGATCGCCGTACGAATCCTCGGTGCCACCTTAGCCTCGTTCCTCGGACTGACCGAGGTCCTCTTCGCGGTAGTTTTCGCCTGGTTGCTGCTCCACCAGCTGCCCACCGCGATCCAGCTCGTGGGCGGGGTGCTGATCATTGGCGGGGTTGCCCTGGTCCGCATCGACGAAATGCACCGCGACCGCCGAGGAGCGCCGGTTCCACTCGTCGCCGAACGGGCCTGACGGACCGGTCGGGTCCAGGGGACGGCGGTTGACCGGTCAGCCCCGGAACGCCGCTGCGGCGGCCGCCCGGCCGGTGGCCGCCGCCCCGAAGAATTCAGAGGTGCCGTAGTGCAGCAGCTCTCGGCCGGCGTCGGCGAGCGCGCCCAGCGCGGCATAAAAAAATGTTCCGCCGACGGAGATCCGCCGTACGCCTGATTCGGCGAGTTCCGTCACGGTCGGCCCACCCGGCAGGAGCAGCACATTGACCGGCAGATCGACCGAGGTGACCACCGATCGAATATCACCGAGATCTCGCAGGCCCGGTGCATACAGCACGTCGGCTCCAGCTTCCTGGTAGCTCTGCAGGCGGGTGATGGTGTCTGCCAGATCCGGCCGGCCGTGGAGGTAGTTCTCGGCGCGGGCGGTGAGCACAATTCTCAGATGGCCACGGCCCGTTTCCGCCGCGGCCCTGATCCGCTCCGCCGCCAACGCCGGGTCGTAGATCGGGTTGTCGTCCTCACCGGTGAAGTCCTCGATCGAGCAACCTGCCAGGCCCAGAGCGGCGGCGCGGCGGACGGTTTCGGCGACTTGGGCCGGATCATCGGCGAACCCGTTCTCCAGGTCCGCCGAAACCGGCAACCCGGTGGCGGCGGTGATTGCCGTCGCGTGATCCAACGCCTCGTCGCGGGTGACCGAACCGTCCGGACGCCCCAACGTCGCGGCGAAACCGCTGCTGGTGGTGGCCAGGGCAGAAAAGCCGATCTGCGCCAACACCTTCGCCGATCCGACATCCCATGGATTGGGAATCAGCAACGGTGCGCCGGCCCGGTGCATCTCGAGGAATCGGTCGGTGGCGGTGGTATGCGATGACATGGGAACTGACCCTAGCCACGCTGCGGCGCCCGATCGGCCCGGCCTGGACCGTGGGTCTGCGTGTCGCAAGCCGATCCGCATACGGTGATCCTCGCCCAGACCGGTCAGCCCTGGTGCATCACCGTGTTCCCCCTACTCTCCACCAGGTCCGCATCACCGGCACCTTCGATGGCGGTGGCGTCACCGTCGATCCAGGTGACGGCTTCGGGCCCGGGCTGCCGACGCGCGTAGCCCAACATCGTGGCGCTGGGATCGACAGCTATGACCACACGCCCGGGCGTCGCCAGGGCTCGAGTCAGAGCCCGGTGCCGCACCCGAAGTCGAGGATCTTGTTCGCCTCTCGATATCGAGCCGGCGTCCCGTGGGGTCCGGGGGGGAGCTCGGCGTGGCGGGTCAGGGTCAGGGTCGGATGAGGTTCGCGGTCGTCAGGGTGACCACGAGCGGTCTGGTGACGTAGCCGTCGAACTTGCTACGGATGAAGGCCTCCACGTCATCCAGCAGTCCGTGTCGGGTGGAGGGGTTCATCATCTGAGTCACGGAATAGGACAGCATCAGGTTTCGGTAGTCGGAGCTGCTGTAGGTCTGGTTCCAGTCGTAGCGCGTGACAGTGATGGACTCAAAGCGTCGGTCGTCCTCCAGCACGGCGCGGATCGTCGGATCGGCACGGCCACGGGTCGGCGGACGGGGGCCGATGTGTCCTTGGCCGTACCGTTCGTAGATCGGTTGGGCCGCGGCGAAGAAACCAAGATCATCGGGCGAGTCCACCTGGATCAGATCAACGATCGCCAGGACTCCTCCCGGACGCAGGATCGTCGCCGGCCGGTCCGTCTGCGCGGGCCGAGAGATCCAGTGATAGGCGGTGGCCGAGAAAATGGCGTCAGCGCGGGATGCGATAGGTGTTGTCTCGAAATCGGCGACGCTGATCCTGAGCTCATCCGAAGGCAGGTTCGAGCGCAGCTTTGCGGCTATCGCCGGACCGATCTCGATAGCGTGAACCGACGCTCCCCGCGCGAGGAGGTCCTTGGTCGCTTGGCCAGTGCCGGGTCCCACCTCCACGATCTTCGGCTCAGCTGGCAGTAAGGCGAACAGCTTGTCGAACAGCTCGGCAGGGTAGGAGGGCCGCACCTGGTCGTAGATCTCGGCAGCTTCGTTGAACGACAACCGGATGTCCTCTGGTGAGCCCACAGATTGCATTCTTCCCGAGGTCGCCTGCACTGCCCACTTCTGCCGCAGGAACTTGCAGACAGCGCGGGCGGCCAAGCCGCGCGAGTAGCTCCGCGATGTCCGATGAACCATTACGGCGGCGAAAAGGGCCGCCTCCCCACGGGTTTTGGCGATCCTCGCAACCCCAACTGATCAGGAGTTGTCCGCGCACTTGGTGCGCGATCACCGAATCGGCGCGGGCTAGCTAGCTGCGCACGCGCGCGGCCGGGAGCCCGAGGAAGCGCTCCACGTCGGCCGCCTCGAGCGTGAGCGCTTCGAGGGCGTCGTCGCTCAGCGGTTCGAATGGCTCTAGTTGGATGCGGCCGTCGCGGCGCGTCCAAGTTCCGACGGCCCGGCCGCCGATGAGCATGACTGCGCGGAACATTCCGTTGCTCGTGACCAGGTCGCTGTGCTCGCCGAGCACCGGGTCGCGCGACGCCCAGCCCATCAGCAGCTCGTCGAACATGCCGAGCAGCCGAGGGCGCGGGAGGGCGATCCCGATGGGTGTCGGGGTGGAGCAGTTGCGCAGCGCCTGGCGTGCCGCAGCGAGCGGAATTCCGGCCCACTTGGCCAGGTCGCGGTCGGTTGCCGGCGCATGGCTGGGTAGGTAGCGACGGCCCAGCTCGCGCAGCGCCATCTCCTTGTTCATCTGCTTCAGGTCCGGCAGCCAATCCGCGACCAGCACGAACGCCTGCTCCCGGCCGACCACCGGGCCGCGGACGCACACCCCTCGCAGCGTCGCCAGGACCAGCACATGCACGGCGGCCTGACCGCGCACGGGTATCCCTGCAGCCGCGAGCGCGTGCCGCAGCGCCGTCCGCGTCCGCGGCCCCTGCGTCAACTCGGCCCGGACCACCTCGACGCCGTGGTCGGCCTGTGCCTCGTCGACGCCTTCCTGTCGGAGCCGGGTGCGGTTGCTGGTGGCCAGCTGCGGCGTCGTGATGGCGTGCAGCCAGGCGAAGTCCTCGGCGCGGACCAGGTGCAGCGTGCCGCGGTTGAGCCAGCTCACCACCAGCTCGCGCTCATTGAGCGCCCGGTCGACGGCCGCCGCAGTCAGCCCTGTCGAACGCGCCCGGACCCCAAGCCGGGCGGCGACCAGGTCCTGCGCCTGTACCGCAAGCAGGCGCTCGACGACCTCTCCGGGGCTGGACGCAGGCGAGCCGGACAGCAGTTGGGCGCGCAACCGCTCGGCGAGGACGTCCACCTGTGCAGTGTCGCCCCATGGGAGAGCAGCGAGCCATTGCCTGATCACGGCCTCGAATGACAACACCGCCGTCAGCATCTTGGACCGACGAATGCACGACGCCACCGTCGTGGTCACCCGCGGCGAAATCCATGACTGGCGACCGGTGCCGGCGCCTCATAGCCGGTGGAGCGCGAACCCTGCGTCCAGAGGGCTGAGCCGAAAGATCAGGCGCAGGCGACTGGGGGGCGTACTTTCTGCGTCGTCAGTAAAACCCGGCCGCTGACGATTTCCGCACAGGTGCCGCATCCGGAACGCCCGCGCCGACCTTTCTTCGCGCCGCAGGCATTCCAACTGGCGGCCGGCTGATCGCACCGACAAGATGGCAATGGCCGCGCTGGAACAAGTCCATCGTCGACCAAGAATGGCGATCTCGGCTCCGTCTGGCGTAACGTCGGCCACGCACGGCAGCTTTGACTTGTCTCACAACTCGTCGCTCGTTTCATCTTTTAGACCATGCGTACGCGGGTTGTGAGAAACGGCAAGCAACAATCGCTCTCGTTTCATTCCTTTGTTGTGTAACGCATCTCGCGTACGGTTACGATCGGCGGCTAAATTACAACGCAATGCGTATCTATCACGACTGCTGACCCTGCGCGGAGAACTGAAACACTCGTACTGTGGCGAACCGATGGAGGAGTATTACCGTCGTCCGCTCGTATCGATGTGTACCCCCCGTCTCCTAATCTTCGTGGTGTTCCTCGGCGGACCGGGAGTCGTCCATCGTGAGTGCTCCGAGCACGGCGACCAGCCCGACAAGCACGGTGAGCAGCAGGTAGGCGACGCGTTCTCCGTGGAAGTAGGAGGCGACCAGGGCCGGAGACCAGGCACCGAGCGGGAGCACGGTCACGACCAGCGCGGCGAGCAACGTTCCGATCAGCGCGGTGCCGATGCTGGTGCCGACTTCTTGGGCGGTGTCGTTCAGGGCGGCGCCCAGCGAGGTTCGGTTGTCCGGCATCGCATCGACCAGTCCGATGGCGCAGATGGTCATCACAGTTCGTAGGCCGATCGTCATGATCACCATGCCGATGGCGATCATCAAGTACCCGCGGTCCACCGCCCAGGCCAGCCAGGCCAGCGAGACGGTCAGGGAAATTGCGCCGATCAAGCAGGCTATCCGACGGCCGAGACGCGCGACCAGGACTTCGGTGAGCGGGGTGGCAGCGAGCATCGTCAGGATGAAGGGCAGGTTGGCCAGGCCCGCTCGGATCGGGCTCCAGCCATAGGCATATTGAAAATGGAGGATGAGGCTGAACATGACGCCGGCCATGGCCATTGCGGTGCCGAGCTGGGCCAGCGTTGCGCCGCGGACAGTGCGGTTGCTCAGCAGTCGCAGGTCGAGCATGGGGAAGGCGGTGCGGCGCTCGCGCAGTACGAAGCCGACGCAGGCGGCGATGGCGCCGAATGCGGTGAGCAGGGTGGGCGGGGCGAGCCAGCCGTGCTCGACACCGCTGGTCATCGTGTAGCACGCGAGACCGATGCCAATGATGGTGAGGGCAGCACCAGGGATGTCCAAGGCATCGTTGGTCAGGTCATCGGGATGGTCCTTGGCCACACCGAGCCGCACTCCGAGGAAGGCGATCAAGGCGATGGGTGCGTTGACCAGCAGCAGCCACTGCCAGCCGACATGGGCCAGTGCGGTCCCACCCAGCAGCGGCCCGAGGATGAAGCCACTCATGCCGACGACGATCATCACCGTCATCGCCCGCATCCGTAGTGCTCGGTCCTGGAAGAGCCGGAACACCATGGAGTTGGTGATCGGAGCCATCGCCGCCGCCGCGATGCCGAGGCCGGCCCGCAGGGCGATCAGCTCACCGGTCGAGGAGATGGTCAGCACCAGCAGACTCATCGTGCCGAAGGCGGCCAGACCGACCTGCAGGACGCGCCGGCGACCGAAGCGGTCGGCGATTGAACCGGCGGTCAGTAGCAGGCCACCGAATGTCAGCGAATAGGCGCCGGTGATCCACTGCAGGGAGGTGGTGGTGCCGTTGAGGTCTCGACCGATGGTCGGAATCGCAATCATCAACAGTGTGTTGTCGACCATTTCGACGAAGAAGGCCAGGCAGAGGGCCGCGAGTGGAATCCAAGCGGCTCGCAGAGAGGGGTAGAACCGGGAACCAGCCGAGTGGTCCGGTTCGAGCGCGGTTGTCGCTTTTTGGGCGGTGACTGGTGATGGGGATGTGGTCATGACCAACCTCTCAAGAATCGAACCGTGTTCGATAACCGAACGTTGTTCGAACTATAGAACACGGTTCGATATGCTGCAACCATGGCCGCAGATGTACGAGGACCACGCACCGTCCGCCGTCGCGCATCACACTCGATGGATGCCGTGCTGACCGAGACAGTCAGCCTGCTGGATCAGGCGGGCGAGCCTGCTCTGACCTTCCGCGCACTGGCCGCCAAGCTGGGCGGTGGCGTCGCCAGCATCTACTGGTACGTGCAGAGCAAGGACGAACTGCTCGACCGGGCGGCCGACCACGTGATGGCCGCCGTACTTGACGACACCGCGAGGTTCGTCGATTCGAGCGATCCGATCGATGCCCTCCGGGGGATCGGCGTCACGCTCTACGACGCCGCCGTCGACCGGCCATGGTTGGGTAACTTCTTCATGCGCAACACCGGTTTCCAGCCGAACTCGCTCCGGCTCTACGAGCGGATCGGCGGGCAGATCCTCAGGCTTCACCTGACGCCCCGCCAGTCGTTCCATGCGGCGTCCGCCGTCGTCGGGTTCGTCGTCGGACTGGCCGTGGACATGGGACAGGAGCCTCCGGAGGAAGTGGTCAGCGGCGCGCTGAGCCGCGAGCAGTTCCTCAGCCGCATCGTCGGCGAGTGGCGCGCCCTCGACCCGGCCGAGTATCCGTTCATCAATACAGTCATCGAAGAGTTCGAAGGGCACCAGGACGTCGACCAGTTCCGAGCGGGGTTCGACCTGCTGCTCGACGGGTTGCGCCTCCAGGCCGCCAACCTGGGTCGGGTCGAAGAACCTCGCCCCACGTCGGCTGGCAACGCTGTCGAACCGGCTTGAGGCGGCAACCCCGGGTCCGGCCCAGATCAGGTAGAGCATCGCTGCGAGCAGGGCAGGCGCGAGGCCGAGGTGGATGGGCCCGCCGACATGGATGCCGGCGGTGAGGATTGCGCCGATCATGTTGGCGGCCATCGCGGCAGCAGCCACGCGGGTCAGCCATCCGAGTAACAGCAGCAGACCGCAACTGATCTCCAGGGCGGTGACCAGGTAGACCAGGGTTCTCGACCGGGGGAGGCCGAACGCGACGAACATGTCGATCTCGTTCTGGTGCGCGGTGATCTTCGGGATCGCGGAGGCCGGGAACTACAGACCCCCGACGATCTGCACGACGGTCGTAGCGAGCAGGGTGCGGCGACCGGTGACCCGGTTGTCGAACAGTCCAATCGCGGTGGCCCTCGCAGCGTAGGTGCTCGCCCTGATGCGGCCTGTCATGCCGGGTTCTCGCTCGCGCCCGCAGGGTCGGGGATCTTGGTCGCCGCGGTTGCGGGTTGGGCGACGCTGCTGGGTTTCCCCGTGGTGAGGTCTTTGCGGTAGAGCACCATGTCGTCGCCTGCCTGGTAGTAGTCGCGTACTCGCGCTTCGGCGCGGTAGCCGGCCTTGTCGTAGAACGCCCGGGTGAGCGAAAAGTCCGGTACTCCTGAGGTTTCCACCAGCAGGAGCCGTTGCTGCTGGTCTCGCAGGTCGTTCTCGACGTGGCGCAACAGTGTTCCGCCGAGGCCCTGTCCTTGTCGATCACGCCGGACCGCGATCATCAGCAGGGTCCAGGTGCGGTCGGTCGCCGGGGCCGGCTGGTAGTACGCCACGCCGACGGGCACCGCGTCGTCGTTGAGGTCGAGAACACAGGAGTGTCCTTGCGCTTGTGTCCGGGTGAAAAAGTCGTCCATCAGGGAGTGGACACCGCCGGACTCCTCCTCGGTGAACAGCCCGGAGCTGACGGCAAGTTCGACGACAGCGTCGATGTCGGCGTTCTGGACACTGCGGATCATGGCGGCTTCTCTCCGGTAAGGTCTGGACCGATTGGTACAGATGTCGTACCGGACGGTACAGTAGCTCGATCGGCCGCGCACGACCTTTTCCCGGCGCAGATCCGGTCCGGCTTGGAGGACATACGCGTGAGCGCACCCAGCACTGATCGAGGTCGCTCCTCCCGCGGCCGCATCGTCGACGCCGCGTGCGAGCTTTTTTACGACCGTGGGGTGGCAGCCACCGGCCTGAGCGAGGTCACCGCTGCTTCGCAGACGGGGAAAGGTCAGCTGTACCACTACTTCCGGGACAAGCCCGACCTTGTCCTGGCTGTCGTCCATGCTCAGATCGACCGGACCCTCGAATTGCAACAGGGGATCCTGGAGCAGATGACCAACGCCGAGGACCTGCGGGCCTGGGCGGCGGAAGCTGTCCGCGCTCATTCTGAAGGCAGGCCGGCGCGCTGCCCGTTGGGCGCACTGGTCGCCGAAGTCGCCGATCACGACAACGTTCTGCGCCAAGCCTTGGACGGCGGGTTCACCCGATGGCGATCCGCACTTGCCGTCGGCATCGCCAGACTGCAACGGGCCGGAATCGCGCGCGGCGATCGCGACCCGCACGACCTCGCCGAGATCCTGCTCTGCGCCTACGAAGGCGGCGTCCTCATGTCGGAAGTCCGCGGCACGACCCGCCCGCTCCAACTCGCCCTG
>JBBRDH010000071.1:0-25653 GCA_038204125.1 Mycobacteriales bacterium
CCTGGGCGGATTCCTTTGTCGGCGGCTCACCCGGGCGCAGCTTGCGGTAGATGTCCAGCAGCGCCTCGTCGGTGCCCGCGATGTGGTCCTTCTCCAGAGTCGCGAGCAGCACCGGCGACCAGGCGAACTTCTCCCTGATCCGCTCGGTGTCCCAGCCCAGCGCCTTGAGCAGAACGGTGACCGGCTGGCGGCGCTTGCGGTCAATGCGAACGCCGATGGTGTCGCGCTTGTCGATGTCGAACTCGAGCCAGGCGCCACGGGACGGGATCACCTTGACGGCGAACACCTCTTTACCCGCGGTCTTGTCGAGCGTCCGGTCGAAGTAGACGCCCGGCGAGCGGACCAGCTGGGAGACGACGACACGCTCGGTGCCGTTGATGATGAAGGTGCCCTTGCTCGTCATCATCGGGAAATCGCCCATGAAGACGGTCTGCGACTTGATCTCGCCGGTCTCGGCGTTCATGAACTCGGCCGTGACGAAGAGCGGCGCCGAGTAGGTCATGTCCTTGTCCCGGCACTCCTCCTCGTTCGCCTTGACGTCGTCGAACCGGGGATCCATGAACGACAGCGAGAGATTGCCGGAGAAATCCTCGATCGGTGAGATCTCCTCGAGGATCTCGTCGAGGCCGCTGGGGGTGGGATCGGTCTGCCGATCCTTCCAGGCCTTCGCGCCGACGAGCCATTCGAAGGACTCGGTCTGCAGGGCGAGAAGGTTGGGGACTTCCAGTGGTTCGCGAAGCTTCGCGAACGACACCCGCCTGGGGTGTCCACCGGAGGTTCCGAGAGTGGTCTTTGGCGAACTCATGACTGCCAAGATGCGTCCTTCCAAGGACAAGCGCCGTCGGTCTGGGGTTGCACAGTGCTGGTACTTCGGTTGCTGGTGCTTCGGTTGCTGGTACTTCGGCTGCTGGTACTTCGGTTGCTGGTACTTCGACTGCTGGTGGTGCGGATGCTGGTACTCAGATCGCGGCAATGGGCACTGTCGCCACTGCCGGTTGGATCTGTCGGGGGACTCTCCTGCTGCACATGTGCTGCGCTCGTCCTGGCGTGGCGCGCTCCTCCGGCTCGTCGGGTCGCTGCTAGGTTCGGCGGGCTGCCGTCTCCGCCGGCTCGGCCCGCCTTTCCCGTTTCCGACCGCCCGCCCGGACACCACCGGCCGTCCGAGCCTTGACCGACCGAAATGGGCAGGCGTACAGGCAGGCGCGAACAGAGCCGATGATGGATCGGGCTTGGGCTGGTTGGGCAGCGGACTGGATGGGCGCGACTCGGCGTTTCCGCTGGTCGAGCGGGTAGTTCCATGATCGCGGGCAGTTTCTGTCCGATACCGTGGAAGCAACCTGCAAGAGGGCAGCAAAAAGTTGGCAGCGCAATCACGCAGCCTAGCAGAAAATCGGCAGTGCCGTCCAGACGTGCCCTGCAGGCAGGTGCCGGGGGGCGCTCGCGGATCGCGGTTCGCGAAATCCGGGGCCCTGCCGCACAGCCACTGCCTCACGGGTCACGGTCCGCAACTTCACGGAACCGACGTCGATGGCACCAAGCGTGGCCTCCGACAGTCGATCCGTCAAGACGGCGGGCCGGCAAATTTTTGGCAGGCCGCGGATGACGGCAGCCGGATGATGGCAGCCGGATGATGGCTGCCGGTGGGTCTGTTCACCGGGCCGTGACAGCGCCGCCGGTCACTCCTGGTGGTGGCAGACTGCCTCGACGTTGTTGCCATCGGGATCGCGCAGGAAGACGGCGTAGTAGCCGGGGTGATATTCCGGCCACTCCCGTGGGGCATTCAAGACCTCCACCCCGGTCGACAGCGCGATCGAGTACACCTCGTCCACCGCCGCCCGGCTGGGTGCGGTCAACGCGACGTGCGCTTCTCGCTCCCCGCCGACCCTGCCGCGCTCCCGATGCCTGCTGTGCCTGCCGCCGCCGTCGCCATCGGCTGATTCGGGCTCCGGGTCCCCATCGGCCGGACTGAACCACAGTTGCGGCTGGCCGCCGGAGCCGCCACCGAATCCCACCACGAATGAGTTCTGCTCGGGAAACCGGACTATCTCGGTCATGCCGAGTGGCGCGAAGATGGCTGCGTAGAAGGCAGCCGTCTGTTCGACGTCGTCGACCTGCAGCCCCACATGATCCAACATCCACCGAACACTAGCCGGTCTGGACGAACCAGACATACCGGACGGGCGGGCAAGGCCGACGGCAGTTGACGGACGAGGCGGGGCCGACGGCAGTTGACGACGCCGAAGGGGCGGCGCCCGTGCTGCGGCGCCGCCCCTTCGAAGGAAGCTGTGCTCCGGTGACCTCAGGCCACCGGTCGCAGACTACCCAGGAGGACTTACTTGACGGTCGCCTTGGCGCCGGCGTCTTCGAGCTTCGTCTTGGCCGCCTCTGCGGCCTCCTTGGTGGCCTTCTCCAGGATCGCCTTGGGAGCGGCGTCGACGAGGTCCTTGGCTTCTTTCAGGCCAAGGCCCGAGACGAGCTCGCGGACGGCCTTGATGACCTGAACCTTCTTCTCGCCGGCCGACTCGAGGATGACGTCGAACTCGTCCTGCTCCTCGACTGCCTCGACCGGGGCGGCTCCGCCGCCGGCAGCGGCGGGCGCGACCGGGGCGGCCGCGGTGACGCCGAATGTGTCCTCGAACTGCTTCACGAATTCGGAAAGCTCGATGAGGGTCAATTCCTTGAAGGCCTCGAGCAGTTCGCCGGTGGTCAGTTTCGCCATGATGGGCGTCCTTTCAGTGGTACGTCACTCCGGTACCTGTTCGGCATTCCGGGTTCCGTGGGTTTTGGATTGTGGTGGGGTGGGGCTGGTACGACTGACGATCAGGCGTCCGGTGTGGGAACCTGCTCTGCCTCGTCAGCGGATGGCCGGTGAGCGAGAGCCTCGTCTGCAAGAGCCTCCGCTGCCGGAGCCTCGTCCGTGGACGGGGTCCCCTGCTCGGCGGGTGCGACCGCTGCGGACTCCGGTGCAGCGACCTCAGGGGTATCGACGACCTCCGGAGTAGCGACCTCAGCGGTAGCGACCTCAGGCGTTGCGACCTCCGGGGTAGCGACCTCCGGAGTAGCGACCTCAGCTGTAGCGACCTCAGCGGTAGCGACCTCAGACGTTGCGACCTCCGGGGTCACGGACTCCGGGTTCACGGACTCCGGTGTTGCGGACTCCGGTGTTGCGGACTCCGGTGTTGCGGACTGATCGGAAGCCGCTGGTGCGTCGTCGGCGGACTCCGCGGCGTCGTCGGCGGCCTCGATGGACGGAACCTCTGGCGCCCCTTCGGTAGCTGTCCGCTTCTCGAGGAGCGCCGCAGCAAGCCGTGCGACCTGCGAGGGAAGCGCGTTGAGGACGACTGCCGCTTTGGTGAGGGTCGCCAGCATGGCGCCCGCCATCTTGGCAAGGAGCACGTCCCGGGACTCCAGGTCGGCCAGTTTGCCGACCTCGTCGGCGTTGATAGTCCGGCCGTCTAGAATGCCGCCCTTGATGACCAGCAGCGGATTGGTCTTGGCGAAGTCGCGAAGAACCTTCGCGGCGTCGACGGGTTCGCCTGCGATGAATGCGACTGCGGTGGGGCCGCTGAACCACTCGTCGAGACCCGCCACGCCGGCATCGGCGGCCGCCCGCTTGACCAGAGTGTTCTTGGCGACGGTGTAGGCGGTGTCCGCGCCCAACGATTTGCGGAGCGTGGTCAGCTGCGCCATCGTCAAGCCGCGGTATTCGGTGACGACCGCGGCAGATGAATTACGGAATCGATCCGCGATCTCGGCAACTGTGGCGACCTTGTCGGCCTTTGCCATCCTCGCCTCCTTTCCTATTTCCTCGTAGTGCTCGATCCTGATTGAACTAGCGGACAGCAGAACTTTGTCGGGTGAGAGACCCGGACAGTGAAGCTCCGGGCACGACGAACGCCCCGGCCGCAGGGGCACGGGGCGTTGAATGCCGCCGATCGAAGACCGGCTATTCGAACCTCGTCCTCCTGCGTCGGCCGCCCGCCTGCTGGCGGACCTTGGCCTGATTGCCCGGGGGCTGCCCGAATTCGGGCATCAGGGACCGACGGTCTTCGGTGGAACTTCTTGACGATACCCGGCGGCGGGACGTCGACCAAACCCGTGATCGGGAGGGCCGGCGATCAGCCGGTGTAGACGTCCGCCGCGGCAGGCACCTTGATACTGACGGGTGTGTCGTAGCGGGTCACCCGGAAGACGGTGTCAGAGTCGACGCCGCCCGCTTTCAGATGCGTGACGGATTGCACCAACCGGTTCGAGCGGTCCAGAGACAACGTCACCGGGAGCGTTTTGACTCCGGCCGTGACAAGGGTCTCCATGGATCTCCTGGCGGAGCCCTTCATGGACCTGACCGCCGCGGCCACGTCGACGTCGACGTCGTATTTCTCGGTCCGAACAGCCCCTACCAGATCGGGGCCCCGGTCGACGACGGTCCTGGCGGCCAGGGCGTATCCGGTGTACTGGTCGGTGCTCGCCGAATTCAGGTAGCCGTCCAATTGATCGGCCATGCCGCGCAGCGTGGAGTTCGACGACTTTGCGTTCACCAACGCCCACTGCTTGTCCGTGGCTCCCACCGCCGTGAGCAGCTGGTCGCCCCCGAGGTAGGCCTTGCCGCCGACGATCCTGACCTTGATGGCCACCTTGCGTCCGCCGACGTCGATGAACATGGTCATGTCGACGGCTGAAACCTTTCCGCCGGATGCGATCTCCGAGAAGTTGCCCTGGACCGAGGTCGGCGAGGAGGTGACCTGGATAGTCCCGACCAGGCTCCTGACAGTGGCCGCCGCCTTCTGCAGCCGGTCGGCGAATGCGACCGGATCCACGCTGCGGCCGGCTGCCGAGCCGGAGGTGACCGGCGGGTTGGCAGTGGACGAATCGGCGGACGTGGCCGTGTCCGATGGCCTGATGGCGTCGGTCGTCGAAGGGGCGCTTGCCGCATCCGTGGTCGAAGCGACTGTCGCAGCATCGCTGCTGGTCTGGACCGGCGAGGGAGTCGTCGCCGCTGGGACGGAGGACGCCGGCGCGGCCGTACCGGCGATGGTGTTGCCGCAACCCGCGAGGATGACCGTGACGACCAGGGCAGCCGCCGGCCCGCCCAACCTTCTGATTCGTGCTCTCATGTGCACCCTTCCTGACCCGCCGATCCGGTCAGCCTTCTTCGACCTCGAGCAGGTTGCGCGTCCGTGCCGGGTCGACCGGAATGCCGGGTCCCATGGTGGTCGAGAAGTAGACCTTCTTGAGGTAACGGCCCTTGGCGGTGGACGGCTTGACCCGGAGCACCTCGTCCAGCGCGGCGGAGTAGTTCTCCACCAGCTTCTCGATCGGGAACGACACCTTGCCGATGACCATGTGCAAGTTGGCGGCCTTGTCGACCCGGAAGTTGATCTTTCCGCCCTTGATGTCCGCAACGGCCTTCGCTACGTCCGCGGTCACGGTGCCGGTCTTCGGGTTGGGCATCAGGCCACGCGGGCCCAGCACACGGGCGATACGACCGACCTTGGCCATCTGGTCCGGGGTGGCGATCGCGGCGTCGAAGTCAACCCAGCCGCCCTGGATCCGGGCGATCAGATCGTCGCTGCCCACCACGTCGGCGCCGGCGGCCTCGGCCTCTGCCGCCTTGTCACCGACTGCGAACACGACCACCCGGGCCGTCTTGCCGGTGCCGTGCGGCAGGTTGACGGTGCCGCGGACCATCTGGTCGGCCTTGCGGGGATCGACCCCCAGGAGCAGAGCGACCTCCACCGTGCTGTCCATCTTGGTGACCGAGGTCTTCTGGGCCAGAGTGGCGGCCTCGAGCGGGCTGTAGAGATTCTCCCGGTCGACCAGTTCAAGTGCCGTCCGGTAAGCCTTGGAGCGCTTCATTTCCTTCTCCTTCTTGAGATTGCGGAGTTCGTGGTTCGACGGACCGGCGCTCGGCCCTCCCACGCGACTGATGAGGGCGCTGACAGCGTCCCCGGGCAGTTTGGGTCAGTCCTTAACAGTGATGCCCATCGAGCGGGCGGTGCCGGAGATGATCTTCGCGGCGGCGTCGATGTCGTTGGCGTTCAGGTCGACCTGCTTCATCGCGGCGATCTCGCGCACCTGGGCAGCGGTGATGCTCGCAACCTTGGTGGTGTGCGGGGTGCCGGACCCCTTTTCGACACCGGCGGCCTTGAGCAGCAGCCGGGCTGCGGGCGGCGTCTTGAGCTTGAAGTCGAACGAACGGTCTTCGTAGATGGAGATCTCCACCGGTACGACATCGCCGCGCTGCGACTCGGTCGCGGCGTTGTAGGCCTTGCAGAACTCCATGATGTTAACGCCGTGCTGGCCGAGAGCCGGGCCGACGGGCGGGGCCGGGTTGGCCATCCCGGCCTTGATCTGCAGCTTGACGACGGCCGCGAGCTTCTTCTTCTTCGGAGGCATTTCTCTTCCTGATTTCTGCTGGGTATGTGACGGAGTGCTGGTTCTGGACAGCGGTGGAGACAGCGATCAGATCTTGGCGACCTGGGTGAACGACAGTTCGACCGGAGTCTCGCGGCCGAAGATCGAGACCAGCACCTTGAGCTTCTGGGCGTCGGCATTGACCTCGTTGATGGTGGCCGGCAAGGTCGCGAACGGCCCGTCCATGACGGTGACCGACTCGCCGACGGTGTAGTCGACCTCGGTCCGCACCGACACGCCCCCTGACCCGCTCTCGCCGGCGACGGACTTCTTGGGCAACGCCGGGACGAGAATCTTGACCACGTCGTCGAGGGACAGGGCCGACGGTCGCTGGGCGGTCGCGCCGACGAAACCGGTGACGCCGGGGGTGTTCCGGACGGCGCTCCAGGACGCGTCGGTCAGATCCATCCGCACCAGGATGTAGCCCGGGTACACCTTGCGCTGCACCAGTTTGCGCTGGCCGTTCTTGATCTCGGTGACCTCCTCGGTCGGCACCTCGATCTGGAAGATGAACTCCTCCATGTCCAGCGACTTGATGCGGGTCTCCAGGTTGGTCTTGACCTTGTTCTCGTATCCGGCGTAGGAGTGCACCACGTACCACTCCCCGGCCGCCCGGCGCAGCGAGGCCTTGAGCTCAGCGATGGCATCGACCGGGGGGGCGTCGATATCCACCTCGGACTGTGCTGCAGCGGACTCGCCGTCGGTGGTCTGGGTAGGCACGGTGACGGCAGCGTCGCTCGACACATCGCCTTCGACGTGGCCGGTCGGCGTTTCCTCGGCTGACCCCACGGTGGTGGATTCGGCAGAACTCGACACGATCAAACTCTCTTCCTCATCTGCAGCTCTCATCTACACTGCGCGATTTCGACATCTTCGAATTCGCTCCCCAACTAACGATCAAGCGCTTGCAGGCAGCCGGCTCCGCCGGTGCTCCTGCGGGCCCATCGGCCGAAGTGGTGCCTGTCCGGCACGGTCAGCCGAAGACGGACAGCACACCCTTGGCGAACAGCACGTCCAGGCCGGCGACCAGCGCGACCATGAAGACAACGAACACGATCACCACGATGGTGTAGGTGATCATCTGGTTGCGAGCCGGCCAGATCACCTTGCGGAGCTCGGCGACCACTTCCCGCAGGAATCGCAGCAGTCGGGCGAAAATGCTTCCCCTGGTGTCGGTCAGCACGTCGCGTTGCCTGGTGGCGGCGCCCTTCACCGGGGTGGATCCACTACGGACACCCGACCGCCGGGCCGCAGCGCGCGCCGAACCGGCCGAATTGGCGCCGACCAGAGCCGACTCCCGCACGCCGTTCGAGGTGCCGTCACCCACGTCGGACAGCTCATCGGATGACTCGTCGTCAGCCGATCCCCCAGATCCGGATCCGCTCAGCGATAACGTCGCCGCACCTGCATCTGCTGCCGATTCAGTCGCATCAGTCGATCTCGCGACGTCCGGACCGATCGCCTCCCGAGCCTGATCGGCCGACGGCGCAGCAGCACCCGGGCCGTCGTCCTTCACACCGTCAAGCTCGTTGCTCACGCAGATCCTCGTCTCGTGCTGCTCCACGCCGCCCGGGAGCGGGCGGACGGGTTTGATCGCTGCCCTTGATCATCTGACCCGACAATCTGCTCTGCAGGGGCGACAGGACTTGAACCTGCAACCTGCGGTTTTGGAGACCGCTGCTCTACCAATTGAGCCACGCCCCTCTGGGATCCACCCTCTGGGATCCACCCTCTGGGTCGAACCATCTAAGTCGAACCAACTAAGTCGAACCAACTGGGTGGACCAACTAGGTCGAACCAACTAGGTCGAACCATGTGGGTCGAACCATGTGGGTCGACCCGTCTGGATCCATCTGGTGGAATCCGAACGCCTGCTGACGCCGACATCATTGCTCGGGCTGATTGCTCGGGCACAGGCATGCTTGAACAGACCCGAAATGTCGACCCGGACATCCCAGTGTAAGGCACGGAACGCCGAGGCCGCGAACCGTTCACCGCAGGTCGACCAGGGCAGCCAAGGGGTGCAGGAGATCGGCGGCCGACTCCAGGTCTGCCGTCAGGTCCCGGTCGACGCGATCGGCCGGAAGATCGGCACAGATCTGCAGGGCCGCGGCCACCCCGTCCGGCAGCGCCGGTCCGGGCGGCAGCATCCGGACGGCCCGGACGGCTACCACTAGTTCCACCGCCAGCAACCGCCGGTAACTCACCGCGATCCTGCTGGCCTGGGTAGCGGCAAGCGAGGCGAAGCTGGCGTCCTCCTCGACCCCCCGGGAGAGCACCGCGGTCTGCAGGCCGGCCGGGACGGCCGCTGCCCGGATCTCGGCCAGCGCCCCGGCAGCGACGTATTCGCAGGCCATCACACCCGAGGCCGCCAGACTCCCGTCGCCCAGAAACGCTGGCAGTCCGGTCAGCGCCGGTTCGCACAGCGCGGACAGCCGGGCCAGCACCAGCTGCGCGCTGCGCAGCGCCGCCAGTCCGAGTCCGTCCATCGCCAACTGGAGATAGGCCAGGTGGAAGCCGCCATGGTGGGCGACGAGACCGACCGGCGCGGGCCCGGCATCAGACAGGTCGGTGCCAGACGATTCGGTGCCAGATGATGGGGTGCCAGATGATGGGGTGCCAGATGAGTAGGGCACCGAGTGTTCCGGCCTGAGCAGCGGGTTCTCGGAAGCGGTGTTCACCAGGGCCTCCACCGTCGCTGCCGCCGCGTCCAAAGAATCGATCAGGGGTCCGTGTACCTGGGGCAAGGCCCGCAGGGCAAACGGGTCCTGGATCCGCGCCGGGCCGGTCCGTCCGGCCCGGACACCGTGCTGGTCGGCGCCGAGCAACTCGCGCATGGCTCGGCAGACGTGCCGCGCACCGGGGAAGGGGGTGGCGATCCCCACCCCGGCCGAGTACGCCTCGGCGTTGCCCCGGAGCCCGGTGAAGGTGAGCGCGGCGACCGGCAGGACCGCCGCGGCCAGTCCCGCCAGGTCCTGGACTGCCAGGGCCGCATCGCCCAGGGTGGCGGCGTTGCTGCTGATGAAGGCAAGGCCGTCGCCGGCGCGGAATCGGATCGCCGGGATGGCCGGGGTGGCCGCGACGTCGGCTGCCGAAGGCCCCACCGAGCGTGGCGCGAGGTCGCCGCACAGCACCAGGGCCACTGTGGCCAGCGCCGACAGGTCACCGGTCCCGATACTTCCGAGCTCGCGAACTGGTGGCAGGGCCCCGGCCCGGAGCAGCTGCAGGAGCGCGTCCAGGATGAGCGGCCGGACACCGCTTCCGCCCTGTGCCAGCTGGTTCAGTCGGATGCACAGCATCGCCCTGACCCGAGCGGCGGATCTCAGCGGCCCGGCAGCGGTGGCGTGGCTCCTCAACAGCCGGAGAACCGGATCGTCAGCGACAAGGGCTCCGGAGTTGATCCCTACCTCGCCGTTTTCGCTGTCCACGTCGGCTCTCCCCGGCGAATGGGCCGGCAGGGCCACGGTGCGGTTGGCACCCACCCCCGTCGAACGGCCGTACAACAGCCGGGTGCCGGCCACCCGGTCGGCGAAAGCGGCCGAACGAGCCGCTCGTTCGCGGCCCGCCGGAGCCAGATGGACGTCTCCGGCGCCGCTTGCCACCTGGGCGATCTGGGCACATCGCAGCACGCCATCGCCGATCTCGATCGTCATCGGGACAGTGTGGCGGTCGCTGTCGGGCATCGGTGAGAGTCTTCCAGCGGGTTGACGAACCCGACCGCTCGAGGCACTGCCAGGAAACAGACCTTGACGCTCGGCCGGTGTGTTGGCAGGGTTCCACCGGTCGGCGGATTCGGTGCAGTTGGTCGGCCGTCACCAATCGGTGGCGATTGAGCGGTTTCGCCGGTCGCCCCAGCGGTACATGTAGGACAGCGGTACATGTAGGACAGCGGTACATGTGGGACAGCGGTACATGTGGGACAGCGGCACATGTGGGACAGCGGTACCTCGGTGAGAACGGTGCATCGAGTACGGCGGTGCATCGAGTACAGCGGTATATCCGGTAAGAGAACCGATCCGACCCCCCTACACCCCAACGGTGGTGCGGCAAATGATTCGATTCGACTCGGTGACCAAGCGCTTTCCGGACGGCACCATCGCCGTCGACCACCTCAACCTGGAAGCACCGTCCGGCCAGATCACGGTGCTCGTAGGTCCTTCCGGCTGCGGCAAGACCACCTCACTGCGGATGATCAACCGGATGATAGACCCGACCGGCGGCACCATCTGGCTGGACGACCAGGACACCTCCAAGGTCGAGCCGGCCGCCCTGCGGCGCGGTATCGGTTACGTCATCCAACACGCCGGGCTGTTTCCACACCGGACGATCCTGCAGAACATCACCACGGTGCCGGGCCTGCTCGGCCAGGACCGGAAGCAGTCAAGAGCGCGGGGGCTGGAGCTGATGGAGCGGGTCGGGCTGGAGGCCCGGTTCGCCGGCCGCTATCCGGCCCAGCTCTCCGGCGGGCAGCAGCAGCGGGTCGGGGTGGCCAGGGCGCTGGCGGCAGATCCGCCGGTGATGCTGATGGACGAGCCCTTCTCCGCCGTCGACCCCGTCGTCCGGGACCAGCTACAACAGGAATTCCTGCGACTGCAGTCCGACCTGGGGAAGACGATCGTCTTCGTCACGCACGATATCGACGAGGCCATCAAGATGGGTGACCAGGTAGCCGTGCTGAACGTCGGCGGCATTCTCGCCCAACTCGCCACGCCTGCGGAATTACTGTCCCGGCCGGCCAACGCCTTCGTGGCCGCCTTCGTCGGGCGCGATCGCGGCTACCGGGCGCTGGGCTTCACCACCGATACCGTGCCGGTGCGGGACGAGCGGGCCATATTGGTCGGCAGCGGCCTGTCGGCGGCGCGGGAGGTGGCACAGGAGGGCTGGGTGCTGGTACTCGACGACCGGCGTCGGCCGCAAGGCTGGCTGCACGTCGACCGGCCCGGCTGGGACCCCCAGGCCACCGTCACCCCCGACGTGCTCAACCTCGGGGGCACCCTGGCGACGGTGGGCGGCACCCTGCGGACCGCGCTCGACGCTGCCCTCTCGTCGCCGTCTGGTCGCGGCGTCATCGTGGACGGGGACTCCGTCTTCCTCGGGACCGTGACCACTGCCGACGTGATTGCCCGGATCGAGGCGAAGGCGGCGGCGGAGCGGGCCGGCGCACCTCACGGTCGCGGAGCCGCCGACCAGCAGACGACGGGCGTCGGGGCGACCACGGTGGCGACCGGCTGATGCTCGACTACTTCAACGCCCACTCGGGCCAGATCTTCGG
This sequence comes from Mycobacteriales bacterium, assembly GCA_038204125.1. Taxonomy (GTDB): domain Bacteria; phylum Actinomycetota; class Actinomycetes; order Mycobacteriales; family Nakamurellaceae; genus Nakamurella. Next base: position 11,687 of record JBBRDH010000071.1, read on the forward strand.
CTACCTCTGGGCACACGCGAAGCTGGCCGTCATCCCGGTGCTGATCGGGCTGGTTCTCGCTCTTCCGCTCGGATGGATCGCGGCCCGGTTCAAGTGGGTGTACCCGCCCGTCATCACATTGGCGGGGCTGCTGTACACAATCCCGTCGCTGGTGCTCTTCGTCGTGATGCCGGGCATTCTCCACACCAAAGTTCTCGACGTCCTCAACGTGGTCGTCGCGCTGACGGTGTATGCGGTGGCGTTGCTGGTCAGAGTCGTCGCAGACGGCCTCGCCTCGGTCCCGCCGGATGCCATGCAGGCCGCGACCGCGATGGGCTACAAACCGGTCGGCCGATTCTTCGCGGTGGAGTTGCCGCTGGCCGTGCCGGTGATCGCCGCCGGCGTTCGGGTGGCCACCGTTGCGAACGTCAGCCTGGTGGCCGTCGCAACCTTCATCGGCACTGCGCAACTCGGGACGCTCTTCACCGAGGGGCTGAGTCTGCAGCCCGGCAGCCAGGGACCGCCCATCGTGATCGGCGTCCTGCTGTCACTGCTCCTGGCGCTCGCGCTGGATCTGACGATCCAGTTCGCAACCAGGTCGCTCACACCCTGGCGCCGGGCGGTGTCGGCGCGATGATCCATGATCTATGGGCGTATCTGACCACTGCCGGCAACTGGGCCGGCAAGGACGGGTTGTGGAAGAACATCAACGACCACCTCCTCTACTCGTTCGGGGCCGTGCTGATCGGTGTGCTGATCGCAGTCCCCCTCGGCCTGTACATCGGGCACACGGGAAGGGGCGGTTCGGTCGTCGTCGGCTCCGTCAATGCCAGCCGGGCGCTGCCCACCTTCGGCCTGATGGTGCTGCTGTTCATCCTGATCTCGCCGCAGTTCACCGGCCGGACCAACCTGCCGTACATCATCCCGGTCGAGATCGTGCTGGTGCTGCTGGCCGTCCCACCTATTCTGTCCAACACCTATGCCGGTGTGCAGTCGGTGGATCCGGCTGTCCGGGACGCCGCGACGGGAATGGGAATGACCGGCCTGCAGGTGCTGCTGCAGGTGGAGCTACCCAACGCGTTCCCGCTGATGATGTCCGGTCTGCGTAGCGCCACCCTGCAGGTGATCGCCAGCGCCACCATCGGTGCGTACATCGGGCTGGGTGGGCTCGGCGATCCGATCTACTTCGGCCTGCAGCAGGGACCGTTCCAGGACACCGAACCCGGTCATGCAGCCACCGGCCAGCTGCTGGCCGGCGCGGCTCTGGTCGCCGCGCTCGCGCTGACCGTAGATCTCGTTATGGCCACGATCCAGCGCTATTCGACCTCGCGCGGAATAACCCGGCGTTACCGGAGGTCGAACCCGGCTGGACCGGGTTCCGGCACGGGATCGGCGATGGGCGGGGGCGCAGACGGCGATCCGGCCGCCCCTTCCGCCATAGGACAGGCTGCTCGCGCCTCCGCGGGACCGGAAAGCGCCGGCGTACGGGCAGCCGCCGTCGGCTGAAATGTTCCTCACGCATTTGTCCCCAACCGCGATCGGCAGTGGGCCGATCGCAGCAGAAGGAGAACGCATGATCCGCTCTCGCGCCACCATCCTCGCCGCCCTGGCGGCCACCGCTCTGGCGGTGAGCGCCTGCGCCAGCAACACGAGTTCGACAACGAGTAACACCTCGTCGACCGCAGCATCGTCGACCGAGGTATCGTCGCCCGAGGTATCGTCGCCCGCCGCATCGTCGGCCGACAGCTCGGCCGGCGGTTCGGGTTCGTCATCGTCCGCGCCGGGATCGAGCTCTGACGGGTCGAGCTCGCCAGCATCGAGCCCAGTCGGATCAAGTTCGGCCGCATCGGGTTCGGCGGGCGGCGGCAGCGACCTGACCGGGACCACCCTCACCATCGGCTCGGCGAACTTCTCCGAGAGCGAATTGATGATGAATATCTACGGCGCCGCGCTGGAGGCGAAGGGTGCGACGATCAACTACAAGCCGAAAATCGGCAGCCGCGAGGTATACATCCCGGCCGTCAAGGACGGGTCGATCGATCTGATCGCGGACTACAGCGGAAACCTGCTCGCCTACAAGGATCCGAAAACGACCGCTGCCAGTTCGGAGGACGTGTTCAAGGCGTTGCCGGCCGCCCTGGGCAGTGACCTCAAGGTTCTCGCCCAGTCGGAGGCCCAGGACAAGGACAGCGTCACGGTGACGGCCGCCACGGCGGCCAAGTACAACCTGAAGTCGATCGGCGACCTGGCTGCCCATGCCGGTGACCTGATCATGGGTGGCCCGCCGGAGTTGAAGACCAGGGCCGACGGGCTCCCCGGCCAGAAGGCGAAGTACAACGTCGTGTTCGGACAGCTCAAGGTGCTGGATGCCGGCGGCCCACTGTCGGTGGCAGCTCTGAAGAACGGCCAGGTCGATGCCGCCGACATCTTCACCACCGATCCGGCCATCGAGGCGAATAAGTTTGTCGTGCTCGAGGATCCGAAGAATATGTTCACGGCACAGAACGTGCTGCCGGTGATCAACGCAAAGAAGGACTCCCCCGGGGTCGACGCCGCGCTCAACGCCGTCTCGGCGAAGCTGACCACCCAGGTGCTGTCCGATCTTGGCAAAAAGGCCGGCAGCGGCACCGATCTTGCCCAGGTCGCCACTGAGTGGCTCAAGTCCCAGGGTCTGATCTGAACCGACCGCGTTGCTGAACTGGCCGGCCACCCAGCGCTCCTGAGAAGGCGCGGGGTGGCCGGCCCTTTCGTCGCCCATCGGCGGCTTCTGCGGAAAGGTCGGCGCACCGTCGGCCGACCTGGAAGGATGACGGCCGTGGGAAAACGCATATCCGACCGGATCGCCGCGATCGCCGAATCGGCAACGCTGGCGGTCGACGCGAAGGCCAAGGCGCTCAAGGCGGCCGGCCGGCCGGTGATCGGTTTCGGAGCCGGCGAGCCCGATTTTCCGACGCCGCAGGCGATCGTCAAGGTGGCCGCCGACGCTGCCTGGGACCCGGCCAATCACCGCTACACGCCGGCGGCTGGCCTGCCCGAACTCCGGCAGGCGATCGCCGACAAGACCGCCCGCGACTCGAACTTCGTCGTGAAGGCCTCCCAGGTGCTCGTCACCAACGGCGGCAAGCAGGCCGTCTACCAGGCATTCGCCACCCTGCTGGATCCGGGCGACGAGGTCATCCTGCCTACCCCCTACTGGACGACGTATCCGGAGGCGATCAGCCTGGCGGGCGGGGTCAGCGTCCCGGTGGTCGCCGACGAGACCGCGGGCTATCTGGTGACGATCGACCAGCTGCAGGCCGCACTCACCCCGCGGACGAAGGTGCTGCTGTTCTGTTCACCGTCGAACCCGACCGGCGCGGTGTACCCGCCGGAACAGGTCGAGGCCATCGGGCGGTGGGCCGTGGACAAGGGCATCTGGGTGATCACCGACGAGATCTACGAACATCTCGTGTACGGCGGTGCTGAGCACGTGTCGATGCCGGCGGTCGTGCCGGAACTGGCAGATCACTGCATCGTCGTCAACGGGGTCGCCAAGACCTACGCCATGACGGGCTGGCGGGTCGGCTGGCTGATCGGGCCGCAGGACGTGGTGACCGCCGCCATCAACCTCCAGTCGCACCTGAGCTCGAACGTCAACAACATCTCTCAGCGGGCCGCGCTGGAGGCGGTCAGCGGCCCGCTGGATGCGGTGGAGATGATGCGGGCGGCGTTCGACCGCCGGCGTAAACGCATGGTGGAGCTGCTCTCCGATATCCCCGGAATCAGTTGCCCGGAGCCGCACGGGGCGTTCTACGTGTACCCGTCCGTGACCGGGCTGCTGGGCAGGGACTTCGGTGGCGTGCGTCCGCAGTCGTCGGCCGAATTGGCCGCGCTGGTCCTGGAGCATGCAGAGGTGGCAGTGGTGCCCGGTGAGGCGTTCGGCACACCGGGCTACTTCCGGCTGTCGTACGCCCTGGGCGACGCGGACCTGGAGACCGGGGTCCGGCGGATGGGCGACTTTCTGCGCAGCGGGAAGGACTAGGGGCAGACGCAGGCGAGGCAAACCGGCCAGGGTCAGGGCAACCGGACGAGTGCCCTGGCCTTGCCCAGTACGGTCACACCCGCTGCTCTGACGACCAGGTCGACCCGGGCCGTGCCGGCGTCGGGATCAAGGGCGGCGACCGTTCCCGTCACCGAGATCAGCGCGCCGAGGCCGTCGTCAGGGACCACCACCGGGCGGGTGAACCGGACGGAGAAGTCGATCACGGCAGCGGGGTCGCCGGCCCAGTCGGTGACCGCCCTGGCGGCCAGCGCCATCGTCAGCATGCCGTGGGCGATCACGTCCGGCAGTCCGACCCCGGTGGCCACCCTCGCATTCCAGTGAATCGGATTGAAGTCACCGGACGCCCCGGCGTACCGCACCAGCCGCTCACGGGTCACCGGGTACTCGGCCGGCGGCAATGCATCGCCCACGGTCAGCGAGGAGAGCAATGGCGGATCCAGCGGACCGGCTTCCGGCCGGACGCCCGCCGGGGTGATGCCGGCTGCTGTCATTCCTGGTGCTGTGGTGGCCGCTGCCGTCATTCCTGGTGCCGTCATTCCTGGTGCCGTCATTTCTGGTGCTGTCGTTCCTGTTGATGTCATCGTCTGCGGGTCATCCGGCGGTGCCCCTCGCCACCAGAGTCGAGAAGCCGGTGGTGACCGGCTGTCCGTCGGCGCCACTCAACTCGGACCGTAGCGTCAGCAGGTCGTTGGATCCGACGGTGCGGATCGCTTCCACCACGATGTCGCAGGTCAGCACGTCTCCGGCGATGATCGCCCGGTGATGCACGAACCGCTGGTCGCCGTGCACCACTCTCGAAAAATCCAGCCCGAGGGACGGGTCGAAGACGACCCGATCCTGATATCTGGCGATGGCCGCGATGGCGAACGTCGGCGGGGCGACCACGCCGTGGTGCCCGGCCGCCGAGGCGGCGACCGGGTCATGGCTGATCGGATTTTCGTCACCGATCGCAGCGGCGAACTCACGGATCTTCTCGATCCCGACGGTGTAGGGCTCGATGGAGGCGAACACCCTTCCGACGTAGGACGGATCGAGCGGCACGGGCTAGCGGGTTTCCTTGTGCGTACGGTGCAGACCGCAGTTCGGGCAGAACTTCTTGATCTCGAGACGATCGGGATCGTTGCGACGGTTCTTACGGGTGATGTAGTTACGGTGCTTGCACTGCTCGCAGGCGAGCGTGATCTTCGGACGAACGTCGGTGGCGGCCACGGTAGCTGCCTCTTTCTTGTTGCGGAGCGATACGAGAACGCGGCGACGCCGCGAACGCTCGGAATGGTCGGACCCCGGGGTGGGCGCCCGGATGGGTAGCGGTGGCCGGACTTGAACCGGCGACACAGCGATTATGAGCCGCTTGCTCTACCAGCTGAGCTACACCGCCGAGTGGGACATGTCTGTGGCGCAGCGCCACGGGCGAAGGTCGGCCGGCGACTCCGACAAGGACGCCACCGGATACTTCGAGCCCCTTTACGGAATCGAACCGTAGACCTTCTCCTCACCATGGAGACGCTCTGCCGACTGAGCTAAAGGGGCACCACCGGGCCGACCGTCGGAACGGCCCGCTTGATGGGCACACACTGCTGCTCCCAGCGCGGAAATGCCCGCCTGAGAGCCGTCGCAACTGTACCTCACCGGCCCGAGGGCCGAAACTTCGCGGCAACGCAGCTTCGCCTGGCCTGCGTCGGAGCGGTCAGCCGATCAGGCGGCGCGGCTGCAGGATCTCGCCGATGCTCGGCATCCGAACCGTCCGGGTGCTCATCCAGGCCTCGAGCTTTTCGATGGCCATCGGGCGCCCCTCCAGGAAACCCTGCATCTCATCGCATTTGAGTACCCGCAGCGCATCCCGCGCCACCTCTTCCTCGACCCCCTCCGCGACCACCCGCAGACCGAGTGAATGGCCCAGGTCGATGATGGCCCTGACGATCGCGAAATCGCTGAGGTCGGTCATCATCCCGAAGACGAAGGACTTGTCGATCTTGATCTCGCTGATCGGCAATCGGCGCAGGTAGGCGAGCGAGGAATACCCGGTGCCGAAGTCGTCGACCGAGAGGTTGATGCCCATGGAATGCAGGGTGCGCAGGATCGGCAACGATCCTTCCGGGTCGGCCATCACGCTCGACTCGGTGATCTCGAACGTCAGCATTTCGGGGTCGACACCGTACTTGTCCAGGGCGGCCCGGACGGCTTTGGGGAAGTTCGGCCCGGTGAGGTTGCGGACCGACAGATTGACTGCCACCCGGATCTTCACGTCGCGCTTGTTCCAGGCGGCGATCTGAGCCAGCACGGTGTCCAGCACATGGTGCAGCAGGGTGTCGATCGACCGGGTGGTCTCGATTGCTTCGACGAACTCCGCCGGGGAGACCGGACCGAATTCTGGATGGGTCCAACGGACGAGTGCCTCGACGCCGACCAACGATCGATCGGCAAGGTTGACCTTGGGTTGATAGTGGACGGTGATGAGACCGTCGTCGACGGCTTTGCGGAACTGGGTGACCAACTGGAACCGGCGGCGGAACACCTCGCCCATGCTGACCCCGTAGATCCGCAGCGGCTGACTCGATGACTGGGCGGCCATCAGCGCCATCTCGGCCCGCTGCAGCAAGGTGCTGACGTCCCTGACAGCCTCGCCGGCGCCCCCTTCGGTGGTCGAGTTGCCGACGTAGGCGATGCCGGCGTGAGCGTGTGGCTCCACCTCGACCCCATCCAGGGCGTAGGCACCACCGACAGCGGCCATGATCTCGGCGGCGCGGCTGAGCATCTTCGGGGTGTCGAGCGGCGGCAGCAGCACGGCGAAGCGGTCGGACTCGATCCGCGCCACCAGGTGGTCGGCCCCCAGCGCGGTGACCAGCCGGTCGGCCGCAGCGACCAGCAGCCGGTCCCCCCGGTCATGGCCGATGGCGTTGTTCACCTCGGGCAGGATCTCCAGCTGCAGCAGCATGACCGCGCCGATGGTCTTCGCGGTCAACTCCTTGTCGACCTCGGCGGAAAGTCCACGCCAGTTCAGCAAGCCCGTCGCCGCGTCGTGGTAGGCCTCGTGGCGCAGCCTTTCGACGAGCCGGAGACGGTCCATCGCCGCCGCCACCGTACTGCTCAACGTCTCGAGCAGCCGCAGATCGTTCGCGCCGAACCGGCCCCAGCGGCTACGTCTGTTCCTGACCTCCAGGAAGCTGCCCTTCTGCTCACCGGACCGCAGCGACACGATCATGACGTCCCATGCGTCCCTGCTCGCGAGCGCGGCCAGCTGGCGGGAGTCCTGCGTGCTGTCCCTGGCGACCAACAGTTGCCCGGACCGGGCGGCGACGCGCAGGAGCTCGTCGTCCTGGCGCACCGGCGCCACGCTCACGTCTTGTTCAGGTGCGACGGCGGTGATCGTGCTGAACCCGTCGGCGGGGTCGTTGAGGTGCGCCATGGCGACTTCCGCGTTGAGCAGTTCGCGGATCTTCTCCAGCACCTCCGGCCAGGTGGTCGCGTCCGAGCCGACGTCGGTGACCTGGCGGCCGAACGCATACAGTCGGGAAAGGTCCGTGTGCTGCCGGACGAACTTGGAGTAGCTCCGATAGATGACCACCATGGTGACCGTCAGCCCGACGCACAGCACGATGCCGGGCACGGTGGAACACAGATCGAAGCCGACCACGGCGAACACCGTGGAGGCGCCCGCCGCCAGCCCCGCCCGGGCCATCACGCCGCGGATCGGTTCGACGGTGCCGACCAGCCGGAAGGTCAACCACACCGCCAGTGCCGAGATCAGCGCGCCGGCGATACCGCCGATCGCCGCGTAGACGAAAGCCGTCGGCCAAATTTGGTAGATCGCACCGGAAGCGGGCCGGCCGACGGTGTACGGGTGCAGCGCCACGATCGCCGCCGCCGTTCCGGCCTCCGCAGCGATCACCGCAAAATTGACGGCGCTGGAGCGCCACGGGTCGCTGCGCTTGAGGAACACCAAACCAGCGGCGCTCAGGTGCGCGACGCCGACGAACCAGCCCGGCATCGCCAGCAGGCCGACCACCAGCGGGATCTCCGACAGGCTGGTCATCACCGTCTCGCGGCGCAGCTCGATCTTGAGCGGCCATCGTTCCGAGCAGACGAAGGCGCCGATGAGCACGACGACACCGATGAGCCGGGTGAGGAACGGGGCGCCGGCGAGGATCCCTTTCCCAGGGCGCGAGCCGGCGAACAGCCACACCGGAACGCACAGGACTGCGACGACCGCAGCGCTGGCCAGATAGACCTGGTTGGGCTTGTAGCTGCGGTGCGCGGAGCGTTCCACGAAGACTCCTAGCAGCGCTCGTTGGCATTCCTGGGCTGGCATTCCTGGGCTGGCAGCCCTGGGTCGGCAGCCCTGTTTGCGTATGTGGCCTTTGCAGCCGGTCCGACAGTCGAGGGACACGGCAATGCGCCGAATGAGTGAAGTCGAACCGGATGAGCGGGACCGAGTGTAAGTGACCTGCGTGAGCTGAATGGAGCGTAAACCTCAAACGAGCACATTTGACCACTCAAACGTACAATTTTTTGCCGACCGGGTGGATTTCACTCCATAGCGCGCGTTTTGGACAACAGGGAGTGAAGGCGAGTGGCCCGGCCAGCCCGTTTGCTCACGATTCCCAGCGGCGCAAACCTGCTCAGCCCATCAAAACGCGGGCATGAGAAGGGCCGGCGGTCTTCCCCTGGAGGAAGGCCGCCGGCCCTGGGTCCTGCGTGGCAGGTGAGAGATTCGAACTCCCGTAGCTTGCGCGGCTGATTTACAGTCAGCTCCCTTTGGCCACTCGGGCAACCTGCCGGGAACGTGCGTCCGGTCGACTCCGTCCACGATCCGAATTACTGGATGAACCCTGGATGGGACCTCCTGGAACTCACGCCTGGTGCCGGGTCAGACTACAAGGCACGCGGGTTCGGTACACAATCGAACCGGCCGCTCGCCGGCTCCACAGCATCCACCCGACAGAAGGGGATTCCAGATGGCTGATCCGTCATTCGACATCGTCAGCAAGGTCGACCGCCAGGAGGCGGACAACGCGCTCAACCAGACAGCGAAGGAACTGAGTCAGCGGTTCGACTTCCGTGGGACTGATTCGGCGATCAGCTGGGTCGGGGAGGAAGGGGTCAATGTGACGGCGTCCACCGAGGAACGGTGCCTGGCTGCCATCGACGTCTTCAAGGAGAAGCTGATCAAGCGGGGCATCTCGCTGCGCGCGCTTGAAATCGACGAACCTTCCGCCTCCGGAAAGATCTACAAGGCAGCCGGGAAGCTGGTCCAGGGGATCGCCGCCGACAAGGCGAAGATCATCTCGAAGAAGATCCGGGACGAGGGACCGAAGGGTGTGCAGGCGCAGATCCAGGGTGATCAACTGCGGGTGACGGGCAAGAAGCGCGACGACCTGCAGGCGGTCATCGCGCTGCTCAAGGCCGCGGACCTGGATGTCGCGCTGCAGTTCACCAACTATCGGTAACGCACCGACTGGCGTTGTGATCCTCTGGGTGATCACTCGATCTCGTCGGATCCAAGGTGACCGTCAACAGGGGCCCCCCGTCGGAGTCATCGCCGATCTCGCCGGGGTGTTGGAAGCCGATCAGGCAGCGGTTGCCCCACCCAGGTCCACGGTCCGGTTCAGGCTCAGCCGGCGTTAACCTGGTTGGGCGGACCGGTGTTCACGAATCCGCGGCCTGGAGGATGACCGGGAGAACGGGGAAACGGCGTGCGTCGAGGTGTCGTCTTCGGCGTCGCCGCGTATTCGATCTGGGGCCTGTTCCCGCTCTACTGGCCGTTGCTCGAGCCCGCCGGAGCCTTGGAGATTCTCGCCCACCGGATGGTCTGGTCGCTGGTGATGATGGTGATCCTGATCTCGGCGATACGGGACTGGTCCAGGCTGCGGGGACTGGGTGCGGCGGCCTGGTTGCGGGTGGTGGCGGCTTCCGCGCTGATATCGGTCAACTGGGGCGTCTACATCTTTGCCGTCAACAACGGCCAGGTGATCGAGGCGGCCCTGGGTTACTTCATCAACCCGCTGGTCAGCGTCGTCCTGGGCGTGGTCTTCTTCGCCGAGCGACTGCAGCCGTTGCAGTGGTCAGCGGTGGTGCTGGGCGCGGCCGCCGTGGTGGTGATCGCCGTGCGGTCGGACAGCTTTCCCTGGGTGGCGTTGGTGCTCGCTGGAAGTTTCGCTTTGTACGGCCTGGTCAAGAAGGTCATCGGGCTGCCGCCGACCACGTCTCTGACCGCCGAGGGCATGGTGCTGTTCCTGCCGGCCGCGGGATTCTTGGCGGCGTTGCAGATTTTCGGCCGTTCGACGCTTCATGGGCACGGCACCGGGCACGTCCTCCTGCTGCTGCTGTCGGGTGTGGTCACGGTTGTCCCGCTGCTGGCGTTCGCCGCAGCGGCCAGGGCGCTGCCGCTGTCTGTTCTCGGGCTGCTCCAGTATCTGACGCCGGTGGTGCAGTTCCTGATCGGCGTGCTGGTGGTCGGCGAGCACATGGCGCCGGCCAGGTGGGTCGGTTTCGGGTTGGTCTGGGTCGCCCTGTGCCTGCTGTCGGTGAGCGGCCTGCGGCAGGTGGGACGACGTCGGCCGGTGGGGCCGCCGGCTGAACCGGACAGTCCAGGGAATGTGACAGGGAACGCGGCCGGGCAGGACGTGATCCGGAGAACATGATCAGCGGGTGGGGTCAGCGCGTTCGAGCGACAACGAAATGGGTCAGGGAGGCCAGCGCGTCGCGCGCGACGGAGGGCCGCAGGTTGCCCAGCTCGGCCAGCGCGACCGCGGCGTATTCCTCGAGAGTCTCCCTCGCCCTCGCCATACCAGCCGAATCGCGGAGCAGCGCGACAGCTTCGTACACCTCGGCGTCGCTCGCAATCGGGGCGGTCACGAGTTCCAGCAGCCTGGGGTCGGCGCCGGGATCAGCCTGCGTGTACAGGGCGGCCAGCGTCGGCACTCCTTCGCGGAGGTCGGTCCCGAGCGTCTTGCCCGAGTCGCCGGACACCACGTCGATGATGTCGTCGGAAACCTGGAACGCGACGCCGACGGCCCGGCCGAACCGGCGCAGCGCGACGGTCTCGCGCTCCGTTGCGCCGGAGAACATGCCGGCGTAGCGGGCGCAGGTGTCGATCAGCGCCGCGGTCTTCTCGTCCAGCACGGTGAGGTGGTGGGCGATCGGATCGGCTCCGGCCCGCGGCCCGACGGTTTCCCTGGTCTGTCCGGTGACCAGTTCGGCGAAGGTCTCGGCGATGATCCGCACCGCCACCGGACCGAGGTCGGCGACCAGCCGGGACGCGTGGGCGAACAGGAAGTCGCCGGTCAGGATGGCGATCGAGTTGTCCCACCGGGCGTTGGCGGACTTCTCGCCGCGGCGCAGGTCGGCCTCATCCATCACGTCGTCGTGGTACAGCGACGCGAGGTGGATCAGTTCGACCACCGCTGCGGCGATGATCACTCGCTCGGCATCGGGATCGGGACCGACACCGGCGGCTACGAGAGTGAACAACGGTCGGAACCGCTTGCCACCGGCATGCATGAGGTGGCCGGCGGCCTCTGTCATGAAGTCGAATTCGCTGGCCAGTTCCCGCTCGAGAAGCTCCTCGACCCTGGCAAGACCGCTGGCCACCCTGGCGGCGAGCGCGGGGTCGGCGAGCTCGATTCCGGCCAGCATCGTCGGAGCGTTCACCTTGTCGACCCTACGTGAGGCTGCCGGGGCGGTAGGTGAGTTGCCGGACACGTCCCCCGCCCACCCCGGGATCCGGCGGGTGCCATCAAACCCCATCTCACGACAGCAGGGGCCATGGCACCGAGAGCAGGCTGATGAACCACGCCGGGGCCACCCCGAGGACTAGGGTGACGAGGCCTGACAGGCCGATGACGCCGACCGTGAGCGGGCCGGGCAGCACCACGAACGGCTCGCCGGCCGGGTTCCCGGTGGTCGGGGACGAGAAGTACATCAGGACGATGACGCGCAGGTAGAAGTAGGCGGTGATGGCCGTGGCGATCATCGCGACGACCACCAGAGGGGCCATCCCGGCGTCGACAGCGGCGGTGAAGACGGTCAGCTTGCCGATGAAACCGCTGGTCAGCGGAATTCCCGCGAACGACAGCAGGAACAGGCTCATCACCGCGGCGAGCACCGGCGAGCGCTTTGCGAGGCCGGCCCAGTCGGCCAGGCTGCTTGCCTCGCCCCCGCCCCGGCGGACCACGGTGAAGATCGCGAACGACCCGACGGTGGCGAACCCGTAGGTCAACAGGTAGAACATGGTGCCGGACGCCCCCCGCTGGCTCACCGCCATCACTCCGAGCAGGATGAACCCGGCGTGCGCGATGGACGAGTAGGCCAGCACCCGCTTCATGTCGGTCTGGGTGATGCCGATGATCGAGCCGATCAGCATGGACGCGATGGCGACGATCCACAGCACCGGCCGCCACGACCAGGCCATCGGTCCCATCGCCACCGAGAACACCCTGAGCATCGCCGCGAACGCCGCGACCTTGGTGCAGGCCGCCATGAACGCGGTCACCGGTGTCGGGGCGCCCTGGTACACATCGGGGGTCCACAGATGGAAAGGGCCGACCGACCCCTTGAACAGCAGTCCGACGGTCACCATCGCGATCCCGACGAGCAGCAGGATGTCGCTGCCGCCGCCCGCACTCGCCTTCGCAGCGATCTCGGCGAACTTGATCGACCCGGCGTAGCCGTAGATCATCGCAATGCCGTACAGCAGGATCGCGGAGGTGAACGCGCCGAGCAGGAAGTATTTGACGGCCGCTTCCTGCGAGATCAACCGGCGCCGGCGGGCCAGCCCGCACAGCAGGTACAGCGGAAGCGAGAGCACCTCGAGGGCGACGAACAAGGTCAACAGATCGGAGGCGGCCGGGAAGACCAGCATGCCGCCGACCGCGAACAGGGTCAGCGGGAAGACTTCGGTCTGCATCGGGGTGGCGACCAGCGTCATCGTTCGGTCCCGGCTGGAGCCGACCCGCACAGCCGCCTGCGCCGCGAAGGCGCCGCCCGGCTCGGACACGCGGTCGGCCATCAACAGCACCGAGGGCAGTGCCAGGGCGAGCAGCACGCCCCACATGACGTAGGTGCCGCCGTCGACCGCGATGGCGCCGGCGAAGGTGACGGCGTAGCGGTGCCGGGAACCCTCGACGATCGTCCACGCCGCGGCGCCGACGATCGCCAGCACCGCAAGGGATACCTGGGCCAGGTATCGCTGCGCCCGCGGCAGCACGGCCTCCAGCACGACCGCGACGCACGCGGCGCCGAGCACGATCAGAACCGGCATCACCGCCGTCAGGTCGACGGCCGGCGCGATGATCGAGTCGGTGGGGGCGGCGAGCATGCCGCCGGCGAGCCGGGGGGCCAGGATCGAGGCCGTCACCGGTGGGCTCCGTTCGTCGCTGCGGCGCCCTGGCTGGGCACTCTGGGTGGCGGGTCGGTGTAGCCGGCGTCGGAGACGGTCCTGGCCGCGGTGGGGTTGATCACGTCGAGCACCGGCTTGGGGTACACGCCGAGGAAGAGGACGACCACCACGAGCGGCGTCAGCACCGCGATCTCGCGTCCGTTCAGATCGCCGAACCGGAACCGCTGCCCGGTGGGGGCGGCGGCGTGCGCCGAGGCGTGGGCCACCTGCCCTTCGTGTCCCAGCGTTTCGTGTCCCAGCGTTTCATGTCCCAGCGTTCCGTGTGCCCGCGTTTCGTGTTCCAGCGCATCGTGTTCCAGGGGAGTTGCCCCCCCGTGCCCGGCGCGGCGTTGGGCAGCGCCGACGGGCGTCCGCATCGGCGCCCGGCCGGCCAGGACCGGTTCCGGGCCGAGCCCCGACAGCGGATCGGCCCCAGCGGGTTCGCGGTGGGCATCGCGAACGTCCTGGAGATCCCGGGAACCCGGGTCAGGCTCGAGGACGGCGGCGCCGCGGATCGGGCCGGTCATCGTCCGCTGGAAGATCCAGAGCATGTAGAGCGCGGCCAGCACG
>JBBRDH010000072.1:0-25225 GCA_038204125.1 Mycobacteriales bacterium
CGCCCCGACGGCTGCAACGCGAGCGCCAGCGTTCCGGTGTGGATGGCGACGGGCCGCTCGTCGGTCGGGAACGGGCCGTCGACCAGCGGTGCGAGGGTATCGACGGTCCACGCCCAGTCGGCAGTTCCCTCGGTGTAAAACTCGTAGGACGCAGCACCGGAGTCGTCGAGCTTCGCTATTGCGAGCGTCGCCGGCTCGGCGGCGGCCTCGGATGTGCTCAGGTCGACTCCTGATTCTTCCAACTTGGCCCGGCACAGGGTGCCGAGAGCGCCGGTCGAAATGCGGCCGGCGAATCGCGCGGTGCTGCCCAGGCGGGCCACCGCGACCGCGAAGTTTGCCGGCCCGCCGCCTGGGTGGACGGTCAGATGTGCCGCACCGTCCACGATTCCGTCGGGCGGAAGGACCGCGTCGGCAACGATCTCGCCGACAACTGCGATGGTGGGCATGACGCTCCTGGGTTCGGCGTGGCGTGGTGGTCCGCGGCTTTCACCATCCGCGTGACGGCGGGCAATGACGCAGCTTCGCAGCTTAATGCCGCGGCAGTTCAGGAGCACCCGGCTGCCGGCTGGGTGTGCGTTGATGGTGGGTGGGGTGATGCGTTGGCGGGCCTGGCCGGTTTGATTCTGCGGGTTCGCAGAACGGGGATCTTTGACGCAAGTCTGGACATGGGTTCGAATGGCATGGCGAACTGGGCAATGTTCGCATGGGGTGTGCCGTGGGGTGAGCGGGTCGCGATCTGGCAGCGAGTGGGGGTCCGCCGGCCGTTGGCCGGCGGGTGTTGTTGCCTCGTAGTGGTTCTGGGGGTGACTTTTCGGTGTGGGAGGTTCCGGTTGCCTGGGGATCGCCGCGACGGGAGGTTTCAGAGCGTCGGGCGCTGCCGTCGCGGCTAATTGTGGCTGGTCGCCCGGATCCGGACCCGGTGGCCGCCTGTTGGACGACGGCACCACCCGGTATGTCCCGCCGCAAAGTTGGAACAGTTCATTGCCCACCCGCGATCAGTGCTGCCCGTTCCCGGGGTGCCGGCAGCCGGCGTGGCGGAACCAGATCGGTCAATCACGCCGCGCCGTTCGCCCGCGGCGGCGCGACCGCCGAACCCAACCTGTCTGCCACCTGCCAACACCACCACCGGGCAAGGGACGGCGGCGGCTATGAGCTGACCATCACCCCGACCGGTCCAAGACCTGGACCTCCCCACTGGGCCGCAGCTGTACCCAACCCGACCACCGACTCACTGACCCGGGCGATCTGCGCACCGATCAACCGGGGCGGACGGACCCCCGCCGTTCCGAGAGGGATTGCCTCTTCCGAGATCGCCTCGGAACATTTCACGAGCGGTCAGCTCCAGCCGAGCTCGTCGAGCCGGTCGTCGTCGATGCCGAAATGGTGGGCGACCTCGTGGATCACCGTGGTGGCCACCTGTTCCCGTGCGTCGTCGATGTCCGCTGCCCGCGCCAGGATCGGTTCGCGGTAGATGGTGATGGTGTCCGGCAGCGTCCACGAGTAGTTGGAGGTTCGCGACGTCAGGGCGACCCCGTGATAGAGGCCGTACAGCGACCGGGTGGGATGCCGGTCCTCCACCAGGACCACCACGTTGTCCATCGCCTTGGCGAAGTCCGCGGGTATCAGGTCGAGCGCCTCGGAGACCAGTTCGTCGAACTCCTCGCGGGACATCGTCAACGCCATGCCTTCCATGATGCCGACTCCCGGACATGATGGGGCACCCCGAATTGGGTCATGTCGAAGGTGGACCAAATCTCTTCTTCGCCGCCATGAGCCGGAACCGGGAGGACAGCGTGCTACGTAGTGACTGTGACCCTGCCCACTCAACGAAAGAACATTGACATGGTCATCAGCCTTCAGCCCGTCAGGGCCCTGGCAGTCGCGCTCGGAATCGCCACAACCATCGCCGCCGGCCTGACGCCGGTGGCCTCGGCGGCAACGACAGTCATCGCTGCGAGTTGCTTCGGGAAGACGGTCACCGACTTTGTTCCGGCTGGTGGAGCGCTGTGGACGCCGGCGGTTCCCGGAGCGGACAGTGTCATCTTCGGGACCTCGGGAAACGACGATATCAACACCGGCGGGGGCAATGACACTGTCTGCGCCGGGGACGGTGACGACACGGTGCGCGGGCAACTCGGCAATGACTCGATTTTCGGCGGAAATGGCAATGACACGCTCTTCGGAGGTGAGGGGGACGACCGATTGGACGGGAACGACGGTGACGACACACTGCAGGGGGGTGACGGCAATGACTTCATCAACGGTTTCGGCGGGGTCGACACGGTCAAGTGCGGGAAAGGGTCCGGCGACTTCGCCGATGGAGGGGTTGGGACGCCGGTTGACACGCTACTTCCCAGCGACGGTTGCGAGCTCGCTGTGAATTTCCCCTGATCTCGCCGGCAGGCCGCGCCTCGAGCATTCGACGGTCCGCGTCGGTGAGCGGTAGTGATCAGAGACGCATGGGTGCTATCGAAGGCCGCTGCTCGGCAAGTCACAGGAAACTTCAAGCACTGGAAGCTTCTTGCGCGGCGATAGGGTCGTGTACGTGATCGACCTGCGCATCCTCCGAAGCGATCCCGACGCCGCCCGCGCCTCCCAGGTTGCCCGCGGTGCCGACCCCTCGCTGGTGGACGCTCTGCTGACCGCCGACACCCGGCGCCGGGCGGCAGTGGCGGCGGCCGACGAGCTGCGGGCCGGGCACAAGGCCTTGGGCCGCACGATCGGAAAGGCCCCCAGTCAGGATCGGCCGGCGCTACTCGAGCGGGGAAAGCAGCTGGCTGGGGAGGTCAGGGCCGCCGAAGTCATCGAAATCGCCGCCAACTCCGAGCTGCTGGCCGCCCACAAGTCGCTGCCGAACCTGATCGACGGGGCGCCACCGGGCGGCGAGCAGGACTTCATCGTGCTGGAGCACGTCGGTGAACCGCCGAGTTTCGATTTCGAGCCCCGTGACCACCTCGATCTCGGCGAGGGACTCGGTGCGATCGACACCGAGCGGGGCGCGAAGGTCTCCGGCGCCCGTTTCTACTTCCTCCGGGGCGTCGGGGCACAGCTCCAATGGGCGATGCTGAACCTCGCCATCTCCAAGGCGCTCGAGAACGGGTTCATCCCGATCGTCCCGCCGGTTCTGGTCAAGCCGGAATCCATGGAGGGCACCGGCTTTCTGGGCGAGCACTCCGCCGAGGTCTACCACCTGGACCAGGACGACCTGTATCTGGTCGGCACCTCGGAGGTGCCGATGGCCGCCTATCACGCCGACGAGATCCTCGACCTCTCCGCCGGCCCCATCCGGTACGCCGGCTGGTCGTCCTGCTTCAGACGCGAGGCCGGTTCCTACGGCAAGGACACCCGCGGCATCATCCGGGTCCACCAGTTCGAGAAGGTGGAGATGTTCTCCTACTGTCGGCCGGAGGAAGCGGCCGGCGAGCACCGGCGCCTCCTGGATTTCGAGCGGGAGATGCTCGACGCGATGGAACTGCCGTATCGAATCATCGACGTGGCGGCCGGTGATCTCGGGTCTTCGGCGGCGCGCAAATTCGACTGCGAGGCCTGGGTGCCCACCCAGAACGCCTACCGCGAATTGACCTCGACCTCGAACTGCACCACCTTCCAGGCCCGCCGGCTGAACGTCCGCTACCGCGAAGACGACGGAAAACCGCAGACCGCAGCAACTCTCAACGGAACCCTCGCCACCACCCGCTGGCTGGTCGCCATCCTGGAGAACCACCAGCAGCCGGACGGGTCGGTCCGGGTACCGCAGGCGTTACGCCCCGGTCTGGGCGGCCGGGAACTACTTGTGCCGACCAGGATCTGACACTCACCGGGCCGCCAGATCCCGTTGGACGGGCGGGTGCGCACTCCACGGGAAAGTGATCCACAGGTCGGTCTCCCGCCACGAATAATCCGGCACCAGAATGGTTCTCGGCTTCGTGTACAGCACTGCCGATCTGGCGTCGGCACCGTGATGCATCATCAGATTCATCACCAGCGCCAACGTTCGACCCGAGTCCGCGACGTCGTCCACCACCAGCAGCCGCTTACCGTTGATGGCTGCCGTGTCCAGCATCGGCTCGAGCACCACCGGATCCGGCAGCGTCTCCTCGATGTCTGTGTAGAACTCGACGTTCAGCGTGCCGGCGGCCTTCGTGCCCAGCGCATAAGCCAGCGAGCCGGCCGGCAGCAGCCCGCCCCGAGCGACGGCGATGACGATCTCCGGGGAGAAGCCGCTGTTCACGATCTGCTGCGCGAGCTGCCGCGACGCCACCCCGAACCGCTCCCAGGTGAGCACTTCGCGGGCGGTGGTCGGGCTCGGCGCGAGGTTGGTCATGACCCTGAATCTAGTGCCGGTTCATCGACAGGCAACATAGGCACCGTAGCGTCGGCGCTCCACCCCCGGTGCTCGATGACCGGTGGTTCGACGACCGCTGCAGGGCTCGATGAAAAGATCGGAAGGGAGTCCACGTGGCTATCTCGGTCGTTCCCGGCCGCGCCGGAGGTCGCCGGGTCGGAACGTGCGCCTGGCGACTGGCAGTGGCGGAACGGGAAACTTGTGCTCGACATCGGACGCGAAGTCACGACGGAACTGATCTCTGCCGTGACCGACGAGGCAACAGAATCGCTGACACCTGGGCCGGCCTGCCCAACGGTCGCAACCTGCTCGCGGCCGCCCGGAACATGTTGGTCGAACTCTCCACGGCCGACGAGCACGCCGACTATCTGACCGTCCGGGCCTATGAGCTCGTTCCCTGACCGAACCGCCGGTCCGGCCGGGCATACGAAATCGAGAGCGAGCGGCAGATGCACCTGACACCGGCGGACACCGAGAAACTGCTGCTGTCGGTGGCCGGAATGGTCGCACGTGATCGGCTCGCCCGCGGAGTCAAGCTGAACTACCCGGAAACCGTTGCACTGCTGAGCACCTGGGTGATCGAACGGGCCAGGGACGGCCGCGGCGTGGAGGATCTGATGACCACCGGGCGGGAGGTCCTGCACCGGGAACAGGTGATGGAGGGGGTGGCGGAGATGTTGCCGGACGTCCAGGTCGAGGCCACTTTCCAGGACGGCCGCAAGCTCGTCACGATCCACCAGCCGATCAAGTAACCGAGCGCGGGCCCCGAGACCGAAGGCAGGTACTTGAAAGATGGCAACAGGTAACGCATCCGGGCCAGGTGCGATCCGCACGATGCCCGGCACCATCGAGCTGAACGCGGACAGGAGCGCTGCCGAAAGAATCGAGCTGGTGCTCGAAAACACCGGCGACCGGCCCATTCAGATCGGCTCGCACCTGCATCTACCGGACGCCAATTCCTCCCTGGAATTTGACCGGGAACGCGCCCGCGGATTTCGTCTGGACATTCCCTCGGGTACGTCGCGCCGGTTCGAGCCCGGCGCCTCCCGGACGGTGCAGGCGGTCGCGTTGCGCGGGAACAGGGTTGTCCCCGGATTGCAGCTGAAGCCGGCCACAACATCGACCGAGGGGGAAACGCGCTGATGGTAGAGATCTCCCGGGCCGACTACGCCGCGCTCTACGGGCCGACGGTGGGCGACCAGATCCGGCTGGGCGACACCGATCTGTGGATAGAGGTCGAGCAGGACTACACCGCCGGTGGCGAGGAAGCGGTGTTCGGCGGCGGAAAATCGATCCGCGAATCAATGGCGCAGGGATCTACCACCCGGGCCGACGGGGCGCCGGACACCGTCATCACCAATGTTGTCGTACTCGACCACTGGGGAATTGTCCGGGCCGATGTCGGTATCCGGGACGGCCGGATCGTCGCCCTCGGCCGGTCTGGTAATCCCGACATCGCCGACGGTGTGCATCCGCTCCTGCAGATCGGGCCGTCCACCGATGCGATCTCGGGCGAGGGGAAGATCCTCACCGCGGGCGGATTCGACTCGCACGTGCACCTGATCTCGCCGTCCCAGGTCCATGAAGCCCTGGCCACCGGCCTGACCACCCTCGGCGGCGGTGGCACCGGTCCCAGTGAAGGGACGAAGGCCACCACGGTGACGCCCGGCGCGTGGCATCTCGAGAAGATCCACCGCGCCCTGGACCTGCTGCCGGTCAACATCCTGCTGCTGGGCAAGGGAAACACAGTCTCGATGGCGGGCCTGGCGGAGCAGGCGCTGGCCGGCGCGGGTGGCTACAAGGTGCACGAGGACTGGGGCTCGACCCCGGCCGCCATCGATGCCGCACTGCGTGGTGCGCAGGAATGGGGCCTGCAGGTCGCGCTGCATTCGGACTCGCTCAACGAGACCGGTTACGTGGCATCGACTGTCGCGGCCATCGCCAGTCGGTCGATCAGCGCGTTCCACGTGGAGGGCGCCGGCGGCGGGCACAGCCCCGACATCCTCACCCTCGCCGGCCTGCCCAACGTCCTGCCGGGTTCGACGAATCCGACGCTCCCGCACACCGTCAACACCGTGGCCGAACACCTCGACATGCTGATGGTCTGCCACCACCTGAACCCCGCGGTGCCAGAGGATCTCGCCTTCGCCGAATCGCGGATCCGGGCCACCACCATTGCCGGCGAGGACGTGCTGCACGACATGGGGGCGATTTCGCTGACCTCATCCGACGCGCAGGCGATGGGCCGCATCGGGGAAGTGGTGACCCGCACCTGGCAGGTCGCGCACGTGATGAAACTGCGCCGCGGTGATATCGGTGGTTCACTGCCGGCCGACAATTTCCGGGCCCGCCGCTACGTCGCGAAATACACCATCAATCCCGCGATCTCGCACGGCGTCGATCATGAGATCGGCAGTGTCGAGGCAGGCAAACTCGCCGACCTGGTGCTGTGGGAACCGAAGTTCTTCGGCATCCGGCCGGCGGTGGTGATCAAAGGTGGCGCGCTCGTCTGGGGGGCGCTCGGTGACCCCAACGCCTCCATCCCCACGCCACAACCGGTGCTGATGCGCCCGGCGCTCACCCATGCCATCGGCGCGGAGCTGTCGATGTCCTTCGTGGCGCCGGCGGCGATCGAAGATGGCCTGGCCGGCCGGCTCGGGCTGCGCCGGGAATTGTCCGCGGTGCACTCGACCCGGGATATCGGCAAGGCGCAGATGATCAACAACGATGCGCTGCCGACGATCGAGATCAATCCCGAGACGTTCGCGATCAAGGTGGACGGGGAACCGATCGAGCCGGCCCCGGCTGCGACTCTGCCGCTGGCGCAGCTGTACTCGATGTTCTGAAATGGTGGTCGCAAGGGATATCGACCCAGGCATCGACTCGGACCTGATGATGATGTGGCTCGCCGATGCCCGGCTGCCGACCGGTGCCCACACCCAGTCGGCCGGTCTGGAGGCGGCACTGAATGCCGGTCTTGCCGTCGCCCGGATTCCTGACTACATCGACGCGCGGCTGGCAACGGTCGTCGCAGTCGAAGCCGGCGCCGCCGTCGTCGCGCGCCGGTACGCCTGTGCCGAAACCGCCGCCCCGGCCTCGCTGGCCGGCAGGCTGACCAACGTCGAGACCGCCTGGCGCGTCCGCACGATGAGTCCGGCGCTGCGTGAAACCTCCGCTCTGCTGGGTCGCGGCTACCTTCGTCTGCTGGGCCGGCTGTGGCCCGAATCGACTGCGGTGCAGGCGCTTTCGATGGTCGCCAGGCCGGGCCGGGCGGTGGTGCTCGGAGTTGCCGCGGCCTGCTGCGGATTGTCGGCCGGCCGGCTGGCCCGGATCATCGGATACGACGACGCCCAGACCATCGCCGCCGCCGCCCTCAAACTGTGCCCCCTCGACCCGGTCGACGTCAGCCGCTGGTCGATCATTGCTGCTCCCGCCATTGCCTCAATGGCTGACCGGGTCACGGATCTCAGCGATCCGGCGGACATCCCGGCTGCGGCAGCGCCACTGATCGAACAGTGGGCACAAGTCCACGCCACTACTGCGCAAAGGTTGTTCCGTGGCTGAAATGACAGAACTCGCCGGCCCGCTCGCTCCGGTACGGTCGCTGCGACTCGGGGTGGCCGGTCCGGTCGGAACGGGGAAGTCCTCACTCATCGCGCTGATCTGCCGTGGTCTGTCGAGCGAGTTGCGGCTCGGGGTGATCACCAACGACATCTACACCGACGAGGACGCCCGTTTCCTCCGCTCGGCCGGCGTGCTGGAGCCGGAGCGGATCCGGGCGGTCGAAACGGGCGCCTGTCCGCACACCGCGATCCGGGACGACGTCACGGCGAACCTGATGGCAGTGGAGGATCTCGAGCGGGACTTCGCGCCACTGGACGTGGTGCTGGTGGAATCGGGTGGAGACAATTTGACCGCCACCTTCTCCCCGGCACTGGTCGATGCGCAGATATTTGTCCTGGACGTCGCCGGCGGCGGTGACGTAGCGCGCAAGGGCGGTCCCGGCATCGCCCGCGCGGACCTGTTGGTGGTGAACAAGACCGACCTGGCACCCTATGTCGGGGTGGACGTGGACCTGATGGTGGCCGACGGTCGGGCGGCGCGCGGCGGCCGCCCGGTCCTCGCCCTGTCCCGACTGGATGAGTCGTCGGTCGACAGCCTGTTGGACTGGGTCCGCCAGATACTTGCCGGTTTCCGGGCCGGCACCCACGTTGCCGTCGATCCCGGCCCGATGGCTCCGCACAGCCACGCAGATCATGCGGGGTCGGAGATTCCCCACACCCACCCGCACCGGTGACGCTGATCGGCGTCGAACGCTCCGTGGGGCGGGCGAAGCTGACGCTGGTCGCGACGCAACTTGCCCCGCGAGTGCTGGACGTGGATCCCGACGGAGCCCGGGTGGCGCTGGTGGCGACCTCGGCGTTGCTACTCGGCGGCGATCACGTGTGCATCGACGTCCGCGTGGGACCCGGTGCGTGGCTCGACATCGTTGACACTGCCGGAACTGTCGCTTACGACGCGGCCGGCGAACCCTCGGGCTGGACCGTTCGGGCCGTCCTGTCGGCGGGGGCCCTGCTGCTGTGGCAGGGCCAGCCGTTCGTCGTCGCGGGCGGGGCGAATGTGTTGCGGCAGATGAGAATTGACATCGGCCTCGGCGCGGTCGCCTGCCTGCGTGAAACGGTCGTGCTCGGCCGGACCGGCGAAGTCGGCGGAGCGCTCCGGCTCCGCAGCGACATCAGCGTGTCCGGCGACCCCGTCCTGGTCGAGGAGCTCGATTTGACCTCCGTCCAGAACCGCTGTGCACCGGGGGTTCTCGGGCCGAACCGGGTGGTCGACTCGGTGAGCATGTTCGGCCTCAGGGCTCCAGCGCTGCCGGTTGGTTCGCATTTTGACCTGGCCGGGGCAGGAAGCGTGGCAAGGTTTCTCGGCCGTGGGCTCGCCGAATCGCCGGCGGGCGACTGGTGGACGGATTGGCGGCGGCTGGCACTTTCCCGATACGCCACCCAGCTTCCGGCTGGGCAAACCGTCTGAGTCCAGGGCGTGAAGCGCGGTCTTGCCTGGGCGCCACGTCAGCGACAATGGAGGGGTGAGAACCCAGGCCGGCCCACCGCGCATGGTGGTCTGCGACATGGACGGCACCCTGCTGGACGTTGCGGGCGACCAGGTCAGCGCCCGCAATGCCGCTGCCCTGATGCGCGCCGCCGCGGCCGGGGCCAGGGTGGTGATTGCCACCGGCCGGCCGATCGCCTGGCTGCGCCCGGTCATCGACGCCGGCTTCACCGGCACCGCCGTCTGCATGAACGGCGCGATCACCTACGACATCGGCAGCCGGGAGATCCTTTCCAGCGCTCCGCTGCGACCCGAACTCATGCAGTCCTTCGCCGTGGCGCTGGATGCCCGCAACACCGACTTCGCCCTGGCCGTGGAGCGGCTCGGCACGTCGCTGCACGACTTCTGGGCCGAGGCGAGCTACCAGCACCCGTGGTCGACCGGCGGCCACCAGATCACCGACCGGGTCAGCCTGCTCGCCGATCCGGCCGGAAAACTGCTGGTCCGGGGAACTGCCGACTCCCGCAGCCTGGCCGACGACGCCGAGGCCGGCGCCCGGGACGCGCGGCTCACCGACCACATCTCGATCACCTATTCCACCGACAACGGGCTCCTCGAGGTCGGTGCGGCCGGCGTCAACAAGGCCTACGCCCTGGATCTGCTGGCCGCCCAGTGGGGGATCGACGCCGCTGACGCGGTGGCGTTCGGCGACATGCCCAACGACCTGGAGATGCTGGAATGGGCCGGGCACGGCGTTGCGATGGCGAATGCGCATCCCGACGTGGCCGCTGTGGCCGATGAGATCGGGCCGCATCACGGCGAGGACGGGGTCGCGGTGGTCCTCGAGCGCTGGTTCTGACCCGCTGGTTCTGAGTCGCTCGTTCTGACTGGCTGGTTCTGACTCGCTGGTTCTGACCGGGCCAGGTCTCCGGCCTGGCGGGGCCGGAGCAGGGTGACCTCGGATCGGTTTCGAGCCGGGCTCAGCCGCCGAGGAGCCGACCGAAGAGCTTGGCGACGCCCGACGGCCGGCCGGTACGGCGCTCGCTGGCGTCGGCGGCCCGCATGGCGGCCAGGCCGCCGTTGATGCCGAGGTAGCGGAGCGGTTCCGGCTCCCACCGCTTCGACCGGTGTCCGACCCAGGGCAGCCTGGTCAGGTCGGACTCGCGGCCGGTGATCAGATCGGCCAGGGTGCGCCCTGCCAGGTTCGTCGTCGTGACCCCGTCGCCGACGTAGCCGCCGCCCCAGCCCAGCCCTGACGTCCGGTCGAACCCCACGCCGGCATGCCAGTCGCGGGGGACGCCGAGCGGACCACCCCAGGAATGCGTGAAGCGGACGCCGGCCAGCGTTGGGAAGAGCTCGAGCAGGTTGCGCCGCAACGCATCGAACACCCTCGGTTCGCGATCGAACGAGGGTTGGGTTTTCGACCCGAAATGGTAGGGGGCGCCCCGGCCGCCGAAGACGATCCGGCCGTCGGCGGTCCGCTGGCCGTAGCAGATCAGGTGCCGGTGGTCGGTGAACGTCGGCCGGTCGGCCAGCCCGACGGCCGCGAGCGTCACCTCGTCGAGCGGCTCGGTGGCGACGACCAACGAGTAGATCGGCGCCAGGTCGCGTCGGGCACCGGGCAGCGACGCGGTGTACCCCTCGGTCGCCCTGATCACCACATCCGCGGTCACCACGCCCCGGTCGGTGACCACCAGATGCGGGCTGATCCCACGGACTTCGGTCCGCTCGTACAGCAGGGCGCCGGCTGCCGTGACCCGCCGAGCCAGCCCGCTGACCAGAGCGGCCGGGTCCAGCGCGGCGCAGTGTGGAGTGTAGGTGGCTCCGAGAACGCTTGCCGCAGAGCTGATCCCGGTCGCCTCGTCGGCCGTGAGCAGCCGCAGGTCGGCCTCGGTGTCGCCCCATTCGCGGCCGTGTGTCACCTCGTCACGAGCCCGCTGCAGCTGTACCGGGGAACGGGCGAAAGCCACCGTGCCGCCGCGGACCCAGCCGCAATCGAGTCGCTCGGCGGTGATCACCCGGTCCATCTCGCCGATGCTCTCCCGCATTGCTGCCTTCATCCGCAGCGCCGCATCCCGGCCGTGCGCCCGGGCGATCTTGTCCGGCGAGGCGGGGAACAGGTCCGAGCACCACCCGCCGTTTCGCCCCGACGCCCCGAACCCGGCGATCTCCTTCTCCAGCAGCATGATCCGCAGCGTCGGGTCGGCCTGCTGCAGGTAGTACGCCGTCCACAGCCCGGTGAAGCCGGCACCGACGATGGCCACATCAACGTCGGTGTCACCCGGCAGGGACGCCCGGGGAGTCAACGAACCGGCCACTCCGTCCAGCCACAGGCTCAGGCCGCGATAGATCGATTCGCTGCCGCCGGGTCGATCGGTGTTCGGCTGATCCACCCGCGATCAGATTCGATTCCAGGCCTCGGCGAGAACGACGCGCATCTTCTGCTCGATCTCGTCGAACTCGGCCTGGCCGCTGATCAGCGGCGGCGCCACCTGAACCACCGGGTCGCCGCGGTCATCCGATCGGCAGTAGAGGCCGTTCTCGAAGAGCGCGCCGGAGACATAGCCGCGCAGCACCCGCTCGCTCTCAGCGGAGCTGAATGTCTCTTTGGTGGCCTTGTCCTTGACGAGTTCGATGCCGTAAAAATAGCCGTCACCCCGGACGTCTCCCACGATCGGCAGATCCTTCAGTTTCTCCAGCGTGCTGCGGAAGGCATTCTCGTTGCGCAGGACATTACCGAAAAGGTCCTCGCGTTCCATGATGTCGAGATTCGCCAGGGCCACCGCGCAGGAGACCGGGTGGCCGCCGAATGTATACCCATGGGCGAACATCGCGTCACCCTTGCCGAACGGCTCGAAGATCCGGTCCGAGATGATCGCGCAGCCCAGTGGCGAGTACCCGGACGTCAGACCCTTGGCGGTGGTGATGATGTCGGGCTGGTAGCCGAACTTCTGGGACCCGAACATGGTGCCCAGCCGCCCGTAGGCACAGATCACCTCGTCGGAGACCAGCAGAACGTCGTACTGGTCGCAGATCTGGCGGACCCGGTCGAAGTATCCTGGGGGCGGCGGGAAACAGCCGCCGGCATTCTGCACCGGCTCCAGGAAGACCGCCGCGACGGTGTCCGGGCCCTCGTGAAGAATCGCCTCTTCGATCCGGTCGGCGGCCCAGAGCCCGAACTGCTTCTCGTCGTCGCCGAATACCGGCGCCCGGTAAAAATTGGTGTTCGGCACCCGGAACGTGCCGGGTACCAAAGGCTCGAAGGCATGTTTGAACGGCGGAATACCGGTGATCGACAATGCGCCCGCTGTGGTGCCGTGATAGGCGATGGCCCGG
Source organism: Mycobacteriales bacterium (assembly GCA_038204125.1). Lineage (GTDB taxonomy): Bacteria > Actinomycetota > Actinomycetes > Mycobacteriales > Nakamurellaceae > Nakamurella. The sequence goes on from JBBRDH010000072.1 coordinate 12,731, forward strand.
GAGATCACCTTGTGCTTTCCGGGCCTACCGGTGAGCTTGAAGTACTGCTTGGCCACCTTCCAGGCGGTTTCGACGGATTCGCCGCCGCCGGAGGAGAAGAACACCTTGTTGAGGTCGCCGGGCGCCGCCGCCGCGAGCCGGTCGGCCAGGGCGATCGCGCTCGGATGCGCATAGGACCAGATGGGAAAGAACGCCAGTTTGCGGGCCTGTGCCGCCGCTGCCTGCGCGAGTTCCTCGCGGCCGTGGCCGACCTGCACCACGAACAGGCCGGACAGGGCATCCAGGTACTTCTTGCCGTTGCTGTCCCAGATGTATGCGCCCTCGCCGCGTTCGATGATCGGCACCGGTGCCTGGTCGTAGGTCGACATTCTCGTGAAGTGCATCCAGAGGTGGTCGGTCACCTTCGAGGTGATGGTCGGGCCGGCGGTCGAGCTGCTCATCGGGTTCCCCACGTATAGGTCTGTTTGGACAGTTTGAGATAGAGGAATGATTCGGTCGAACGGACGCCGGGGATGGTGCGGATCTGCTCGTTCAGCAGCGTGAGCAGGTGCTCGTCGTCCTCGCAGACCACCTCGACCAGCAGGTCGAACGACCCGGCGGTGATCACCACATAGTCGACCTCGTCCATCGCGGACAGGGCCGCGACTATCGGGTCGAGATTTCCCTCGGCCTTGACGCCGATCATGGCCTGCCGGGAAAACCCCACCTGCATCGGATCGGTGACCGCGACGATCTGGACGACACCGCTGCCGACGAGCCGGCCGACCCGCTGCCGGACGGCGGCCTCGGACAGACCGACCGCCGCCGCGATGGTGGCGTACGGCCGACGTCCGTCCTGCTGGAGCTGCTCGATGATGGCCTTCGAGATGGCATCGAGGGGCTGTACCGGATGCCCTCTGCGGTGCGCAAGGGCGACGGCGCCGTTGCTCGCACTGACACCGTCGGATCTGGGCATGGTCACGATCATGGCAACATAAGTGACGCTTTGCAAGCGAATCCGTTGATGAAACCCAATGGATACACGGATTGCCTTGCAATCCGGGTCGATTGCTGCGATAACCGTAGTAGGCGTGATCACCGCGCCGAGTTGACCGACCCTCGAATTGTCGACCCGAATGACGACCGCCCAACTGACGACCGCCCGACTGACTACTGACGCTCGCCCCCACTTGGAGGACATGCCAATGCCCAGCCACGACGACCAGATCCCGCCCGAACTCCGTTCCGCCCTTGTTCGAGCCGGTCTCTCGAGGCGAACCTTGTTCCGGGGCGCCGGTTTCGGCAGTGCTGCGGCGCTGCTCGCCGCCTGTGGGGTCAAGGGTACGAACGCCGTGGGCACCCCGAGTTCCTCGGCCGGAGCGGCCGGATCTTCGGCGGCCGATTCGTCGGCGGCAGGTTCGTCGGCGGCCGGATCTTCGGCGGCCGGGTCGTCGGTCGCCGCATCCTCGTCGGTCGCCGCATCGGCCGGGTCGTCGGCAGCATCGAGCGCAGTGGTTCCGGAGGTCGCCGACAGGTCGGCGACCGACATGGCGGTGAACTGGTCCAACTGGCCGGAGTACATCGACGTGGCAACCAACAACGCCAGCAAGCATCCGACGCTCGACGACTTCATCGCGAAGACCGGCATCAAGGTGACGTACACCGAGGACGTCAACGACAACAACCAGTACTTCGCCAAGATCCAGCCGCAGCTCGCCGCCGGAAAGGCCGTCACCGCAGACGTTTTCGTCGTCACCGACTGGATGGCGGCCAAGCTCAACCAGCTCGGCTACCTTCAGCCGATCGACCATTCGCAGATCCCGAACATCAAGTATCTGCGGCCGGACCTGCTCGACGTACCGTTCGACAAGGGTCGCAAATACTCGCTGACCTGGCAGTCCGGCCTCACCGGAATCGCGCAGAACCCGAAGGCCACCGGTGGCAAGACCATCGATTCGATGGATCAGCTGCTGACCGACCCGGCTCTCAAGGGAAAGGTGACGCTGCTGACCGAGATGCGGGACACCGTCGGGCTGACCCTGATGGACCTCGGCTTCAATTCCGAGGATTTCACCGATGAGCAGTTCAACAAGGCGATGGCGAAGCTGCAGAAAGCCGTGGACAGCAAGCAGATTCGCCAGTTCACCGGCAACGACTATGCTCAGGGCCTGGTCTCCGGAGATATTGCCGCATGCATGGCCTGGACGGGAGATGTGGTGCAGCTCAAGGCTGACAATCCCGATCTGACCTTCGTCTTCCCGCCGGCCGGCTACACGCTGTGGAGCGACAACTTCGTCATTCCGGTGCGGACCCCGCACAAGAAGAATGCCGAGGCCCTGATGAATTACTACTACACCCCCGACGTCGCGGCCAAGATTGCCGCCGCGGTCAACTACGTCACTCCGGTGACCGGTACCAAGGAGATCCTGGTCAAGAGCGATGCGTCTGTCGCGACCAATGAATTGATCTTCCCCACGAGCAAGACGACGGGAAAGTCGAAGGGCTTCATGGAATTGGACCCGGCGCAGGAGAAGCGCTACAGCGCCGCCTTCGCCAAGCTCTCCGGCGCCTGAGGCATGTCGACCGCGACCGATGTCCCGGTCCAGCAGGATCTGGGCACCGGGCTGGCGATCCGTTCGCTGTCCAAGAATTTCGGTGATTTCACCGCCGTCGACTCGATCGATCTGTCGGTTCCCGAGGGTTCGTTCTTCGCGTTGCTCGGGCCCTCCGGTTGCGGGAAGACGACGACGCTGCGAATGGTTGCCGGGCTGGAACAACCGACCGCCGGGGCGATCTACATCGGCGGCCAGGACATCTCCGGGATGCGGCCGTACCAGCGCCCGACGAACACGGTGTTCCAGAACTACGCCCTGTTCCCGCACATGACGATCTTCGAGAACGTCGCCTTCGGGCTGCGTCGCCGCAAGGTCGACGACGTGCGCACAAAAGTGATGGAAATGCTCGAGTTGGTCGAGCTCTCGCATCTGGCCAACCGCAAGCCGACCCAGCTGTCCGGCGGTCAGCAGCAGCGGATCGCCGTGGTCAGGGCGCTCGTCAACCGGCCGAAGGTACTGCTCCTGGACGAGCCGCTCGGGGCGCTCGACCTGAAACTGCGCCGGCAGATGCAGCTCGAGCTCAAGCGAATCCAGACCGAGGTCGGCATCACCTTCATCCACGTCACCCATGACCAGGAGGAGGCCATGACGATGGCCGACACCATCGCGGTGATGAACAAGGGCCACGTCGAGCAGCTCGGTGCCCCGGTCGATCTGTACGAGAACCCGCACAGTGCCTTTGTCGCAGGCTTTCTCGGCCAGTCGAACCTGATATCCGCGAAAGTGGTGAGCAGGGACCACGACGTGCTGGTGCTCGATTTCGAGGGTATCCGGCTGACGATGCCGGCCGCCAGGGCAAGGACGACCGAGGCCGACATCGAGATCGGGGTCAGGCCGGAAAAAATCCAGATCACTGATCCGGGCCAGCCTGTTCCCGGGGACAACACTGTCGACGGCATCATCATCGACGCCTCATTCGTCGGGGTGTCGACGCAGTACCTGGTGCGCACCAAGGGCGACGAGGAGTTGACGGTGTTCAGCCAGAACACCGCGACGACGCAGCGCCGGGTCGGCGACCACGTCACCCTCTCCTGGCATCCCGAGCACACCTTCGGCCTGCGGGCCGGCAGCTATGACGAAGCGGTTGCGGCGGAGATAGCCACGTGAGTGTCGTCGCCGCCGCGAGCGTGGCCCACCAGTCGCCCACCGACCCTGCCGGTAGCAAGGCCGGAAAATCAACCTCGATGGACGGGGTACCGGGCCGCCGGCTGACTCCGTACTTCCTGCTGCTGCCGGCGTTTCTCGCCCTGCTCGTCTTCTACATCCTGCCGACGCTCACCCTGGCCTCCACTTCCTTGCAGACCGGATCCCTCGAGGAGGGATACAGCCTGACCTGGCGCTGGGCGACATACGGCGACGTCATCACCCAGTACTGGCCACAATTCCGCCGGTCATTCGTCTTTGCCGCCGTCGCCACCGTTTTGGCGTTGCTCATCGCATATCCGTTGGCGTACACGATCGCGCGAAAGGCCGGACGGTATCGCAATCTCATGCTGGCCCTGGTGGTCGCGCCGTTCTTCACCAGCTTCCTGATCCGTACTCTCGCGTGGCGGCAGATCCTCGCCGACCACGGCTGGGCGGTCCAGATCTTCAAGGCCACCGGGCTGATGCAGTTGACTGACTGGCTCGGACTGACCCAGGGCCGGGTGCTGGCCACCCCGATCGCGGTGATCCTTGGCCTGACCTACAACTTCCTGCCGTTCATGACCCTGCCCCTCTACACCTCCCTGGAGAAGATCGATCCGGGCTTGTTGCAGGCCTCCGATGATCTGTATGCCAACGCCTGGCAGGGCTTCTGGAAAATCACCTGGCCGCTGTCCCTGCCCGGCGTCGTAGGCGGCACGCTGCTGACTTTCATCCCGGCCGCCGGCGACTACGTCAACCAGCAATTCCTCGGCTCGACGGCCGAGACGATGACCGGCAATGTCATCGACTCACTCGCCCTGCAGCAGCGCAACTATCCGTCTGCGGCCGCGCTGTCGCTGGTGTTGATGGTTGCCATTGTGGTGTTGGTTGCCATTTACGTGAAGCGCGCCGGCACCGACGAGCTCGTCTGATGGCGACCATCACCCGGCCGGGTCCGACCCGGCAGCAGGTCCGTCCGCAGCGCAGCCCCGGCCGCTGGATCCGCGAGCATCTGGTCACGTTCTTCGGGCTGCTCGCGCTGATCTATCTGTTCGTGCCGATCTTCGTCGTGGTGCTGTTCTCGTTCAACCGCCCGACCGGTCGGTTCAACTACACCTGGGTCCGCTTCTCGCTGGATGCCTGGTCACATCCCTGCGATGTCTCCGGTCTGTGTGACTCGCTGCTGATCAGTCTGAAGATCGGTCTGCTGGCCACTATCGCGGCCACCATTCTGGGAACACTCGCCGCATTCGCTCTGGGGCGCCATCGGTTCCAGGGCCGCTCGGTGGCGAACCTGTTGATCTTCCTCCCGATGGCCACCCCCGAGGTGGTCGCCGGGTCGTCCCTGCTGACCCTGTTCATCAACATCGGCGTGCCGCTCGGCCAGTTGACGATTTTCATCGCCCATGTGATGTTCTGCGTCAGCTTCGTGATCGTGACGGTCAAGGCGCGACTCGCCGGCATGGACCCGCGACTCGAGCAGGCCGCGATGGATCTGTATGCGAACAAGACGCAGACGTTTCTCCGGGTGACCCTGCCGTTGGTGTTTCCGGGTATCGTCTCGGCAGCCCTGCTCAGCTTCTCGCTCAGTTTCGACGATTTCATCATCACCAATTTCAACGCTGGCTCCACGGTGACCTTCCCGATGTTCGTCTGGGGCGCCTATCAACGGGCACTTCCGGTGCAGGTCAACGTGATCGGGACCGGAATGCTGCTGGTGACGCTGCTTCTGGTGGGCCTGGCGAGATTGCTCGGTACCAGGCGGAAGCAGTGAGCACGTTTTCGGTGCTCAACCCGGCGACCGGGCGAGAGTTGACGAGCTTCCAGCCGGCCACCGCCGCGGAGGTGGACAGCGCGGTCGCGAAGGCCAGAGCGGCCTTCCCGCAGTGGTCGCGCACCACCCCCGCCGAGCGGTCGGACCTGCTTACCCGGCTGGCCGCGGAGCTGAGCCGGCGGGCCACCGAACTCGCGGAGGTCGAGACCTCGCAGACCGGGAAGCCGATCAAGCTTTCCAGCGGCTTCGACGTGCCCGGCACGATCGACAACACCGCCTTCTTCGCCGGGGCGGCGAGGGTGATCGAGGGCTCGGCGGCCGGTGAGTATTCGGCCGACCACACCTCCATGATCAGGCGGGAGCCGATCGGTGTCGTCGGCTCCATCGCCCCGTGGAACTACCCACTGCAGATGGCCGGCTGGAAGGTCCTGCCGGCCGTCGCGGCCGGGAACACCATCGTGCTCAAGCCGGCCGAGATCACCCCGCTCACTGCGCTTCTGCTGGCCGACGCGGCGACCGCGGTCGGTTTCCCGGCCGGGGTGGTCAACGTCGTGGCCGGAACCGGACCGGAGGCCGGTGCGGCGCTGGTCGGCCACCCGGACGTCGACATGGTCTCGTTCACCGGATCGACGGCCGTCGGCCGGGCAGTGATGGCGGCCTGCGCCGGCCGCGCCGCCAGAGTCCACCTCGAACTCGGTGGCAAGGCGCCGTTCGTGGTCTTCGACGACGCGGACCTCGAAGCTGCCGTGCACGGCGCGGTGGCGGCGTCGCTGATCAACAGCGGCCAGGACTGCACAGCGGCCACCAGGGCCTACGTCCACGGCGACCTCTTCGAAGCATTCGTCGACGGGGTGGCCGACCTCTACGCCGCGGTCGTGCTCGGCGACCCGATGGACCCGGCGACCGATATCGGGCCGCTGTCGAGCAGCGCCCATCGCGACAAGGTGGCAGAGATGGTGCAGTCGGCGAGAAAGACCGGCGCCACGGTCATCTCGCGGGAGCGGACACCCGACGGCGATTTGGCCGGCGGTTTCTGGTACCCCCCGACGCTGATCACCGGAGCGCCGCACGGTTCCCCGATCGCGGCCGACGAGGTGTTCGGCCCGGTGCTGGTCGTCCTGCCGTTCCGGACCGACGACGAGGCGCTGGCCCTGGCGAACGATTCGCCGTTCGGGCTCGCCGCGTCGGCGTGGACCTCGGATGTGCACCGCGCGCTGCGGGCGGCCGCGGAGCTCCGGGCGGGTACCGTATGGATCAACGATCACATCCCGATCTTCTCCGAGATGCCGCATGGCGGCTTCGGGGCCTCCGGTTTCGGTAAGGACATGTCGACCTACGCGCTGCATGAGTACATGCAGATCAAGCACGTGGCGATGGATCGCACCCGGGTCGGCCGCAAGGCCTGGCACCGGACCGTCTTCGGCCTGCCGGACAGTTGACCCAGGACATTCAATCCTGAACAGTCGACCTCAGCCGGCCCGGAACGTGAATTGCCGTGCGCTGAGACGGCCGTTGTCTTTCCTGAAAATACCCTTTTCCTATGAAGGAGTAAGAATGAATCGCACCCTTTCGGCACTGCCGGACCCCGTCACCCATTCCCGGCAGGTCTCGCTGTCCGCCGCCATCTGGGACGGCAAGACCGGCACCGTGATCGAGACGTCCCGCAAGCTCCCGCATGCCGGCAAGACCAGGTGACCGGCCATGTCCCCGCTGCTCCCCGCCGGCCGGTCCAGGGCCAATGCCGTTCGCAATTCGCTGTCCGATGCCGAGCCGATCTGTTGGTGGCTCGATGATGTCGACGCCCCGGAGCCGCGCGAGCGACTGACGGGGCAGGACAGAACCGATCTGGCGATCATCGGCGGCGGCTATTCCGGTCTGTGGACGGCGCTGCTGGCCAAGCAGGAGGATCCCGCCCGCGAGGTGGTGGTCCTGGAGGGCAAGACCCTGGGGTGGGCCGCGTCCGGCCGCAACGGGGGATTCTGCTCGGCATCCCTGACCCACGGTCAGGCCAACGGCATGGACTGGTACCCGGCGGACATGCCCCGATTGGAGCGACGTGGACGGGACAATCTGGCCGGCATCGTCAAGACCATCGAGGACTTCGGTATCGACTGCAAGCTCGAGAAGACCGGCGAACTGAAGGTCGCGACCGAGAGCTACCAGATCGGGGATCTGGCTGCCGACTACGAGCGCATGCTCGACTTCGGTGATGACGCAGAGCTTCTCGACCAGACGGCGACCAGAGCACTGGTCAATTCACCCACCTATCTCGGCGCCGTCCTCGGCCGCGACAAGACGGTGCTGGTGGACCCGGCCCGGCTGGTCTGGGGACTGGCGGACGCCTGCGAATCGCTCGGTGTGCGGATCCACGAGAATTCCCACGTCGACGGGATGGTCCGGGTCGGCCGCGAGATGGTGCTGACCACACCCAACGGCGTCCTGCGCAGTGAACGGGTTGCGCTGGGCACCAACGCCTTTCCATCGTTGCTCAAGCGCGTCCGGCCGTATGTGGTGCCGGTCTACGACTATGCGATGACCACCGAGCCGCTGACCGACGCCCAAATGGAAACCATCGGCTGGAAGGGCCGACAGGGGGTCAGCGACTCCGGCAACCAATTTCACTACTACCGGCTGACCGACGACAATTGCATTCTCTGGGGCGGCTACGACGTCATCTACCACTATGGCAATCGAATCGACCCGGCGCTCGATCAGCGGCCGGAAAGCTTCAAGCGGCTGGCCGAGAATTTCTTCGCCACGTTCCCGCAGTTGGAGGGCCTCCGATTCACCCACACCTGGGGCGGGGTGATCGACACCTGCTCCCGGTTCTTCCCGTTCTTCGGCACCGGGTACGGGGGCAGGGTCGCCTATGCGACGGGTTATACCGGCCTCGGCGTGGGTGCGACGCGATTCGGCGCCCAGGTGATGCTCGATCTGCTCTCCGGTGAGCGGACCGAGCTGACCAGTCTGAAGACCGTCCGCGAAAAACCGGTGCCGTTCCCGCCGGAACCGCTGCGGTCGGCGGTCATCAACCTGACCCGGTGGTCCGCGGCGCGGGCGGATGCGCGGGCCGGCCATCGCAATATCTGGCTGCGCTCGCTCGACCGGTTCGGGCTGGGATTCGACTCGTGAGGTCAGCCGGGAATGAGCTCGAATTTCGCCCGGCCGTGCAGCCGGTAGAAGACGAAATCGCTGTCCAGGGTGAAGATCTGCCGCTCGCCGCGCTCCTCCGCGAGTGCGACGAGGGTGGCGTCGGCGAGATCCATTGGCCGGTCGACGTACTTGGACATGAGCGCCGCGCTGCGGGCGACCGCGGCTGGGGACAGATCGGCAATCTGCAATCGATCGGACAACACCAGGGCCCACAGCGACTCGCGACCTGTCGAACCGGTGTTGCGGATCAACAAGAACATTGCCTCGGTGAACACCGGCCAGGTCGTGACCATCGGCAACCGGATCGAGCCCAGCGCGTCGACGCACGAGCGATGACTCGACTGTCGTCGATCCAACAGGGAGACGATGGCGCCCGTGTCGGTGAGCGTCACCGGGAAGCGTCGGGAGTCGCCGGTGAGGATGTGCGCCGATCGTGCTTGCGCACGACGTACTCGGTGAAGATTTCACTGACCCGTCTGGAGTCGTCCTCGTGGCCCGGACCGGAGTCCGCCACTCCGATGACGTCGGCGAGCAACTCGAGATTCGACGGCCCGGCGAGCGCGACATCCGCTCTCGACGCGGCAGCGCGCCGGATGAATTCGGACACCGAAACCCCCTCGCGCGCCGCAGCCAGCTCGATTCTGCGCTCCAATTCGGATTCCAACCGTAGGCTGCGCATGAGGCGACTGTATCACGATGGCCTGCAGCGTGTATTACGCGCGGATCACCTATCCATCGACCCTCGGCGCGGGATGATTGCCGAGCCACATCATCAACAGGAGAGCTGAATCCCATGGCGCGTTACGGCGCAATGTACGGCCCGGACATCACTTTTACCGGAATACCGCGCTGCGATCTGTCCGACCCCTCGACCTATGCCGACGCCACGGCTGTCATCGTCGGCGCCCCCTACGACTCCGGTACGTCCTACCGTTCGGGCGCCCGAATGGGCCCGAACGCCCTTCGCAGCTGCGACTATTCGGAGCACACCGGGTCCCGGCCGCACATCGCCCTGCGGGTGGACCCGTTGGCAGGAGTCGTCGACGCCGGTGACGTCGAAATGGCGCCGACGGAGACCATTCGCTCACTGCGCGCCCTGCAGAATGTGATCACCGAGCTGGCGAAGGCCGACAAGATCCCGATCGTGCTGGGCGGCGACCACACCGTCGCCATGGCCGACATCACCGGCCTCGCAGAGCATTTCGGATATGGCCGCATTGCGGTGATCCATTTCGATGCGCATGCCGACACCGGCGACATCCAATTCGGTTCGCTCTACGGGCACGGGCTGCCGATGCGCAGGGTGATCGAATCGGGCGCCGTCCGCGGTGACAGGTTCTTCCAGATCGGGTTGCGCGGCTACTGGCCGGAGCCGCCGGAGCTCGCCTGGATGGCGGAGCAGGGCATGCGCGGCTACGAGATGTCCGAGATCGCCCGGCGCGGCCTGGATCAGGTGCTCACCGAGGTGATCGCCAAGGCCGGTGAGGGTACCGACGGCGTGTTCCTCTCCGTCGACATCGACGTCGTGGACCCGGGAATGGCCCCAGGCACCGGCACCCCGGAACCCGGCGGGCTCACCGCCCTCGAACTGCTCGGCGCTGTCCGGCGGGTCGGCCGGGAGACCAGGCTGGTCGGCATGGAGATCGTGGAGGTCTGCCCGCCCTACGACCACGCCGACATCACCGCGATCCTGGGCAACCGGGTCGTGCTGGAGACGCTGTCCGGGATAGCCCGGCGCCGGGCGGACGCAGAGACCGGCACCATCTGGGACGAATCCACCCCGGTCCTTCAGGGCCGCACCAGCGTCTCGGTCCGGTCCGCCGCCGGCAAGTTGCGGGTGCTGCTGGTCGGGGCCGGCGGGGTCGGTGCGGCCGTGGTGGCCACGGCCGCCCGCCGTGACTACATCGAGGCCATGGTGGTCGCCGACTACGACCTGTCGAAGGCCGAACATGCCACCGATGTCGTCGGCGACGGGCGGTTCGTCCCGGCCAGGGTCGACGCCACCAACGTCGACGACGTGGTCGATCTGCTCACCCGGTACCGCTGCGACCTGCTGCTCAACGCAACAGATCCCCGGTTCGTGATGCCATTGTTCAACGCGGCCCTCAAGGGCCGGGCGCACTACCTGGACATGGCGATGTCCCTGTCGCACCCGCACGCCACCGATCCGTTCAACACCCCCGGGGTGAAACTCGGTGACGAGCAGTTCGCCATGGCGCAGCAGTGGGAGGCGGCCGACCGGATTGCCCTGGTGGGCATGGGCGTCGAGCCCGGTCTCGCCGACGTCTTCGCCCGTTATGCCGCGGACCACCTGTTCAGTGAGATCGAGGAGATCGGCGTCCGGGACGGCGGTAATCTGCAGGTCGACGGTTACGATTTCGCCCCGACCTTCTCGATCTGGACCACCATCGAGGAATGCCTCAATCCCCCGGTCATCTATGAGAAGACCCGCGGCTGGTTCACCACCGCGCCGTTCAGTGAACCCGAGATCTTCGAATTTCCCGAGGGTATCGGTCCGGTCGAGTGCGTGAATGTCGAGCACGAAGAAGTGCTCCTGATGCCGCGGTGGCTCGATATCGGCCGGGTGACGTTCAAATACGGCCTCGGCCAGGAATTCATCGAAATGCTCAAATTGCAGCGGAAACTGGGCATCGATTCGGTCGAACGGCTACAGGTCGGCTCGGTGATGGTCTCGCCGCGCGATGTCCTGGCCGCGCTGCTCCCGGACCCGGCGACGCTCGGCGACCGCATGCACGGGAAGACCTGCGCCGGCACCTGGATCAAGGGGCTCGACAAGGGCGGTGAGCCCAGGGAGGTCTACCTGTACCACGTGGTCGACAACGAGTGGTCGATGCGCGAATACAAGAGCCAGGCGGTGGTCTGGCAGACGGCCGTCTGCCCGGTAGTGGCGATGGAGCTCATCGCCAGGGGTGCCTGGTCGGGCGCTGGGGTTCTCGGACCCGAAGCGTTCGACGCCGTGCCGGTCCTGACTCTGCACACCGAATACGGCTCGCCGTGGGCGATGCGCGAGCAGGGCCCGGCGGCAGTCGATTCCGGCGGTGTCCGGGACACCGGGCCGGCCCCGACCCAGCCCGGGGACGCCCACCCGCTCCCGGTCCGGCCGCACACCGGCGAGCAGCCCGCCGTTACGCGCAGCCGGGCGCTGTAGCTGCGTGCCCCGGGGAAGAGGAGTATGCGGTGCGGGTGCTTCACGTAGGTCCCACATCTAACGGGAGACCCTTCTGCCAGGGAGAGAGTGAAACCAACTCGAGGGAGTCAGGATGTCTTTCGCCGCCAACGGCCCGGTGCCCTCCGGGCAGCCGTTTCCGATTCGCACCGTCAACGATCATGACCCGGCCTCGCTCGATGACTTCGTCGGTGCCTCACATTTCATGGTCGACGCACTCGAGCCCGACCGACTGGTCGCCGGACAGGGCGGCCGGAATGGCGACGGAGTGCGGTTCCACGAGAAGGACGACGGCGGAACGGGTCGGGACGTCCGGGTGTGGACGGTGAGCACGGACCCCGAATCGGGCCGGTTCACCGCCCAGGCCTGCTCGGACCACTGACCGGTCTGGTCAGGTCCCGGTAGTAACAGGGAAAACCGGCCCGCGAAGATTGGCGGGCCGGTTCCCTATGTTCTGCGGCCCCGGGATGCTCATCAGGGGGCCGATTTCCTGCCGTCAGGAAGTGAAACCGTTCTCCTTGAGCCAGGTGTCGGCCACGTCCTGCGGGTCGCTGCCGTCGACGTCGACCGCGGCGTTGAGTTTGGTCATCGCGGCATTGTCCAGCTTCAGCGCGACCGGGTCCAGTACCGTGGCGAGCCCCGGGTACTTGTCGAGCAGGCTT
>JBBRDH010000073.1:0-25210 GCA_038204125.1 Mycobacteriales bacterium
AGATCCATCACTCTCGATCTCGGCTGACGGCCGCTTGCCGCGACCGCTGCGGCGATTTCTCCGTAGCTCAGCGCCACCGCTTCGTCAACGGCCAATGCAGTGAATCTGCGCCCGAACTCCGTCAGCCTTCTGAGCCGCTCCGCACGGATAGAAGCATCGGAGGTGACCAGAACGCCGAAATGAAGTTCGGCGAGGGAGACAGCGCTGATGGCCAGTTCGCCGTCCAACCGTGGTACATCGGTAGCAACCAGCACACTGGTGTCCAGTATGGCTCTCAACTGCCGCCGACCCACGGATCGCCGACAGACTGGTCGACCTGGTCCCGGTCACGTCCCCAATCCGGATCGGGACGACCGCCGAACGCATCGGCGATCTCTGCCCAGCTCAGCCAACGCCTGGGACTTGCGGGCACCAATCGGGCGGCCAGGCGACCCGAGACGGTGATGTCGATCTCCTCCCCGCCTTGGACCCGGCGCACCAACTCGGATGCGTTCTGACGCAACTCCCTGAGCCCGACATTTGCCATGCAAACATGGTAGCAGCTGTGCTACATCGCGCCGGCCAACACTTCCGACCTCCCCGCAACAGCTGGAACAGTCACAGCTGTTGCGAGGCCGACCGTCCTGTTGCCACGACGCCCCCGCGCCTTGCCAAAGAGCGCCCGTCGCCATGGTCCCGGCGATGGCCCGGTCTCCGACCCCCGCGCCGACCGAGCCGACTCAGGTCACTCCGACCGCCCACCACCGTGACCACCCGTTCGCCGGGTCCCAACCGGCGGTGTAGACCTGCGAATCGCCGCCCACCACGAAGATGTCGAGACGCTCCGGGAACCGGGCGCTGGCCGCGATCTGGCTCCCGGCGACCGCGTTGCCGCCGGAGACGTTGAACCAGTCAGCCCACGTGCCGCCGACGTCCCACCACGTGCTGAAGATCCGGCGGTCCTGGCCGACGACGAAAAGGTCGATGTGGGAGGGGTTCCGGGCGATCGCCGTGACCGGCGACCCTGGCGAGGCGAACCCGCCGAGGTGGAACCAGTCGGGTGTCCAGCCGGCCGAGTCCGACCATGTAGTCGTCATGATCCGGCCGTCGACGGCGGTGGTGAACAGGTCGATCGTGGTACCCCGAGCCACCACCGTGACGGTGGAGTCCGGCCGGGCTGCCAGGTGTCCGACCTCCGACCAGTTGGACCAGCCGGACGCCTCCCCCCACCAGGCACCCCATACGTTGCCCTCGACGCCGATGGTGAAGGCGTCCAGGTGGCCGGGAAAGCGGCAGACCGCAGTGACCGTCGCGCCGGCGGCCGCAGTTCCGCCGGACAGGTGGGACCATTCCGAGAAGTCGCGGCCGGGACCGGAGGATGTCCACATCACCCGACCGTCCAGGTCGGTGGTGAACAGATCCAGGTGTTCACTGGTCCGGGCGACGGGCGTGACCGTCGACCCGGCCCTGGCGGTGACCGTCCCGATCTGGAACCAGACGGACCAGCCCGAGAAGGTGCTGTAGCGAGCGGTCCAGATGTGGCCGTCGCCGCCCACGGTGAATGCGTCGATCTGGTCCGCCGCCCGGCTGATCGAGGTGACCGGTGAGCCGGCGCCTCCCGGGAACGTGGCGCCGCCGGACAGCTGCGACCAGCCCGACCAGCCGTTGGGGATGTCCCACCGGTCGCTGACCGTCCGGCTGTCGGAGGCCACCGCGAACACGTCCAGGTGGTTCCCATCCCTGGCCACCACCGACAGCGGCGTCCGTCCCTGCGCCACCAGGGTGGTCAGCGAGAAGAGCCGGTCCCGGATGACCTGCCGGCAGACCCGGCACCAGTCGATGCCGTTGTTCCGCATCTTGCAGTCGAACTCCGGGCGGAAAGCGTTGCAGTGGTAAAAGTCCGCACCTTCGAACAGCCCGACCGTGCCGGCCGGGACGGTGCTCGGGCGGAAGTCGATCGTGGTGCAGTCCGGGTTCTGCATCGTTGGGATCGCCGTCGCCGCCTCCACCGCCCAGCCCCATTTGAGGGTGTTGCGGTCGCGGTTCACCGTCAGGTTGGGTTGGTGCGGCTCGTCTCCCGAGTGCACGTTGTTGTGTTCCTTGGCGTCGCAGTCGTGGCACGAGTACTCGTCGCCCAGCCCGAACACGCTGTGCCCCATCTCGTGCATGCCGATATCGGAACTCCCCAGGGCAAGCGAATAGATTCCGGCCATCCCCCCGGAGCCGCCGTAGATGGTCGAGTTCACCACCACCAGGGCTGCGGTGAACTCCGGTACCTGGGCTGCGGCAACCTGGAGCGCGCGCGTGGTGTCGAAGGACATGATCCGCTGCACCCCGCCGAGGCCGAAGCTGGCATCGAAATAGGTGTCGGCGGTAGTGCCCAATCCCCCGTCGGTGGTGAGCGGGTCGTCGGCACCGGAGTCGGTCGAGGTGATATTGACCCGGAATGCATTGATGACCGCAGTGAAATCGTCGAACGGGGCGGTCTTGACGAGCTGGGAGACAAAAGTATCCGCTGCGGTATTGAATTCCTGCTGTTGTGCGGCGGTGAAACCCTCGGCCAGCAGAACGATATTGAACGCCCGATTGCGGGGCGCAGAGCCGTAGATCTGAACGGCACCGAGTACCGATCCGTCGTTGACCGTCATCGCCCACTCCGCAATTCCGAACGATCGAGCCGGAAGGCGGCGAGCTCGGTCACGGCGGCCCGGGGTCTCCCGGCGAACTGCGCCGCCGGGTTGCCGGAACGGCCCATTCGTCCGGGTGGCGTTGGCGGAATGCTGATGACAGCAACGTTCTCGGCGCCGGTCCGGGCCGGAACGACCATGGTGTAGGCACGTTTCACCTCGGGCATTCGCCGCCGGATGATCGGATCGTCCGCCTTCTCCGGGAACACCTCGACGCTGCTGTTGAGTCCCGCATAGATCGGCACCCGGCTCAGTGCCGCGCCGTCCGCGTCCCGAACTTCGAGAAAGTCCCCGGATTGTCCGGCGTGCGCCACATCCACGCCGGAAACAACCATGTCGACCCGCTGCTGGCTGATCAGATCGACCCTGCCGTGCTGATAGGTGAAAATGAGCCGCACGGCATCTCCGGCGGGGTTCTCGTTAATGGAATTCATCGAACTTTCCTCGATCTCTGATGTTCTGCGGAACGGAGCGACCGACTGTCGGGGCCGGTCGCCCCGTCGTCGTGGACGGCGCTACAAGGGTCGAAAGAGCTACGGAATGAGGAAAGCGTGACCGCCGCCGGTGACGGGGAATACAGCGATCAGGCGCCTTCCTGCACCTGGTAGATCTCGTCGGCGAGAAGTCCGTGGGCTTCGCGGTGCACGGTGGCGGCCGCTTCGGCGTCGGGGGCGTCGACCAGGCAGAAGATCTTGCCCTGGGCCTCGTCGACCCAGTAGCGGAGATAGTGGACGTCGTGGGCGTCCTGGTGCTGCAGGTCGGCGGCGTGGGCGTGGGCGACGTCGTCCAGCGCGAGCTTGTCGCCCGTGTTGTGTACGTCCATGAACAGCGGCATTTGGGGTTCCTTCGGGATCGATGTTGCTGTCCCCTTCAGGAAAGCCGCTCCCCGACGACTCGGAATCGGGAGTACTACCTATGTTGGAGCGGCGCCAGTGGGATAACTACCTCCACGGCGCGCCTATGCCAGGCTGCCTCTCCGAGGAAGTGGCCCATGGCCGCGACGAAGGTACACATCGATCTGCGATGGTGAAAGCCCGGCATCGTAGTGACTTACCGCGGACCCCGTTGCGAGCGCGACCCCAAGGGGACGTTTCAGTTCTTGTTGATCCGGAGAATCGGCTTGATCGCCTCTCCGGAATAGGACAGGTCGAGAGCGCGGCCGACCGAAGAAGTGGCTGGAGAGTGGCGCGCCGCCGTGGCGGTGCAGCGCGGTTTCACCGCCGAGCCGGGTTCCGCCGACCAACGCCTCGCCCAGGCGTAGGCAGTACCTGGGTTGGCCGGCCAGGCAGTGTCGGCACTGACCGCAATAGGGCAGCCGATGACTACGCTGTCGCCTTCGGCGAACCCTGAGACGCCGGCGCCGATCTGGACAACGATTCCGGCGCCCTCATGGCCGAGCACGCCCGGCAGCGGGAAAGGCAGATCGCCGTGCCGAGCCAACCCGTCGGTGTGGCAGATGCCGGTGGCCAGCAACCCGACGACCACTTCGCCGGGCCCCGGTTCGTCCAGGACCAGTTGCTGCAAGCCGAACGGGCCGTCGATTTCCTCCACAACGGCGGCAGTGATCTCCATGGGAGCGTCGGCCGAATCAGAAGGGGTAGGTGGGCGGCTCGGAACGCATGGTGACCCAACGGGTTTCGGTGAAAGCCTCGATGTTTGCGGCGGCGCCCCCGAACCGCGAGCCGGTTCCGGACGCGGCGACCCCGCCGAAGGGGCTGTTGGCTTCGTCATTCACGGTCTGATCGTTGATGTGGACGATTCCGGTGGGGATGAGATCTGCCACCGCGAGGCCCTTGAGCACGTCTCGGGTCACGATCCCCAGAGCGAGACCGTAATCGGAACGGGTCGCCAGTCCGACGGCATCCTCGACGGAACTGAACCGGGTGACGGGCGCGACTGGACCGAATACCTCCTCCGTGAACGCCGGGGTGTTGCCCTCGGGGTCGGTCAGCACGGTGGGTCGATAGAACAGCCCTTCGAACGTGCCGCCCGCGGCCACCGTGGCACCGGCACTTGCACTGTCCGTGACCAGAGAGTGGACCTTGTCCCGCTGGCCGGCGTCGATGAGCGGCCCGAGCGCGACCTGTTCGGTCGCCGGGTTCCCGACCGGCAAACGGTTCGCCTTGTCGGACAGCCGCTCGACGAATTCGTCGAACAGGCTCTCGTGCACAAGGTGTCGCCCGGTCGTCATACAGATCTGACCCTGGTGGAAGAAAGAGCCCCACGCGGCCAGATTCACCGCCTGATCAATATCGACGTCGTCGAGGACGATCAGGGCGGAATTGCCGCCGAGTTCCAGGTGGGCACGTTTGAGGTGGCGACCGGCCAGTTCGCCCACCACCCGCCCGGCGGCGGTCGAACCGGTGAACGAAATGACCCGCACCGCCGGATGGATCACCATCGCCTCGCCGACATCGGCCCCGCCGGGCAGCATCTGCAGCACACCGTCGGGCAGGCCGGCTTCCTGGAAGATCCTCGCCATGATCACGCCGCCGGTGACTGCAGTCCGCGGGTCGGGTTTGAGGATCACCGCGTTGCCCAGGGCCAGCGCCGGGGCGACCGACCGGAGGCCCAGGATGATCGGCACATTGAAGGGCGAACTGACGCCGACGACGCCGGCCGGTACCCGGCGGACCATCGACAATCTCATCTGCTCACTGGGCACCAGTTCGCCGTACGGCCGGCTGGGCAGAGCGGCCGCTTCGTAGCACTCCTGCGCCGCGACGTGCAGCGCGAAGCCGGCCATGCCGGGGATGGCGCCAACCTCGCGGATGTTCCACCCGCTAATCTCTTCGGCGTGTTCGGCCCACAGATCTCCGGCCCGACGCAGCACCCGGGCCCGCTCCGTGTGCGGGAGGGTCGCCCACGATCGTTGGGCGGCGGCGGCGCTGATGGCTGCCTTGTCGACGTCGTCAGCATCCGCCCGCCCGACGCGACCCAGCACTTCTCCGGTAGCCGGTTCCACTACGTCGTAGTTGCCGCCCGATCCGGAGGTCCAAGAGCCGTCGAGAAAGATCCGATTCGTCCAGGTTGACTCGTCGAGCAGCAACTCGGGCCTCATTTTCGTCGTCGGCAGGCGATCCCCGGACGCTAGGCCCACCTGACGCTCCGGACAAGTCCCGGATCCGGACCTGCGCACAAGAGGGGTGAAGAGCGGTGGCTGCTCCCCCGACAGCGCCAGCCCGCCGCCCGCCGCCCGCCGCCCGCCCCCGAGAGGCGCTTGATCCCAGACGGAGCATCAACGCAAGCCGATGGCTACAATTATGGCTATGACCACGCTGCCGCTCGCTACTGTCCGGGACCGCTTGTCATCGCTTGTCGACGAGGTCGCCCGGACTCACGACACGCTGACGATCACTCGCAACGGCACTCCCGCGGTCGTCGTACTTGCGGTTGATGACTACGAGTCGATCATGGAAACTCTCGCCCTGGTGATCGATCCGGCAGGCCAGCAGCGCATCGAGGAGGCTGAACGGTCGGTCCGTGAAGGCGATGTGACCAGTGGGCAGGACATGGGTCGGCTCGTCGCCGAGCGGATCAGCCGCGCCACCGGCGCCGCGTGAGATATGACGTCGAGCTTGCCCGGCCCGCCCGACGCGCCCTGACCGACGAATTGCCCGTGGCGGTGGCGGCCGCCGCTTGGGAGCTCATCGACGGACCGCTGCGTGACAACCCGCAGCGACTCGGAAAACTGCTGCGCGCCCCGTTTGAAGGGCAGTGGGTGGCCCGAAGGAGCAGCTACCGCGTCCGGTACCGGAACGATGAGGCCAGGCATGTCGTCGTCGTTCTCGACGTACGTGGCCGGGCCGATCCCTACAGAACTTGAAACTCGTAGCGCCGCTCGCCCCGCTGACGTCTATGACGAGGTTGATGCGGTGGCCGACCTGGTTCAGGCCCGGATCCTCGGAATCCGGCAGGCCTGTTCACCGGGCCTCGACCCCGACCGCCGGCGCAGCCTGATCCGGCCGGTGGTCCTGCCGGACGCGCTGGAGCTGCTGCAGTACAGAACGTCTGGCTATGACGCGGACGGGGCCGGCAGGATCGCGGCGGCGACCGCGGCGGCCCTGGACCGGGAGGGCACTCCGAGTTTGCGCAGCACGGCCGAGACGTGGTGTCCGACCGTCCGCTCCGAAAGCGTGAGTCTGGCAGCGATCTCGGCATCCGACAGGCCCTCGACGAGGTGCCCGAGGATGTCGAGTTGACGGCCGGTGAGACCGGCGGAATTGGCCAGGGCCGCGCTCCGCGGGCCCCTCGGCACCGGACGCCCGCGCTTCGCCAGATCGCGCCGCACCGCTTCCGCACTGGCCGGAGCATCCAGCCGGATCAGCGCGGCCACCGCCTCCGACGTGTCCTTCGGGTCGCCGCCGGCCAGAGCGAGAGCGGCCCAGAACGGCCGGCCGATCTCCGTCCAGGCGGCGGCGGACTCCCGGGCCCGGCCCTGCTGCATCAGCGCAAACGGGGCTGGTAACTCGAACGACAGCATGTCGTGAGCACCGCCGATGGCCCGCCACCAGGCGAGCTCGGCCATCACCCAGGGCTCCCAGCCCAGGGCGCAGCGGGCCCAGGTTTCATCGGTGAGCGCCACGATGTCGGCGCTGCGGCCGGCGGTCCACGCCGCCTCGGCCCGCAGCAGTGCGACCGGCAGCAGCCGCTGCGGCTCTCCGGTGCCCTGAGCCAATTGGTGCACCTCGGCCAGTTGCCCCTCGACGGCAGGATCGCCCCGCCGGATCGAGGCGAGGATGGTCGGCAGCATCGCCGGAATCCGACTGACGAACGACAGCTGCGGATGCCGCAGTACATCCTGGGCCAGCCGGACCGCCGAGTCGGTCTCGCCCCTTTCCAGCAGTACCCCGGCCAGCCACCCCTGTAGAAAAAGGGTCAGCAGGTCGAGATCGCGTTCGACGCAGTAGGCGATCCCAGTACGGAGCGTCCGTTCCGCGGCATGAAGCATCCGTTTGGCGGCCTGCAGCGCCCCGATGTTGACCCAGGCTCGGGCGGCGTGCTCGGCCAGCCCGTCGGCGAGCGCGATGTCGAGCGATTGGTCGAGGTGGGCCCGCCCGGTGAGCAGATCCCCGCGACGGAGCAGGGCAGCGCCGATGTTGTTGAGCGCGTGGGCCTGGACCTCGCGGTCGCCGGCGGCGCGGGCTGCCTCCAGCGCCCGCCGACCCCAGGCGAGCGCCTCCTCCGCAGTGCCGCTCTTCATCCGGAGCAGTGAGACGTTGCTGTAGGCCATGGCGAGATCGGCGCCGGATCCGAGCGGCTCGAGGGTGGCGACCGCGGCGGCGGCGTACCTCTCGGCGTCCTCGTTGCGCCCGAGCGACCACGACAGCCTGGACAGCCAGCGCTCGCCGACGCCGATCCGCCGGGCGTCTCCGATCGCCTCGCGCAGAACCACCGCCCGACGGCGGGCATCGAGTGCCTCGACCGACTGGGAGGTCAGATAGCACTCGTAGGAATACCGCTCCAGAAGGTCGGCGCGGTCGGCCGCGGGGAGCGGATCGGCGTACCGGATGGCCGTCCGCAGATGCTCCGCCGCCTCGCGGTGGGAGTCGAGGCGGGTCGCCTGCTCGGCGGCCCGGGGCGCATGCATCCTGACCGCTGCGCCGTCCCCGCAGCCGACTGCGTGCTGGGCCAGCCGCCGATCGTCACCGCTGCCGGATGCCACCAGCGCCGCCAGGACCCGACGGTGCAGCTCGGCCGCACTGCCCGGCGGCAGGGACTCGAGAACGGCCTGCCGGGCCAGGTCGTGCCGGAAGGCCACCGACGGTCCATGGCCGAACAGCAAGCCACCGCTGACACATTCGTCCAGCGCGGTCGAATTCTGCCCGGAAACCTCGAGCACGATCCCCGCCTCACCGCTCGGCCCGACGACTGCGGCGGCGTCGAGCACCCGGCGAGCCTGGGCGGATAGCCTGGCCGCCCGGGCAAGCACGGCGTCGCGGACCGTTGTCGGCAGCTTCTCGGTCCGGCCGGCGAGGACTTCGGTGACGAAAAATGGGTTCCCGTCGGTGCTGCGGTAGAGCGCGCCGACGTCGATATCGCAGCCGGCTGTCCCGGCCAACTCCGCGACGGCAGCCGCAGTGAGCAGCGGCAACTGCATCCGGGCCACGCTCGCGCTCGTCGCTAGGTCGCCCATCATCACCGCCAACGGGTGGGTTCTGGCGACCTCGTCGTCCCGGAAGGTAGCCACCACCAGCGCCGATATACCGTTCATCCGGCGTCCCAGATACCGGACGAGATCCATCGTGGCCTCGTCGGCCCAGTGCAGGTCCTCGAGGACCAGCAGCGTTGGAACACGGCCGATTGCAGCTCTGACCTGCGGAAACAGGACGGTTCGGCGAACGTCGGGGTCATCGAGCCCCGCTCTGACGCCGAGTTCGTCAGCAACGTCGACCAGCGGCCCCAACGGCCGCGGGGTAGCTCCGGCATCAGAGGAACCGACCAGGAAACGGGCGCGACCGGCGATTCGCCGGGCAAATTCCTGTGCGAGCGACGTCTTGCCGGCGCCCCCTTCGCCGCCGAGCAGGATCAACCGCCCGTGGCCGCCCGCAGCGTCGGCCCAGTACGAGCTCAGCGCGGTGAGTTCCGCATCCCGTTCCAGCAGTCGCACCCGGCCAGGCTATTCCGGACAACCGCTGCTCCGCTGGGAAATAGCAAGATCGCGGGCCGTCGGCCGAGAGTGCGGCAGCTTCGGTTCCGGTACAGCGCAGTGGGCTATTGGCCCGGCCGGAAGCGGGGGTACTCCATCCGGATCTCGACCCGGTCGGCCAGCCCGCGACCGAATTCGCGCTCGACCAGCCAGAGGGCGAGGTCGATACCGCTGGTCACGCCGCCGCTGGTGATCAGATTGCCGTCGTCGACGACGCGATCCTCCACCAGCGTCGCACCACTGGCGACCAGCTCCGCCCAGGCGCTCCGATGGGTGGCGGCCCGTCGGCTGCCGACCACCCCGGCATGCGCGAGCAGCATCGTCCCGGTGCACACGCCCGCCATGATCCGGGTGCTTCCGGCGGCCCCGGCCAACAGCGGGAGCCAGTCGCCGCGCCGCATCTCGCCCCAGGCGCCGGCCTCCGCGCGCACCGCCCACCCGCCCCCGGGCACCACCAGAACCTCGGCCTCGGCCTCCCCCGGCGCGTAGACCTGATCGGGCAGGAACCGGAGCCCGTATGCCCCCCGCACCTCGGGCTGCGAGGTCCGGGTGACCAGCCGGACGCTGACATCCGCGCCGGCCTTTCCGGCGCTCCTCAACACTTCGAGCGGTCCCAGAGCGTCCATTTCGTCGAGCCCGTCGTAGACGGCGATGTCGATCAGCACCCGTCCACCCTGCCCCTTCGTATTACCCGGCGGGAAGGACCCCCTGGGCAGTGGCGGGGACATGCTGCGACGGTTCGCACCCACATCGAGTTTCAGCCGCCGATGTCCGAGATCACCTGGCCAACGGTGCGTTTTGCGTCGGTGACGAAGTCCGGATTCGACTCCCGGTAGTACGGGACGATCATCGCGGCCTGACGGAGGGCGAAACCGCGGGCCCGGCCCCAGGCGCTGTCATCGACGTCGCGGTCGGCCCGGGCCCCCTTCCGGCCGTACGGACCGAAACGCTCCAGGCCGATGCCACCTCCGCAGCCGGACCTCCTACCCCGGCCCCGCCGAAGTCGATCACCGCGCGAAGGCGACCTCCCTCGACGATGAGATTGGGCCGCAACAGGTCCGCGTGAACCCAGTCACCCGCGCCGGTCCACAGGGGGCGCGCGCAGGGCGAGCTCCCCAAGAGGCCGATGCGGCGGCAGCGTCGATGACGCCGGTTGCCAGGTCAAGGGCCTCGGCGGTGACGACATCCGGTTCGCGGAGCGGCTTCCGGCCGGCTCCTGGGGCTCCCGGATTCGCCGGAAACCGGCGCAGTTCGCCGATGAACTGCGCCAGATCCAGGGCAGAGCACCGTTCGTCGTCGATGAGCTCGTCCGAATAGGGCGAGCCGTCGATCCACCGGTAGACAGCCCAGGCGAATGGGTACCCGTCGCCTGGACTGCCCTGGGCGACCGGCTGGGGGATGCGCAGGGTGAGCGCCGGAGCCAGTTCCGGCAGCCAGATCCGTTCCGCCTCCAGACCAGCCTGCCATTCCAGCAGCCGGGGCAGCCGCGCGCGGAGCCCGCCGCCCAGTCGGAATATCGCGTTCACCGTCCCGGTCGACCGGACCGCCATGACCGGCAGGTCGGCCCACTGCGGGAATTGTCCCGCAACCAACCATCCAACCGGTCGACCGGCGCCGCGTCGATGTCGGCCTCTCCGTCGTGCATCTGCATCCGCCGTGCATCTGCATCCGCCGTGCACTCCTTTCAGCGCCGACAGCGAAGCTTCCGAACGAAGATCATCGAACGACGATGGGGAATGCTATGTCCGCAACAAGGTCGTCGGCCGCCGCATTTTCGAAGTCGGCGAAATAGACTTCGCGCGGCGAACCCGCGACCTTTTCGCCCCTTTCGGTGATCCAGCTGTCAACGGCGTCGTAGGCGGAAAGGATGTCCGGGTATCTCACCTGATCCTTGGCGATGGTGGTGAAGGCCTCGCGGTGCGCCGGCTCCACCCGGGTCGGCAGCTTGATCTCGGAGATCCGCGCCGGATCCACCGGACTGCACATCTCCACCGGCCCGTCGCTGTCCTCGCTGACTTCGCCGTGGTAAATGACCATGGCGGGACCCACCGCCCCACCGACCGACTGCAGAGCCGCGAACTGACGGTGGCCGGCCTTTCTGATCCATTCCGGTAGCGCCGTCGCGACCACATGTGCCTGCTCGGTCACCACCGTCTGCTCCGGAACCTCCCGTACCTTGATCTCGTACATCGGATACCACTCCCTTCCTTCGGACAAGGTGTTGCGGAGATGGTCGGCGAGCCTCCGGCGCCGGACGAGCTGATCCTCGACGCCGGTCCAAAAGGCCTGCACCAGTTGGGAACGCTCCTCGCGGGGCGCCGCGAGAACCTCGGCCACCGTTGCCAGCGGCATGTCGATGCGGCGTAGCAACCTGATGACCCTGGCGTCCCGCAACTGACTCTCGGCGTATCGGCGATACCCGTTCGACCGGTCGACCGTTGCCGGTACCAGGAGCCCGCTGCTTTCGTAGAGCCGGAGCGCCTTCGGTGACAATCGCGAGTTGTGCGCAAAGGCACCGATCGTCAGCAACCGCTCCGGCTCGCCCACCATTTCTCCTCCCGGGAACCATTCCCGACCTGTCTTTCCCAAGCGTGGGGTCGGCCCCTGGGACAAGGTCAAGAACTATTTCTTGCCAACATCGCTGCATCCTGACACGCCACCGCCCGGTGCGGTATGCGCGCCGGCGCAGTGCCATTCGAGGCGCCGAAGGGCGCCCGCTCGTAGGGTGGGTGTCCATGACGGACGTGAAGTTCAGCCCCGAGCCGTACCACCCCCGGACCGACCCTTCGGCACTCGAGGATCTCCGCCGGAGGTTGCGGGCGACGCGCTGGCCGGACGCCCCCGAGGATGCAGGGTGGTCACTCGGGACCGACCTCGACTACCTCCGCGAGCTCGTCGGCTACTGGGCGGACGGATTCGACTGGCCGGCGCAGGACGCGGCGCTGGCCCGGTTCCCACGCTTCCGCGTCCCGCTCGGCGGCATCGGGATCCACTTCGTGCACGCCAAGGCAGCGGGGTCCGGCGTGCCCGCCGCAGTGGCCCTGCCGCTGGTCCTGTGTCACGGCTGGCCGGACTCGTTCTGGCGCTACTCGAAGGTCGTGGGACTGCTCACCGACCCCGGCGCCCACGGCGCAGATCCCGCGGACGCATTCGATGTCGTCGTGCCGGACATGCCGGGCTACGGGTACTCCGACCGTCCCACCGGCACCGCCCTCGATACCGTCGCGGTGGCCGGCTGGTGGGCGGAGCTGATGAGTGTCCTTGGCTACCAGCGGTTCGGCGCGGCCGGCGGGGATATCGGCAGCGGAGTGAGCCGCTATCTCGGCCTCGATCACCCGGACCGGGTGGTGGCCGTCCACCGAATGGATGCGGGCCTGCCACGCTTTGATGGCGACCCCGCGGATCTGTCGCCGCCGGAGCGCGGCTTCCTCGAGAACACCGCGACCTGGGGCGCGCGCGAGGGGGCCTACGCCGCGATGCATCGCACCAAGCCGCAGACTGCCGCCTTCGGTCTCACCGACTCACCGGCCGGGCTCGCCGGTTGGATCGTCGAGAAGCTCCGGGCCTGGAGTGACTGCGGCGGCGATATCGAAAGCAGGTTCACGAAAGACGAGATCCTCACCAACGTGATGATCTACTGGCTCACCGGCACCATCGGGTCGTCGATGCGGATGTACAGCGCGAACGCGGCGATACCGCCAGCGCAGCACGCCCGCCGGGTGGAGGTGCCGTCCGGCTTCTCCCTTTTCCCGGGCGACATCTTCCCTCCGCCGCGGGCTTGGCTCGAGCGGGTGGCCAACGTCGTGCGGGTCACCGAGCCTGTGCGCGGTGGCCATTTCGCACCGTTCGAGGAACCCGAGCTCTATGCAGAAGAGTTACGCGAGTTTTTCCGGCCGTACCGAGCGGAGATATCGCCCGGCTGAGCCCACGGGCCACCCGATCAGGGACGACGAACGGCTTTCATGATGGCATCCCGAATTGTCACCGGATCACCGTCGTCGTTTTCGACCGTCCGCTCGGGTGAATCGGCAACCACGACCTGCCATTCTGTCGAATCCAATTCCTGCGCGACATCGGTTGCGGTGTAATACAACTCGGGGATGCTGGGTCGTCTGACGGACGTGAGGACGTCGGAGAAATCATGGCCGACGATCAGCAGCGTGCCGCCGGTCCGGACTGCGGCAGCCAGTTTGCCGTTCAACTCCCGCATGGCCTGGCTGGGCAGATGCATGAACTGCGCCGAGACCAGGTCGAATGCGTCTGCCGGGTCGGCCGGCGGGCGCCAGCGCAGGAGATCGGCCTGTTGCCAGGTGATTCGTCCTGCGATGTCCTCGCCGAGGACGGCGGCCCGTTCCGCCGCGCGCCCCAGCGCCACCGGCGAGATGTCGAGAGCGGTGACCTGCCACCCCTTCGAAGCGAGCCAGATGGCGTCCGCCCCTTCGCCGCTCCCCACGTCCAACGCCCTGCCGGGCGTCAGATCCGCGGCCTGTTCCACGAGCCTTTGATTGGGCTGGCCACTCCACACCGAATCGGTGGACCCGTAGCGCTGGTCCCAGAATTCCTGGCTCGCCATCGCGGCCATGTCGTGCTCGCTGTGCTGATGGGCTCCGCTGCTGTGCTCGCCCTCGCGGTGTTGGGCGTGGCTTTCCTGGCCGTGCTCGGGCGGGCCGGGGGCGGACTCGCCCGGGACGGGAGCCTCTGTCGCGTCAATGTCGGTCATGCCACCACCTTGCAGTCCGGCCTTCGGGAGCGCAAGCTCTGTTGCCATAGCGGCAAACGATTCGGCCCTTCGGAGGCGACCATGGCGAACCATGAGCTCGACGAATTGCTCGCCGCCGTCGGGCCGAGGCTGCGCTCCCTGCGCCGGCAGAACGACACCACCTTGGCCGAACTGGCGCAGGCCACGGGCATCTCGGTGAGCACGCTGTCCCGGTTGGAATCCGGCCGGCGCCGCGCCACCCTGGAGTTGCTGCTTCCGTTGGCCCGGGTACACGGCGTGCCGATCGATGATCTCGTCGGCGCTCCACCGACCGGCGACCCTCGGATCCACCTGCGCCCGGTGACCCGTTCGGGACTGACCATGGTCCCCCTGACCAGGCGAGCCGGCGGCATCCAGGCCTTCAAGCTGGTGATTGCTGCTGGGGGACAACGCAAGTCGCAAGATCAGAAGTCGCACGAGGGTTACGAGTGGCTCTACGTGCTCGGCGGCCGGGTACGGCTCAAACTCGGTGAGCAGGACCTGGTGCTCAGCCCCGGGGAAGCTGCGGAATTCGACACCCGGGTACCTCATTGGTTCGGCAGCGCCGACGACGGCACAGTCGAGGTGCTGTGTCTGTTCGGCCGCCAGGGCGAGCGGGCCCACCTCCGCGCGCGAGCCACCACCGGGACGGACCCGAACACCCCGTGAACTTTCTGCGCGGCCGCCGTCGCGCCGCCGACGGATCCGAAGCGCCTCATCCGAGCACCGCTTTCGTCATCCGGGCACCTCGAGTAGGGCCATGGAAGAGCTGCTCAGATCGCGAAACCTTGGTCGGATGGGGTCAGCGGAGCCGTGCCAGCCGGGCCGATCGGGGCCCCGAGGACCGGGCCGGACGAGGCCCAACCC
The DNA here is from genome assembly GCA_038204125.1 of Mycobacteriales bacterium. GTDB lineage: Bacteria > Actinomycetota > Actinomycetes > Mycobacteriales > Nakamurellaceae > Nakamurella. The sequence goes on from JBBRDH010000073.1 coordinate 14,921, forward strand.
GCACCAGTGGCGGCATCTTGCGCCGGGCCGGACGAGCCCCAACCCGCATCGACGGTGCCCGGGACGGGGTCCGCCGCGCCGGTCCGGGGGAGCATCACCGTCATGGCGACGCCACCCTCGGCGGCCGGCGCTGCGCCGATGGTCCCGCCGAGCCGGCTCACCAGGCTCGCGGCGAGGGCGAGACCCAGGCCGGCGCCGACCGGCCGCCGACCCCGGTACCGCCCGTGCAGCACGCCCGGCTCGAACGCCACCGGATAGTCGTCCGGCGCGAGCCCGGGACCGCCGTCCCGGACCTGCAACACCGCGCGGTCGACGGCTGTGGTCAGCGAAAGGACGAGGGGACGGCCGGGGGTCAGCAACCGCAGCGCGTTCTCGGCGAGGCCGTCGAGGACCTGCCGGAGCCGCCGGGCATCGGTGACCACGACCACGGAGAACGTCGGCAGCTCCAGTAGCAGCGGAACGGCCCGCTGATCGCAGCGGACCTGCCAGACGGCAGCCAACGCACCGAAAAGTGCGGTCAGGTCGCACGGTGCCGGGTCGACCCGGAACGAGTCAGCGCCGAGCCGGGCCAGGTCCAGCAGGTCCGACACCAGCCGTTCGAGCCTGGCCGACTCGGCCCTGATCGTCGTTCCGACCTGCGCCACCTCCGACTGCGGGACCAGGCCGTCGATCAGCGCATCGGCCTGCCCACCGATCGCCGTCAACGGCGTCCGCAGTTCGTGGGACACCGACGTCAGGAAGATTCGTTGGCGAGATTCGCTCTGCTGCAACGCATCTGCCAATTCATTGACAGCTACGGCCACGTCGGCGACCTCACTCGGTCCGGCCACCGGGGCCCTGGTGTCCCGGGAACCGGCACCCATCGCCCTGGCCGTCTGGGCGGTCCGCCGTAACGGTCGGGTCACCAACCGGGCAACGAACAGGCCACCGGCGACAGCGACCACCAGCCCGATCAACAGCGCCAGCAGCACCCGGCGCAACAGGTTCCGCTGGGTGGCAGCGCCGATGTCGGCGGAAGCCACCAGGGCAAAGATTTTACCGTTGGCGGCCCGGGCTTCGACCAACCGAACCCGTCCTCCGAGGTTCAGCGTCCGGGAGATCGAGCCGCCGTCGGCGAGTCCGGGTACCGAGGCCTGGGTGGCCGCCTGCACCGCCTGCGGATCGGCGCCGTTCAGCCTGCCGCGGCGGTCGGCGGTGACGACCGAAATGCCCTGCTCGGCGAAGACCTGGGCCAGTTTGGCCAGCCCTATCCGGTACCCGGGGTCCTCACCGGCGAGCTGGCCCTGCACCACGTCGGCCTGATTGGCCAGGTAGCTGCGGGTCACGTCGACGGCGGTGTTCCGGATCATCGCGGCGCCGACCAACCCGGCGATGGTGGCCACTGTAACGGCGACCGCCACCACCAGCACGGTGATCCGCAGCGCCAGTGAGGTCCGCCGAGCGGGTCGGGCCCCAGCGGCAGAGGCCCCGGCGGCCGTTGACTCAGGAGAGCTCGACGGCATAGCCCACCCCGCGAACTGTCCTGATCGGGCTGGCCGCGCCCAGCTTGGCCCGCAGGGCGGCGATGTGCACATCGACGGTGCGGACACCGGACACGGCTGCGTACCCCCACACGGAACTGAGCAGCGACTGCCGGTCGAAGACCCGTTCCGGGTGCTTCATCAGGTGCACGAGAAGGTCGAACTCCGTTGCGGTGAGCGAGATCTCGTCGGAATCCACCCACACCCGGCGTTGCCCGACGTCGGCTCGCAGGCGGCCGGCCGATAGCACGGACCCTGCAGATCGGGTCGCCTGGGAGCGCCGGAGCACGCTCCGCACCCTGGCCACCAGCTCACGCGGGTTGAACGGTTTGACCAGGTAGTCGTCGCCGCCCAATTCGAGCCCGAGGATGCGATCGACGTCCTCGTCCAGTGCCGTGACGAACAGGATCGGCGTCCAATCCCCCGCCGCCCGCAGTCGCTGGCAGACGGCGAGCCCGTCGATGTCCGGCAGTCCGATGTCCAGCACCACCGCTACCGGCCGGTCGGTCCGGACGGCGGACAGCGCATCCTGCCCGGTTCCGACTGTCCGAACGGTGAACCCGGCGGCGGCCAGGTACCGCCGGATCACATCGGCGATCGTGGCCTCGTCCTCGACCAGGAGAACGAGCCCTCGGGACGGCCCGGTTGCCGGATCCATCGCTTACCCCCCCGACCGGCCCAAACCCGAATCCCCCGTTACCCGACTACTTGCCGCAGTTCGCGGCAATCAGGGCGTCGAGGCCGGTCTCGGTGACCTTCAGTTTGGCCAGGCCGGCCGTGCGGGTCGCCACGCGGGCGTCGAGCTTCTTCGCCGCCTCAGTGTGCCCCTTCTTGGTCTGCGCCTCGGCCCTGGCCTTGAGCGCGTTGACCGAGCCCTTGACGGTGGCGGCGCCCCCCAGTCTCGTCTCTGCCTTGTGAGCACGAGCGGCAACGCGCTCGAGCTTCACACACAGTCGGGCAGCCGGCTGCCGTTCCACAGCGACTTCCGACTCGGGCGACGTCGCGGGACGGAACGCGGGAAGGGCGCTAGTCGTCAACGGGGCTGACGCCTGCCCGGCAACCGACGGGCCTGCCGCGGCCGCGGTCCCCGGAATGACCAGGACGCACACTGCGACCGCAGCGGCTGCAGTCGCCGAACCGACAGCCGCCCACAGCTTTCGGCGGCTCCCACCGACCGGAACGGGCCGGGCGGGCGGTTCTGAACTTGCGCTCGGCTCGGTGAATGTGGGATCGATCATGGTGGATGGCTCCTTGTCAGATGCCGCCGACCCGTTGCCGGCGATGACTGCACTGTGTCGGCCCGCCGATCGGGTCACGTCCGCTCCATGTTCGGATCCGGTGAAGATTGGCGGGCGCAGCAAGCTGTCGGTGGTCGTCCGCAGGGCCGGCCAGTGAGGAAACAGCCAGTGGCGCAGTGGGTTTGCGCGCGCAGTGCCGGTCATGGGTTACTGGGTCAATGGGACGGACACTCGAACTGCTGCCCGTTCCCACCGGTCGCCGGTTGCTCGACGTGCTGCCCAGGATCGCCGCCGCACTCGACGGATCGGGACCGGCCCTGCTGCCGGTCGCCGCCGGCTCGCCCGGCGCCGCAGAGCTCGCTGACCTACTTGGGGTCGGCAGGCCGTTGACCGACTCCGAGGACGACCCGGACGACCCGACGGCGCTGGTGGTGGCCACCTCGGGCTCGACCGGACAGCCTAAAGGCGTGCTGCTGACCCGTTCTGCGCTGGCTGCGTCCGCTGCGGCCACCGCGGAACGCCTGGCGGCACCCGGTGGAAACGCCGACGACGTCGGTCACCAGTGGCTACTGGCGTTGCCGGCGCAGCACATCGCCGGGATGCAGGTACTGCTGCGGGCGCTGGCGGGCGGCAGCGCGCCGCACATCCTGGATACCGCTGCGCCGTTCACACCAGGACGATTCGTCGAAGCAGCCCACCAGCTGCCCCCGGGTCGGCGCTTCGTCTCACTGGTGCCCACCCAGCTCCACCGGGTGTTGGCCGCCCCGGCCGCCGCGTCGGTGCTCGCCGGCTTCAGCGGGGTTCTGGTGGGTGGCGCCGCTACTTCGGCAACGCTTCGCCAAGCGGCGACCAGCGCCGGCGTCCGCATCGTGGAGACGTACGGGATGACCGAGACCTGCGGCGGCTGCGTGTACGACGGAGTACCGCTCGACGGCGTCGGTGTGCACCTGGACGTCGAAAACCGGGTCCGGCTCAGCGGCGCGGTGGTCGCCCGTGGCTATCGCGGCCGGCCGTCCGATCCGGCGTTTGCCGAAGCCAGGACCTTTCGGACCAACGATCTCGGCCGTCTTCGGGAAGGCCGACTCGTAATCATCGGCCGCATGGACGACGTCATCATCGTCGGGGGACAGAACATCCATCCCGGTCCGGTAGAGCAGGCCATCGCCGCTCTCCCAACGGTCGGCTCGGTCGTGGTGGTCGGCGTCCCGGACCCCGAGTGGGGACAGCAGGTCGTCGCGGTGGTGGTTCCGGCCCCGAACACCGACCCGCCGCAGCCGGCCGACCTGACGCGGGCCACCGCCGGTCTGCCGGCTGCCGCGCGCCCGCGGCGACTGCTGCTGGTCGATGACCTGCCGATGCGAGGCCCTGGAAAGCCCGACCGGACGGCGATCGCGGCGATGGCCCGGCGCTCGGCGGCGGATCCGGCGGTTGCCCAGCCGCTCGGCCAGTAGGTTCGTAGCCGTGGCAACCGCGGCGCAATGGATATCCGGATCCAGACCCCGCACCCTCCCGGCGGCGGTCGCCCCCGTACTCGTCGGCTCGGGGGCCGGGTATGCGCTGGGCGGTTTCTCGGTCAGCCGGGGGCTTCTCGCACTGCTGGTGTCTCTCGCCCTGCAGGTGGGGGTGAACTACGCCAACGACTACTCCGACGGGATCCGCGGGACCGACGCCGACCGGGTCGGACCAATGCGGCTGGTCGGCTCCGGCGTGGCGGCGCCCCGGCAGGTGAAGTTCGCCGCGTTCGCCGCGTTCGGCGTCGCCGGCCTGGCCGGCCTGGCGCTCGCTGCCCTCACCACCTGGTGGCTGCTGCCGTTCGGCGGCGCCGCCGTCGCCGCCGCCTGGTTCTACACCGGCGGCCCGAAGCCCTACGGCTATGCGGGTTTCGGCGAGCTGTTCGTCTTCGTGTTCTTCGGTCTGCTGGCGGTGCTCGGGACGACGTACGTGCACGCCGGCCGGATCTCCCTGGTTGCGCTCACCGCGGCGGTCGGGATCGGTCTGCTGGCCTGTGCACTGCTGATGATCAACAACCTGCGTGACGTCGCCACCGACGCCGCCGCCGGCAAGCGCACCCTCGCCGTGTTGCTCGGCGACGCCCGGGCCAGGCTGGTGCTGGCGGCGACCGTGGTCGCGGCGTTCGTGGCCGTGCTGGTGGTCGGCATCAGCCATCCGTGGAGTCTGCTGGCCCTGGCCGCCGCGCCGCTCGGGGTCCCCCCGATCCGGCAGGTGCTCGGCCGCGCGGCAGGTCCGGGCCGGGCCGGGCCTGAACCGGTGCCGGGTGACGGGGCTGGGAGAGAAGTCAACGAGCGTGGACCGGGGTTGGTCGCCGCGCTGGGGGCGATCGGGCGACTGGAGTTCGCCTACGCTGCGCTGCTCACCCTTGGCCTCGTCCTAGGCCGGTGACCCGGAAGAGGTGATTTTCGGGGTGTCTGATCTCGCTCCGTTGACTCGTCTTCGTCCGGCCGGATGAACAGGTCAACCGTGCGGTCCTGCGCGAAAAGATCTCGTGTGAAACCGCCCGTCAACAGGGACCATTGCACTTATGTACATCGCCGGATCGGGGGGTTGTCAGATCACCGTCGACGAACCCGCCGCCCTGGTGGTGGCGCTGTATCTGCGGGAGGTCATCGGCCTGCCCGGGCTGACCAACCCGGACATCCCCCCACTCGACCCGCCGATCACCCATTGGCCAATCTGGGCGCACCGTCCGCACGACGTCGACCGCCCTGGCCTCATCGCCGGCCGACCCGACCCGTTCGACGGGACCCTCGACCGGGAGCAGACCGGCCTCGAGTGGGCCCGTTGGTGGCGGTACGCGCTGGCCGTGGGATCCGCCGCCGGTGACGACCTCCGGCCGCCCCGGTTCGCTTCGTTCACCGGCACTCCGTTGCTCAAGCAACTGCTCCAGATGCATCACGACCGGGCGGTGCTGTGGGCCGATGCGATCAGCAGCGACCCGCGGGTCAAACGGGACCTGGCCGCCCCCCGGGACGGCCTGGTCGCCCTGGCCGGGCAGCTCGAATCCAGCCGATCGCGGGCGGCCGAGCCGCTCCGACTCCGGATCACCGTCATCCCGGTCCAGACGCAACACGGCTGGCAACTCGCACCCGATCACGTCGTCGTCACCAGGCATCTCATCGGCGCCCGCGACAACGTCCTGGACTGGCTCCGGCACAGCGTTTTCGCCCTGACCTGAAGCGCTTGGCTGCAAGGCCCCGGCACCAGGGGCCCCATGCAGATCAGACCGCAGGCACCCATTCGGTGGTGGTGGTGACGTCGGCGAGGACATCCGGCAACGGCTCCACCCCGAGGCCGGGGCCGGTCGGCACCGCGACGGCGCCGTTCTCCACCACGAACGGCCGGGTGATGTCCTGATCGTAGAAGCGGTCCGAGCCGGAGATGTCGCCGACCAGCGTGAACCCTGGCAACGCAGCGAGGGCGGTGTTCGCGGCCCGGCCGAGACCGGTCTCGAGCATCCCGCCACACCACAGCGCCACGCCGTGCGCGACCCCGAGGTCGTGGATCCGCCGGGCCTCCAGGTACCCACCGACCCGGCCCGGTTTGATGTTGATGATGCTGCACGCGCCGAGCACGATGGCGTCCGCGGCCGACTTCGCCGAGACGATCGACTCGTCGAGGCAGATCGGCGTGCGGAGCAGTTTGGCCAGCTCGGCGTGCTGCCGGAGGTCGTCCTCGGCCAGCGGCTGCTCGATCAACAGCAGACCGAAATCGTCGAGTCGGCGCAGCGTGGCGGCGTCGGCCAGGCTGTACGCCGCGTTGGCATCGACCTGGAGCGGGACCTCGTCGCCGAACCGCTCGCGAACCGCGCGGACGGGCGCCAGGTCCCAGCCGGGCTTGATCTTCAGTTTGATCCTGACATAGCCCTGATCGAGGTAGCCGCCGACCGTGTCCAGCAGCTCGGGGACTGACGGGGCAATACCCACCGAGACGCCCGACGGCACCCGGTCCCGCACCGCGCCCAGGTGCTCCGCGAACGAGACTCTGCGGGCCCGGAGCTCGGCGTCCAGCACCGCCATCTCGACAGCGGCCTTCGCCATCCGATGGCCGACCACGTGCGCCACCATCCGGCCCACCCGCTCCGCCGTCACCGCCGGGGCGGCGAAGAGCGGCGGGAGTAGGAACCGGCGGGTGACCTCCACCGCCCCGGCGAGGTACTCGTCCGAGTACAGCGGCTCCTCCATGGCCACGCACTCGCCCCAGCCGACGGTGTCCACCGAGGTTCCGGCGGCGTCGGTCGCCTGGCCGTGCACGGCGACGAGCAGCGCCACCTTGTAGTACTCCGTCCCGAACGAGGTGGTGAACGGGGTCTTCAGCGGCATTCTGATGCACCGCAGTTCCACTCCAACGATCTTCACGGGGCACCTTCGGAAGGGTCGACGGACAGGTCGGTGTGCGGGTCGGCATGCAGGTGGGTCGGGCGGTCGAGCTGGTAGCCGAGGGACCGGCTGAACCCGGTGACCTGCCAACGCCGGGGCCCATTGATCATCGGAGCCAGGGCTTCCCGCAGGGCAAGCCGCCAGCGCAGGGCAAGGGCGGGGTCGCACCTGCGGATGCCCTCGATGTCAGCCGGAACCCCGATCACCGCCCTGGAGACGTGTCCCGGCTCCGGACCGGGCCCGGATTGCGGCCCGCCGTCCGGCCCGACCGTGAGGATCAGCTCAACGGGGTCCCGGTCGGCCGCGGGACCTCCACTGGCAACGGGTCCGACCGGCTGCCCGGCTGCCGCGCGCAGAACTGCGGGGGCGGTGAGCTTCCAGCTGGTGAAGACCCGGTCGGTGGGCTGGCCGGCGTTCAGGCCGTCCGCCATCACCCCGTAAAAATCGGTGAGGTAATCACCCGGCCGAGCGCCGAGCCGGACGATGTTGAAGTAGGCGTTGCGGGCGATCAGCGGATCGAAGGTCCAGGTGATCGTGTCGAGCCCACGCTCGAGGGCCCAGGCCCGCTGGTGCCACTTGATCGCCGCGCCGATCCCGGTACCCACCAGTCCCGGCCGCACCCCGGTGATGTGGGAGTGCATCGACCGGCCGGCCGGCGCGGCCATGAACGCCGCGGCGGCGGCCACCATGTTCCCGTCCGCGGTCCCCTCCGGTGAGCCGTCAGCAGTTCCAGCCGTGGACGCAAAAGCGCCGACCACGTAGTTGCCGCTGTGCGCCAGCGCCCGGAGCAGGGCCGGCTGGAGCTCGGAGGTCTCGCCCGGCGCCGGCTGCCAAACCTCGTCGAACAGCCGGGTCGCGGCCTGCAAATCCGAGATGGAGGCCAACGAGCGAATCACCACCCCGGCCTTGAGCTGGGCCCGGCTCGAGATCAGGCGAGCTGCGTCGATCACAGCGCCGCTCACAACTTCGATCACCACGGAGATACCGCTGACGATTCTAGGGACCAGCGGCCGGTGGCCAGGAATTCCCGCACCGCCTCGCCCGCCGGGGCGAGGTCCCAACCCTGGGCGCCGACCCACTCATCGCTGTAGTAGGTGTTGCCGTAACGCTCGCCGCCGTCGCACAGCAGTGACACCACCGAGCCACCACCACCGCTCGCCGCCATCTCGGCAACCAGCGAAAAGGCGGCCCAGAGGTTGGTGCCGGTGGACGGGCCGACCCGCCGGCCGAGAACCTCCTGCACCGCCCGCATGGTGGCCACCGACACGGCATCTCCGACGGTGACCATCCGGTCGATGACCTGACCGACGAACGACGGCTCCACCCGGGGCCGGCCGATTCCCTCGATCCGCGAGCCCGGCGCCGTCCGCGACGGATCGGAGTCCCGCCAGGCGCCGAAGAACGCCGAGTTCTCCGGGTCCGGCACGCACAGTCGGGTCGGGAAGCCCCGGTACCTGACGTATCTGCCGATGGTCGCGCTGGTGCCGCCGGTGCCGGCCGCCGTCACGATCCACTCCGGAACGGGGTGCTCCTCGAGGCTGAGCTGGGCGAAGATCGACTCCGCGATGTTGTTGTTTCCGCGCCAGTCGGTGGCCCGTTCGGCGTGGGTGAACTGGTCCATGTAGTGGCCGCCGGTCTCGATGGCCAGTTGCCGGGACACGTCGTAGATGCTGCCGGCGTCGTCGACCAGGTGGCACCGGCCGCCGTACCGCCCGATCAGTTCCACCTTCTCGGCCGACGTCCTGGCCGGCATCACCGCGACGAACGGCACTCCGATCAGCCGGGCGAAGTAGGCCTCGGAGACCGCGGTCGAGCCGGAGGAGCTCTCGATCACTGTCCTACCGCTGGCCAGCCACCCGTTGCAGAGGGCATACAGGAACAGCGATCTGGCCAGGCGATGCTTGAGCGAGCCGGTGACGTGCGTCGATTCGTCCTTGAGATAGAGCTGAACTGCGGGCACGGCCGGGAGCGGGAACCGGATCAGGTGGGTGTCGGCGCTCCGTTGGGCGTCGGCCTCGATCTGACGGACGGCCCAGGCAACCCAACCTCGCTCGGACTTGTCCGAGCGGTCGAAGCCGCCCGCGCCGACGAACGACCCTTCATCGGCCGGCGCTGCTCTCATCGTCATCCGCCCTCGCTGCCCTCCAAGGCAGCGCGCAGCCGTTCCCGCTCCGCCCGCCGATGGCCGGTGGCCGCGGCCATGGCCTCGTTCGCCCGGAGCCGCGGACCGGCGAACACCAGCCAGGCCAACGGCAGCGCCACGATCACCGCCAGCAGCAACGCCATCAGCAGCGGCACCCTGGCCAATACCAGGATCCCGGCAAGGGCGAGTAACAGGCCGAAGCGCAGCAGCGAGTAGCGGAGCAGAGCCGGACCGAGACGGGGGGCCGGCCGATCCGGCTCGGCCGGGCCCGCGTCCGGAATCGGTCTGCCGTCGGGAACCGGGCCGGGGATGTCGGTCCGTGACGCCGGAGGGGGGGTCGTTGCCGACTCCGGATGGCGTTCGTCCGGGCCGACAGGTCTGCTGTCCACCCCCCGAGGGTAACGGCGGCGCGGCGAGTCGGGCGATCTGACGCGGTTCGCCCGGTCCGACCGTCCCGGGCTCGATCGGGAGAGTCAGGACGCCGGCCGCCCCAGCTCGATCGGGAGAGTCAGGACGACGGCCGCCCCGGCTCAGTCGGAAGAGTCGGCGTGCCGGGCTGTCGCAGGTCGATTCTCGAACCGGGTCGCCAGGACGACCGTGGTGCGCGTCCGGGCCACCCCGTTGATCCCGCGCAACCGGCCGAGGCAGGAGTGCAGTTCGTCGACGTTGCGGACCCGGACCGTCACCAGGAATGCGTCATCACCGGCCACCGAATAGCACGTCTCGACCTCCGGCATGGCGTCCAGCGCGGACGCGATGAGGTCGTCGCGGCCGTATTCGCCCGGCTCGATGCCGACGATGGCGGTGACGCCCAGGCCGATGGCAGCGGGATCCACCTCGGCCCGGTAGGCGGTGATCACGCCCGACGACTCCAGTTTCCCCACCCGCTCGTGGACCGCGGATGAGGAAAGCCCGACCAGCCGGCCGAGTTCGGCAAAGGTCGCCCGCCCATCGTCGCGCAACGCATCGACCAACCGGCGGTCCACCTGATCCAT
>JBBRDH010000074.1:0-24794 GCA_038204125.1 Mycobacteriales bacterium
CGGAGGCGAGCGTGAACCGCGAACAGGACCCATCAACAACGACGCACCGTCGTCCCCATGGGGAATTACGTGACCAACCAGGGTGGGGAATTACGTGACCAACAACCCGCTCAACCTGGGGAATTACATGACCGCTGACACTCATGACGATTGCGGCGCGCTTCACCAGTTCCGCAAGCTCGAACACTGCGCCCATGGTAGCGGCTGTCTGGCTGGCTACGGCCCCTGGATCGTCTCGTCCCACGCGAATCTTCAGTAGCTCCAGTGCTGCCCTTCTTAAGTCCGACTCTGCAGCCTGCACCCTGTCGACCATCGATGACCGACCGAGTAGCCGGTCACGTGATCGGGCGCTTGCCGCATTGACCAGGGCCGCCACGACGGCGCCACCGGCGAAGCTCAGTAGCACGCTGATCAAGCTCGAGCTCGTCACCTCTTGCACCGGCTCACCTTCTCCTCACCGGGGGGTGATGGCTAGAACCTGTCCAGCCGTTGTGCGGATCCCTCCGCGCTCGACCACGACAGCGAAACCGCCCGCCGAGTGTGCGGCCAGGACGTCGGCAGGGACAACGACTGTCAGTTGTGAGTCGGTATTGCTACCTCCGGTCGGGTCGCAACCGATCGGAGCTTCTCCGGCCGCCCCAGTCAGCAGATGGACGGCCGCCGGTACACGGTCGTGGTCGATCGGTTTTCCCGTCGCATCGAGATCGAGCGCGTTGTAGTACCCCCAACCGAAGAGGGTGAGCGCCTCACCGGGATGCTTTGCCGACGCGTCGAACGTGGTCACGCTGATCTCGTCCGGTATTATTTCGAGTTGCCCCGTCGCCTTTGCCTCCAGATTCGATGGCGTCCTGATGACGACGTCAAGGCCTTTCACGACGGGCTGTGACATCGGCACCCGAAATGTGATCTCGTCCGCAGTGAATTTCTCTGGTGTCACTTGCACAAGATTGGTGTAAACAAGCGGCGTGTTCGAATCCCCCTGTGCCACGAAATTGTTACCCAATGCGACGACGGATCCACCGGCTCGGACCTTGGCGGGCACGATTCTGCTCACGGAGGGTGCATTGGCCGTGTTGACTGCCTTGTTGGCCACGTAGGTCGCCGCTGAAGCACTGGTAAGAACGGCCAGAAAGTCCGGAACGGTCGGTGCGCCCAGTCTAGGTGAGTGGATAAATTGCACCAGTACGATCACCGCGATGAGTATGTTGAAGAGAAAATATTGTGAATCGACCAGATCAGTATTCCCGTCGTCATCACTGAAGATATCGGCAATTCGGGGCTGCGCAGCTGCGCTTTTTTGCACCGTATGAGTGATGACTCCGGTGGTCACCACAGACTTTGCTATCACTGCTGCTGCGAACGGGCCGCCAAGGAACACGACGTAGAGCGGGCTGATGGAGTGCACAAGACTCTCGTAGCTTGACCGGTCGAACGCTGCAATCAGCGCCATCGTCGTGATCAAGTACACGAGTACGATCGTCCATATCCCAGCGGTCACCTTCGAGGTCGAAACTCGGTTGTCAGCACCAACGAACAGCCCACGGCTGGACGGGACGTCACCCGCGGCCTGGCCGGCAGCGATTTTGGCTCGCGCCAGCTGGAGCGCCGGCCGAGCGGCCCACAACCGCAACAGCCACACGACAAGCAGCAGCGTGAGCGTTATCAGAGCCGCACCTATCAGTTGCACCGTCGAAGAACCAGTGCTCGCCAGGATTGTGTCGGTAGCCACAGCTGTTACGCTCATGATGGGCTCCAAGGGTGAAGTACGTGACCGTTTGTCGGCTCTTGTGAAAGTTCCTGCAGGCTCGGTCGACGTCAGAACAATGGTCGACACACCGTGCCTCGAAGGGTTGGTGGTTTGTCGAACGTCGTTTACCACAGGGCAGGAGCGGATGCGACTCTGGTGATCAAACCAGGTCGGCGACGCCGGCAATCGCGGCTGCTGACTGTTCAATGCTTTCGTAGATGGTGAGGCGCGCGCAGATCAGGTCGACAGTTCGAGACTCGAACGCGGGATTGCCGCAGCTTGTCACATCACACGAAGTCGAGTCGGCGGATCGCGATACCCATCGGGCGTTCACTCGAACCTGGACGCCGCCAAAGGGTGGCTCCAGGCGGGGCGATCCGGCTGGGTCAGCCTACGTTCGGCAACACAGAGACGCTTCCATCGTCCGCTGGAATCGGTTGGGCCACTATATGGTTTGCGGCCCATCCTCACATCCTCTCTCGTAGTGGGTCTGGTCGATGACGGCGGTTGCGGCCAGTTCGCTGATTGCGCTCATCATCGAAACCCAGCCCGAGAATGAAAGCCTAGCGCCCGACCGTGGTTCCAAGATCTCCCCACCGATCGGGTCAGCCGAATCAAGTTCGAGTATTAGCTGCATGACACTCTGTGTCTGGTCCCCCTTCGGATGCAGGTGGTCGATTCGCAGCTTCGGCGCGACTGTCACAGGCCGACTCTGTACGGCCAGAGTGAGCCCGCCGCCGTGCTCTGTCATCCTGGCTATCCAGGATGTTTAGCAGACGTGGTCAGTTTCGGGTCAGGTCGCCGCGGTGCGGGCAGTTGGTGGCGAGAACTGATACTGAGTTTGACGTAGATGTGGCTGAGGTGCGTTTCGACGGTCGTCTCGGAGATGCTGAGTTGCGCGGCGATCCGCCGGTTCCCGTGACCGGCGTGGGCAAGCGCGGCAACCCTGCGTTCCGCTGGGGTGAGCTGATCGGGTTGGCGGTCAACGCGACGGCGACCGCCGGCGACCGCCAGTTCGGTCCGAGCCAGATCCGTGAGCCAGTGCGCACCGACCGCCTCGCTGATCGCGATCGCTTCATGCAGGAGGATGCGCGCCCGGGCGGGTTGGCGTCGGCGGCGCAGGAACTTGCCGTAGCCGAGAAGGGTCTGCACCTTCTCTATGGGCAACGTGACGCCCTGATGGAATGCGAGCGCATTGTGGTAGTGAGCGTCGGCGCCGAAGGTGTCGCCGTCGGCGTCGGCGCGCATCGCTTGCGCCGTGGCGAGGGCAATCCGCGGGAAGTGGCATGGCAACACGGCACTACGGTCGGTGAGCCACCCGATCACGCGGTTGACTTCGGCGTCGTGACCGGCGGCCAAATGTGCTTCGATCGCGTGGGCGACCCACGCCACCAAACAAGGCTCGCCGATACCCATTTGGTCGATCAGTTGCTCCAGCTCCGAGTACTCGCGGCAGGCCAGGTCGAGGTCACCTTCACGCAGTGCGCGATGACCTCTTGTCTCATGTACGTACAGGAGCGGATTGATCTCGCCACGTCGTGTCGCCAGATCAGCGGCGCGCATGTTGTAGTGAAGGCTATCCGCCAATCTTCCGTCGAGCAGATGGATGTAGGCATAGGCCGCGTTCATAGTTGCCTCCAAGGCAGGCACCCTATCGAGCATCCCGCGGGCGCGGCTGAGGGCGTCCAGCGCCTCGCGCAGTCGACCGAGGCGGACGAGTCCGTGGGCGTGCATGAGCACGAACATTCCGGCAGCTTCTGGTGCGCCGGAGGATTCGGCAGCGGCTGTCATGCGGAGGAAGCGACCGTGGTCGCCGTCATACTGTTCGGTAAGGATGGCGGCCCCCACTATTGCGGCCTGCGGCGACCACGAGGCAGCAGCCTGTTGGGGCGGATAGGCGTCATCGATGGCACTCGCCGATAGCCCGAGACGACTCAGCTCAGTCAGGCCGGACGGATCGCCAGTTTGCAGTGCCTGATGCGTCCAGACCAATTCGGCCAGTATCCGTATCTGCCTATCGCACGATCGTGCCAGGGTGCGCGCCCGCGCCGCCATCGGCAGCGCTTTGGCGGGACTCAGATGCCACATCGATTGTGACCATTCGAGAAGTACCTCCACAGTCATCTGGGCGGAGAACTGCTCGGCCGCGGAGACAGCCTCCTCGAAGTGCATCCAGCTGGACTTCAATTCTCCCGCCACGCATTCGGCTCGAGCCAGATATCGGAGGGCGTCCAACTGTATGGATGACTCCACGGTGGTCATGAGGAGCAGCCGCCGCAATATCGTGATGGCCTCATCAGAGCGGGGACAGGCCACCAAGACTCGACCGAACGCCAGCAATAACGCCGGAGTCGAGTGGGCGCCGGATAGCTCCACCGCGGCTCGCAACCGGTCGGCGGCGGCTGCGAAAGCCCCGTCCGCCGCGGCAGCAAGGCCTGCTCGTTGCAGTATGCCGATCGACAGGGAGTCGCCCACCAGGTAAGCGCGGGCGGCATGCTCGGCGGCATCCGCGTCAAGTCCGCGACCGTCCAGTTCCGTCATTGCCCGGCCGTGAAGTCGCATCCGTAAAGGTGCAGGCAGGTCCGTGTAGAGCGCGTCGCGGAACAATTGGTGCACAAAGTCACACCGTCCACTTGGCTGGGCCGTAATCAGACCACCCCGGATCGCTGCTTCCATCGCAGCGAGGTGCTCGTCGTCGCGCAGACCCGCGACCCGGCAGACCACTTCCGGCACGAATCTCGAGCCAAGCACCGCGGCAGCCTGCAACCATCGGATGCCGGCCGGCGGCACCCCGCCGAAACGGGACAGCAATAGATGCGACGCGTTCTCCTCGGCGCTGCTACCGTCGGCCGTCGCCACACGGTCCCCACGTTGAAGCATCTCCGCTGCCTGTTGAAGTAACAGCGGGTTCCCTGCGGTGGTCACCCAAGCGTCGCGGATGGCACTGAGGGTGAGTTCCCGGTCGATTCGGCTGCTCATCAGTTTCGCCGCGCCGGCCTCGCTGAGGGCTTGCAAGCCAATCACAGACGCGTGTTCGTCATGCACCAGCCCGCGACACATCTCGAAACCATCGGCCGGCCACATCCGCATGGCCCCCAGCACTCCCCAGGCCGCTGGTAACTTGCACAGTCGACGACACAAGAATCCGACGAACGCTATGGAATCAGCGTCCGACCAGTGCAGATCGTCGAGAATGATCAGTCCACCCGGAAGGCGACGCATGGCCGTCAGTGCGTGGGAGTACGTTGCCATTCGCAAATCAGCACCACCGACCGGGGGTGGCGTGGACTCCCGCAGCTGCAGCCCGCCCAACTCTGCCAGCAGCTGATCCAGCCCCCCGAACGGTATGGCCGACTCCATGACCTGGCCGCACACCCGGAAGACGGCAAGCCCACGACTCTCTGCGGCCTTGGCGGCCGCCCCAAGCACAGACGTTTTGCCCAGTCCGGCAGCCCCGGTGACGAAAGCCGAACACGATCTTCCTGCCCAGACACCGTCCACCAGCGTGGACAAACCCGCCACGACAGCTTCACGTTCCAACAGGTCTGCTGTTTGCATCGAAGCCCTCCAAGGGCCGCACCCACGGCAGCACCAGCGCTACCTAACAATCATGGAATTCCAGGATGCTCCTCCACGGCTCGGGCGGAAATACTCCATTGGCGTGACCCGGGCATGACGGCTCCGCCGCATGGGGTAATCACGCATGCTGGAATTGACCACGGCTAGCACGAGAAGGAAGAGCGCGAACGAGAAGCTTCGACAGATTCAACAGGAGCGCTGATCCAACCGGTGGATGGGACCCGTCCTGGCCCCTCCTCTGAACCGCGGCGGCCATCCCCGCCCGGGGTCCGGGGTTCCTGATGTCCTGTACCGCCCCGGTCGGCGCTTGCGTAGTCGTGGCACTGTACTCGTGGCCACTGAGCGTCGCTGCCCGCGAATTGTCGCCGCCACGGGCCTCGAGACCCCGTCCAGACTGGACAAGAAAGGCCCATGATGGCCAACTACCACGTTGAAATCCAGGATGCCAGTCGCGCCCGGATGTCGGATCTGGTGAGGGTGCACAATCTGGCAGTTCTACCGCAAACCCTGCGGAGAACAGGGGGGGTCTATTCGGTGGCTGCTGTCGCGAGCCCCGAGCAGATCGAGCAATTGACGACCGCTGGTTACCAACTTGCCCGATACGAGGATGTCGACGCCGAACCCGTGCCACGCCTGCAGGTTGACGCCCAAGAAGCGGCCGGCGCTGCGTACCTCACGGTCGACCAGGTCGAGCAGGCACTGACAGACATTGTCGCCAACAATGCTGGTATCACGGAAATAGTCGGAGTCCCGTATCCGACGTACGAGGGAAGGACGCCGCGTGCGTTACACATCAGATCGGCGGGTGAGAACAAGCCGACCGTCTTGTTCATCGGTGGGGTGCACGCGAGAGAATGGGGCAGCCCGGACATCTTGATCAATTTCGTCCGTCAACTGACCGACGCGTACCGGAACGGTACCGGGATCACCGACGGCGCATACAGCTGTACCAGCGCCAACGTCAGACAGGTGGTCAGCCTGTTGGATATCGTGATCTATCCGCAAGCCAACCCAGACGGCCGCAATCATTCGATGACCGCGGACCCGATGTGGCGAAAGAATCGCCGTCCGGCTTCGGCAGGTGATGCAGCCTGTGTGGTCGGTGGCGGCAACGGTCCCGGTGTCGACATCAATCGCAACTACGATTTTCTGTGGGATTTCACTGCCAAATTCAGTCCGAAAGCCAGCGTCCAGACTTCGACAGATCCGTGTCGTGAGGTATTTTACGGACCAAGTGCCGCCTCTGAACCTGAAACGCGGAACGTCGTGTGGCTCATGGACAACTGGAGCGCTCTTGGTTACTTCATCGACATCCACTCATTTGGTGAGGATATCCTCTACAGCTGGGGTGATGACGACGGCCAATCCGCCGATCCGTCGATGAACTTCGCCAATGCCGCTTACGACACCAAACGCGGCGTTCTGGACAGCGCGCCGGGCGGTGATCCGGAAAAGTACCAGGAGTACCTTCCGGCCACCGACCAAGCTGCCATGATCGCCCTCGGCCAGGTGATGAAATCTGCCATCCAGAAGAGCCATGGACGTCAGTACACGCTCAAGTCGGCAGCCAATCTCTATCCTACGTCGGGCACGTCCGACGACTACGCCTATTCCCGGAAGTTCATTGATCCGACGAAGGGAACCGTCTACAGCTACACCATCGAATGGGGACCGCAACGCCTGACGATTCCAGCGAGTTTTCATCCCGACTACTCAGACATGGAACCGATCATCGACGAGGTGACTGCCGCTCTGATCGCCTTCTGTGTCGCTATCGCTCAGCAGCTTGCGCCACCGCCCCCGCAGGTCACCGCAATCAACCCGGCCAGCGGCGACGAAGCCGGCGGCACCGCGGTGACCATCACCGGATCCGGTTTCACCGGCGCCACCGACGTCGGATTCGGTGTCACCAGCGCCGCCGCTATGTCCGTCGACTCCGACACCCAGATCACCGCGACCAGCCCCGCCGGCACCGCCACCGTCGACATCACCGTCATCACCCCCGCCGGCACCAGCCCCACCAGCCCCGCCGACCAGTTCACCTACAACCCGCCCAACAGATGAACCAGACAGAACAGCACCCTCGAGCATGAGAGAAGTTGACCGTTGCGCACACCAAATCGGTGTCATATCAGAAGCAGAGGAGGCTGGGTATGGCTTGGAACGTGGTTGTGATCAACGAGTCGTCGGTCGTTCAGGACGAAGTCGTCAAGGGGTGGCTGCCGGCGCTCCAGACGCAGGTTTCCCGCGATTTCGCCGGCGTCTGGGGGGTTGATGCCCAGCTGTCGTTCGCTTCGCGGACGGATAACCCAGCTGCGGATGCCTGGCAGCTGATTGTCCTGGACGACAGCGACCAGGCCGGTGCGCTGGGATATCACGATGTGACCAGCGGTGGCTTGCCACTCGGTAAGGTGTTCGCGAAGACCGATCAGCACTACGGCAACAGCATCTCCGTGACTGTCAGCCACGAACTCCTGGAAATGCTGGCGGATCCCAGTATCGACATGACCTTTCAGATGCAGGACAACAATGGCGGTGTCGTCGCGTTTCCGCTGGAAGTGTGCGACATGTGCGAGGCGGACAACTACGGATATGACATCAACGGGGTGACCGTTTCGGACTTCGGATATCCTCGGTGGTTCGACCAGCGCCCCAACCCGCCCGGCGCCGAAGCCAATGCTCTCGACTACGGCGGTCATCTGACCTCGACCCTGGATCCGGCCAACCCGGTGGCGGCGATCCTACCCGGCGGCTATATCGGTATGTGGACACCGGCCGCCGGCTGGACACAAGTTACCGGACAAGCCCGGGCGGACGACTATTCCGCGATTCCAGCGGTCGGGTCCCGCCGGGAACGCCGTACCCGGCGCAAGCAATGGTTGAAGTCCTTTACACCGGATGAGATCGCGGCTCACCGCGGATGAGGCCACCCACCATGCGCTGTTCAGGATGTAGTCCTACCAAAACCCTCCAGACCGAGGAATGAGTGAGATGAACGCACCCGAGAACCCAAGACCTTCGTCCGGCGACGATTCGGCGTCGAACACATCGGCCGCCGCCAATCCATTGGCAGCGATGTTGGCCGCGGCAGCCACCGGCACCGGCGGCGGAGTTTCATTCCAATTCGTTTTCAACAATGTGACCTACAACTTGACGGTCAACGCCCCCGACGCCACGACCGGTGCCTACGGGTTCACCGTCACGAAAGGGACGGCCGTCATCGCTTCGCTGATCTACAAGAGCGACGTCAACTGGCAGATCGCCGTCGGACTGCCCACCCCGTTCGTCGTGGATCCGAATCTCACGCTCAACGCTTTCAGCGTCAACATCCAACACGGAAGTGTGAGTTAGCTGGATCAGGCGTTGGGGAGAGAGCGGGAATGGACGTATCGAATGGCTTGAAGCTGCGGATCGACGTCGATCAGGGCAGCATAGGGATCGGCGTCGACGATGTTCTGCGGGAAGTGCAGGGCGTCATCGCGCAACTGTCGCCGAACGCTCGGTCTGCGCTGGGCTGGCTACCCGACATGGGACACACCTCGGCCGGTGTCGAGGTCAACCTCAACACCGGGGCGATGGCGGGCGAGGTCACCGTATCGACCGAACAGGGCGAACGACTCGCGACCGCCTATCTCGTCTTCGCCTCTGACGCGGCCGCCGAAGAGGGGTCTGTTTCGATATCGCTGGACAAGGAAATCGACCTCGGTGGCACGCCCCTGTTCGGCGGCCTGCTGTCGGGCGTGCGGATATCGGACCTGGCGGCGAGTTACTCCGTGCAGCCCGTGACAGCCGGCCTGGTCCCACTGCCGGACGGTTCCTCCGCACCGCCGGCCGATCTCCCACAGGGTTTCGGCTTGGCGTTCACCCTGATAGCTGGCGGTTCGACACAAAGGGTCCGCCTTTCCTCCCAACCCTCGAACGGTCAGGACAATCCGCCCGCCACTTCGCACTCCGCCCTCAATGCTGGCGGCGACCTGGTCCGACCTGCGGCAACGGCCGAGTCGACATCCGCGCCTGGCATCATCTGGTTCCCGGTACAGAGATCGTTCGGGCCACTGTCGGTCGACCGAATCGGCGTCGTACTCGGCCCACTGACGGTCGGCCTGGCGCTGGACGCCGGACTGACCACCGATGTCGTCACCATCGCCCTCACCGGATTCGTGGTTGAACTGGCGAAATCACCTACCTCTGTGTCGGTGAGTCTGGACGGGATGGCCGTCAGCGTGTCGAGCGGCTCGCTGCAGATCGCCGGGTCGCTGACCCGCAGCGGAACTGCTGCCGGAGTCGAATACGACGGATCCCTGGTCATCCGGGTCGCACAATATGCCATCGACGCGGCCGGCTCCTACGGGGAGATAGGGGGCTCGCCGTCGCTGTTCGTCTTCGGTCTCGCACAGGGTGAATTCGGCGGTCCGCCGATGTTCTTCGTCACCGGCCTGGCCGCCGGGTTCGGCGTCAACCGCGCGCTTAGACTTCCCGCACCGGATCAGGTCCGGAGCTTTCCGCTGATCCAGGCCGCTACGCAGGGCGCTGGATATCTACCGGCCCCCGGCGTCCAGGGAACGCAGGATGCCCTTGCCAAACTTGCGTCGGGTGGCTGGGTTCCGCCGGCGGCTGGTGAGTACTGGGTGGCCGCCGGAGTGGCGTTCAGGTCTTTCGAAGTGGTCAACGGATTCGTCGTGGTCACGGTGCAGTTCGGCCGGGACTTGTCCATCGCATTGCTGGGTATCGCCGCGTTGAAGCTCCCCACCGTGGGCGATGGCGGCCCTGCTTTCGCCTACGCGGAAATTACCGTCGAGGCCCTTCTGGTGCCGTCGATCGGTACCTTCAGCCTCACGGTGCTGGTGTCCCCAAATTCTTACGTCATCGCGCCGGACTGCCATCTCACCGGCGGGTTGGCGGTCGACATCTGGTTCGGTTCGAACCCGCACGCGGGCGATTTCGTCATCACTCTCGGCGGCTACCACTCCCTGTTCGCAAAACCGGCCTGGTATCCCACGGTGCCACGCCTGGGCTTCCAATGGAAGCTGAGCGACGCAGTGCAGATTATCGGCGAGAGCTACTTCGCCATCACACCGTCCTGCGCCATGGGCGGCGGCCGGCTCTCGCTCACCTTCGACGTCGGCGCACTTCACGCCTGGCTGATTGCCCAGACGGATTTCATCATGTATTGGCGCCCGTTCTGGTTCGAACTCGACGTCATGGTGTCGATCGGCATTTCCTACACCGTGAACCTCGCCTTCTTCACCGCCACCTTCTCCGTCAGCCTCGGCGTCTCGATCCAACTGTGGGGACCACCGCTGCGGGGCATCGCCCACGTCAACTGGTTCGTCATCTCCTTCGACATTCCCATCAACGGGGGCGGCTCACCGACGACCTCCCCGAACACCCTCGCCGACTGGCCGACTTTCGCCGCCACCTCCCTGCCCCCCGCGCCCAGCACCACTACCGTCGCAACGTTCACCTCCGATGCCCGCCCCCCGCGAATCCGGTCCGCCCACGCTCCGGCTGCCGTTGTCCAGGCGGCTGCCCCGACCATCTGCAAGGTGCGGGCCGCGGGCGGCCTACTCGCCATGGTGAACATCCCTGGCGGGCAGCCTCACTGGTTGTTCGGCGGCGACGGCGTTCGCTTCACCACCGAGACCGCGGTCCCGGCGGACACCGTCGTCATCTCCGGGCCGACAGCAACGACCAGCCTGTCGATGGCAGGTCCCGCCGTGCACGTCTACCCGCTCGGCAACGTGCCGGTGGCCTCCGTCCAAACGGTGACCATTGCCGGCTGGACGGGCACTGCCTGGCAGCCAGGTCAGGCGCTGCCGGTCGCCGTCGACGTCTCCGGCTGGGTGTGGACCGCGGTCAACGCCAATCTGCCCGGCGCGCTCTGGGGCGCCCGCGGCGACGACGCCGAGGCATCGCTCGGCTCGGCGGTGGTCGCGGGGATGACCGGCGTGACCGGTGCCGCACCAGCACCCACGATGAGCGGCGTCCTTGCCGCGCCGACGGCAACCCTGATGACCGACGAGCTTCCGGTGCGCGGACTCGTCCTGGAGACCACCCCGATCGACCTGATCGGACCGGCCCGGACCGGCGATACGAGAACCCTTATCGCGGCGTCGATCGTCGACCCGACGACCACCCAACACCGGGCCGACTTGGTCGCCGCGGCAGCGGCCTGCGGTCTGGCGGGCGGGCTGACGTCCGGCGTGCTCAACCTGTTCTCCAACGAGATCAACGCGGTACTCACCGCCCCGGCCATGATCGGTGCGCTCGGCAGCACCGGCCCAGCGCCGACACCCGCCGCAGCCAACTTCGCGAACCCGCCACTGATGGCAGGCTCGTCCCCCGGAGCTGCTGCAGGTCCACGGTCTGTCCGCAACCAACCCGACAACGCGCACCCGGCCGATTCACCGGCAGAAATTTTGTCGGACCGACCGACGCTCCGGATGCTCATCCGGCAGGAGGAACCGACGACACCCGCCAACGGGCGCCCGCCGCGAACCCCCACCGCATCGGCGACAGTCTGGGGCCGACACCGCGAAGCCGGCGAACGCCACACTTCCGGGGCGGTCAGGCTATGGCCCGGCTGGACCGCCGTCTGGGACTTGACGACCGGTGGCCACCAGCTCGACACAACCGGGACGGGCGAGAAGATGCTGGTCGCCCTGGACGGAACGCAACAGGTCCTCGACTTCCGCCGGCTCGGCCCACGGTCTTCGACGCACCCGACCCCGATGACAGCGACCAGAGTGGCGGTGAGCCATCTCCCGGGATTCGTGGACACCGCATCGACGGGCTGGACATCGACCGGCAGCATCCGGCAGATCGCCAGCCAGACATTCATCGGCGATGGCATCCTGATCCGCTGCCAATCGCCGTCCCGGGCCGGCGGTCGCCGTTCACGTCACGTCGTCGGCGCGACCACAGCCGCTCAGGTCATCGCACGGAACTGGACCGTCGACCACCGGGCTGCCCCGCTGCGAGGCTGGGTCGACACCTGGCTGCTGGGGCCGTGCACCGCTCTGGCCGTCACCATCGCGGACGACGGTGATAACCCCTCACCGGACATCTCACCACCCATCGTGGCGCTGCGCTCGCCGGGATCAGACCCCGTGCAGCCGACCACTAGTCGACACGTCGAAACCTGGGACGGCACCCGACTCGCGACCTGGTACTACCTGCTGGCGGGTTCCGCCCAGGACGATCACATCGTCGTCCGCGCGCAGGCACCGACAGGTTGGCGGCTCGACGGCGTCGTCGGCTACCCGAGCATGACCGCGCAGGCACAAGACCGCCACCCGCGTGAGCAACTGGTGGCGTTCACCCTCCGACCCGAGGGCACACCACTGGAAGTGAGCTGGCGATGAATCCGGGCGAGACCGCCTTCTACGACAATGCCGTGCCGGCCCTCGAGGCGGGGGACTACCAGTTCGTCATCGAGCAGACCGTCACAGTCGACCACGTC
Organism: Mycobacteriales bacterium; assembly: GCA_038204125.1. Classification (GTDB taxonomy): domain Bacteria; phylum Actinomycetota; class Actinomycetes; order Mycobacteriales; family Nakamurellaceae; genus Nakamurella. Next base: position 12,789 of record JBBRDH010000074.1, read on the forward strand.
GTGCAACCGCCGTACGGGACGGCCCAGCGCTTCCGGGTCACTGGTCCGCGGACCGCTCTCGGGCCGTCCGACGTCGTCGCGATGAGGCCGGCGGCCGGGAGTCAGGGCTCCTACCAAAGCTGGCTGCCGCACGTCGTGCTGGCCCAGCGCACCCTGCCGTGGCAGGTCGCGGTGGCCGAGGGACCGACGGTTGTCAGCGCCCCGCCGGGCACCCCGTGGATGGCGCTGCTGCTGCTGACCGCCGCCGAGATCGATGTGGCCGGCCACGCGCCGACGCCGGGCACCACCGGGCGACAGGTGGTCGGCATCGCCCAGCTCCTCGCGCCCCCCAGCGGGATAGCCGGGCCGGCGGCGACGCCGGGGCTGAACACTCTCGTCCAGGAACAGCCGGACCTCACCATCGGCATCGTCGACATCCACCTCGACGCCTTCCGGGCCATCGCACCCACCGTCGCGGACCTACCTCTGCTCACCCACGTACGTCAGGTCGACGCGTCCGACCAGGAAGCGCTGGACGTCAGCAACCCTGGTTGGTACTCCGTCGTCGTCGGCAACCGATTCCCCACCGGCGCCCCCGACAACACGTATGTCGCCCACCTGGTGTCGCTTGAGGGTGCGGTCGGCTACCTGCCCGGCGGCTCGGCGATCACCGTGGCCGACCGGTTACGCCTGGTATCACTTGCGAGCTGGTCGTTCACCAGCACCCCTGACCCGGGCGATTTTGCTGCCCTGGTGCAGGCCCTGGAGGTCCGCCCGTTGACCGTCCCGGTGGCAGTCACCGGAACCGATCACGCACTGCAGCAGGTCGCCGCAGCAGCAGATGCCGGCTACACAGCCTTTCCCTACCTCACCCGCCTCGGTGAGGAAACCGCCGCTTGGTTCCGCGGACCACTTGGTCCCGCTCCCATCACGCCGAATCCCCAACCGGCCTATCCAGCGGCGGCGGCGGCCCTGATGTACGACCCGGCCACCGGCATGTTCGACGCCTCGTACGCCGCGGCCTGGGAGATCGGGCGACTGCTGACACTGGCGAACGGAGCGGTCGCGCTGTCGATCGCCCGACTGGCCGCCGGCGTGGTCAAGGTCACCCGGATCCTTCTGCGCGACACCGGTGGTGCCGCCCCCCCGACGCCCGCACTCATCGCTGCGGAGGCAGCATCCACCGCTCGCGGGCGGGCGGTGGAACTGATAGCCAGAACCGTGCCGGCGCTGCTGACCGAGCAGTCGACGAGCCCCGCGGCCTTGGGCGTCAGGGGTGACCCGCACGGACTACGAGGCGTGGACCTGCCCGGTCTGATTGATCCCGAGGTGCTACAAGGTCTGTACGACGAGGGTCCTGCGGTGTACCGAAGGGTGCGCGATCACGCCCTGTCGACTGCCGCAGGTGGCCCTGCCGACGATCCCGGATCACCCGGGAGCACCGGATGACAACGCCCGCACTTCCCCGTCACCGGAGGCTGCAGGCGCTGACGTTCGACCCGCGGACCGCACAGGTGTCGCAAGACGGATCCACCACGCTGCCGACTGACATCACCGCCTGGCTGAGCGACCTGCAGCGCCTGATCGGCGTGCCGTTCCACTACCTGGTACCCGACGCCCGCATGCTGCCGGCGGAATCGATCCGCTTCTTCACCGTCGATCCGAACTGGATCGCGGCGATGATCGACGGCGCACTGTCGGTGGGCGCGGGGTCGGCACCCCATGCGGCCGCGATCAGCGCCCTGCGTCCGACGATGCTGGCCGCCACCGGAACCGACCCCGGGATCCCGTGCTCCGGCTTCCTGCTGCGATCGGCCATCGTCGCCGACTGGCCGGGACTGCGGATCTCCGGGTACGCCGCCGGCGACGGCACCGGCGAACCGCTGGCCATTGCGCGGCTGGAACGGGTCGCACCCACCGTGCTGATCGCGCTCTTCAGCGGACTGGTCCGCAGAGTGGACCTGGCCGAACCGGCGCAGCATCTGCACTTCGGGGTGGCCTCGGAATCGGCGCCCAGCATCGCACTGCGGTGGATCGACCCTGCCCGGGCGGGCCAGCAACTGGCGAACGACCCCTCGGTGGCAACGGTGATGCGACCGGGCCCCAACCGGACCGTCCTGGACGTGGTGGGGACCGTCGCCGCCATCTCGGCCGGTCTCACGGCCCCGTACGCACCTGATCCGGTGCCTCATCTCGGCTCGGCGGCACTCGCTCTACAGATGGCGATCGGAGTGCAGGCACAAAGCTTCCGCATCGGCACCACCGAAGCACTATTGATCAACGGCTCGGCGGGGGCGATCGACACCTACGTCATCGGGGCGCTCGGGCCGGCCGGACTGCAGCCGGGCGCCATCACACGGCTGGGCGTCTGGGGCTCACCGCCCTCGCTCGAGACCTTCCGCGCCGTCAGGGACCCATCCGGGTCCAGCGCCGGTCGCACCGACACTCCCGCACTGACCGTGAATCCACTGGCCCTGCCGGGCGGCCCACTGCCCGCGGTTCTGCTCACCGAGGCGACTGGCACAGCGAACGGGCTGACCATGACCACCATCGCAGGCAACCCGGCGCCGGTCGCGCCCACGGACGGACGGGTGACGGTCGCCGTGGTGCACGGCGGACCAGCCGTCGACCTGGCCGTCGACGGGACCGCAGCCCTCACCGGCGTCGCCCCCGGATCCGCGAACGACATCACCGTTCCCGCCGGCGTGCACAGCTTCGTCGTCCAGGCCGCCGGTTCGCAGTGGTCGGCCCAACTACGCATTCCCGGTGCGTCATCGACGCGGCTCTATGTCCTGGGTGCGGCCGGCGCAGTTCTGCAGGTCATCAGGATCACCGTGCCGGCCACGCCGCGCGCCGCAGCGACAGCGACCGGGTGATCGGTGATGACCCAGGCAGACGCGGCGACCCAGGGCAGGTGGGCCGGCCCGGCTCTGCTGGTGCCCGTGGCGGTGGAAGCTGTCGTACTCACCGAACTTGCCATCAACGACCTCGGCTGGTCGTGGAACCCGCCCAACTACCAACTGATGCGGTTTTTCCGACCGCCTACCCAGATCCTGGTAGACACGCCGCCGGCCCCGCTGACCCCTGATGGACAGGCCGGGCGCACCGGGACCGTGCTGCGGTGGGCCCTGCCCGATGCCCTGACCAGCGCCGGGAGTGCCGACGAGACAACTGGCGCACTGACGTTCCCGGCCGTCCCCAACCGCTGGCTGATCCTGCGCAGAGTGGCCGGGAGCCCGGCAACCACCACAGGGTGGATGCTCGCCGCCGACTACGTCGGTGGGAGCGGCAGCTCGTTCCCCGTCGGGAACACCCCCACGACCCTTGGGATGTGCTGGGAACTCTCCGCGTGGCCGGGAGAGGCCGCGTTACCGGCCGGTCTGCAGCCGCCGCTAACGGCGCTCGGTGCGGGGGATCCCTCGTTCGCTGCCTACGCACCTGACGCTCAACACATCTTCGCCTTCCACGACCCGCTCACCGGCGTCGCACCGGCCGTCATCAGCTACCTGGTCATGGGCTGGTACGCCGGAAACGCGCCGGACCCACTGCACCCGACGTCGGGTTGGCAGACCAGCGGTCAATGGGCGGCATTGATGAGCTCGCTTCGCTGGTCGGTCGGTGACGACCTCGCCGACGCCGCGGCGGCCGCCCAGTCATGGGCAGCCGCCCACGGCCTAAGCACCGACCCCAACGATCCGCGAACCTTCCTACCCTCACGCACCGTGTGTCACGGCATCCTGAGCACGGTGAAATGGCCCGGAGCTGACGGAGCCGCGCAATCAGGAGTGCCGGCGGTCACCCCCGGCGACCCTGCGACGATACCGCTGGTCACGATCGCGCACACGCCGGCCGATGCACTGGCCACCGTCGTCGCGAACGCCGCCGGTCAGAAAAGTACCGAGGTGGCCGAAGCCCTCACCGCACTCCTGTCCGACCTGCTGACCCTGATGGACGAACCGGACGGACCGCAACAACTCGCGTTGAACCTGCAGACCAGCTGGTTCCAGCAGATCCCCGGCGGCCTCACCTGGCAGGTCAGAAAGCCCGAACAGGACAGCGCAGCAACCGGACACCCGGCAACGCCGCTGACGGAGACCCAGGCGGCGCTGCTCGATACCCTCAACCAGGCCCAGGCCACACTGGATGCCGACGGGACGGTGCTGACCACCCGCCAGTGGGAGGTATACGCCCTCTGGTGGAAGTTGCAGTACGTCACCGCGATGGCATCCAACCCCATCCCCAATGCCCAGCAGGTGATCCAGGCTGCGCTCACCGCGGAACAGAGCACCACGTCGCAGGCGATCACCGCCTGGCACGGGGCCGAGCAGGCACGGGACGCCGCGAACTCCGCCCTGATCGCCGAACTCGGCCAACTGGAGCTGAAATCCGTGCCAGAGCCGGTTTTCTGGCGGCCCAGCGATCCCCTGCTGATGATCCAAGGCGCCGGCCGGTCATACGCACACGGCGAAGACGGGCGCTACACCCAGGACGGCAGCCTGTACTGCCGCTTCACCGGTCAGAACATCGCCGGCCTCCTCGTCGAGGGCACCGCAGTGCCGGTCACGTCCGCCACCGCCGGCCTGCCCACGGTCACCGCTGCCGACGCCCCCGGCGAGATCGCCGACCTCGCCGTCGAGGCCTTCTTCCTGGACCCGGCCAACGCGGCCGCCATCGCCATGGCCGCCGGCCCCGGGCAACCGGCATCGGCCGCCGTCGTAGCCGCCCAGCAGACCTTGATGTGGAACTCTCTGTCCACCGTTCCGCTGGAACAACAGACGCTGGCCGAGGCCGCCGGCCTGATCAGCGCCTACGGCCCTGTTGCCGTGCCGTCGAAGATCGGCGTCAACTACTGGACGCCACCCTGGTCTCCGCTGTTCCTGGACTGGTCCGTGTCCTACTACCCCACCGGTCCGGCCCAGACCGGCTGGACCTTCCCAGCGGTCGGACCGGGCGACCCGTTGGCGGCGCAGACCGCGCAGTGGACGGGCAGCGCCCCGCAGACCCCCGCTCCGCTGCAAGGCAGGACGCTGCTCACACCACGAGCCACCGACGCCATGGCCGCCCGACTGACCGGGCTGGTGGCACAGTTCGGCGCCACGCCCGAGGTGCAGCCGTACCTGTCCGACCTCGACGACGCCATCAAATACCTCAACGATGCCTGCGTGCTGTCCCAGGGTCTGAGCGGCTTCACCGACCTGCTTCTGCACCGCGACCCGACATCGTTCCAACAGCCCGACCTCGCGGCCCTCGGACCATGGCTCACGCCGGTCAACGCCCCGGCGTACATCCCCACCAGCGCACCGTCCCCAGGGTCGGCCGTACCGTTCAGTCCGGTCGGGGGTGGCTTCCTGGCCCTGCACGAACTGTGGGTCATCGACGCGTTCGGTCAGCGGTACGACGTGCTGGGCACCATGCGGGCAAACGCCGGCCAGGGCGAACAGCTAGGCCCGGACCTGCGTCCGTCGATCGGTTCCGGCCTGATCCCGTTGCGTCCTCGGCTGTCCCAGGCCAGCCGGCTGGCCTTGCGTTTCGTCGACGGCACGGACGACACGAAGGTCGTGGGCCGATCGACGGCGGCCGACCCGCTGTGCGGCTGGCTGATCCCGAACCGGCTGGACAACGGGATCCTGGTCTACGACACGGTCGGGTTGCTGCAGGGCGAACTGATCGTCGAACGGAACACCGCGCTGTGGCTGCCCGCACCCGACCAGGTTGCGGCCGCAGCGCAGGCCGCGCCACCGGTGCTGACCAACGCGCACCTTGCCGCGGTCGTCAACGGCGTCCTGTCGAACCCGAACTCCGGTGGAGCGCTGCAGGACCTGATCGGCACCATTCGGGAGGCATCGTGGGCGATCGCTCCGAGCGGCCCCGCTGCCGACCAGCTCAGCGTCCTGGTCGGCTTCCCCGTTGCGGTGGCCAGAGCCCACCTGGCCCTGGAACTGTTGGGCGCTCCGGCGACAAGTCAACTGTGGGCTGCCACCGGACAGGGCGTCGACGGCGGGATCGAGAACTGCGCCTTCACTGTGCAACTGGGCAGTGCCGACCTCTACGACGACAGCCTGATCGGAGCCGTTGGCGACGACGACGCCGGCCACCTGCTCTCGCCCTACGGCGCGTCCCCCAACGGGTACGTCCGGGCCGGCACCCACAGTGTGCAGGTCGGTCGACCACTCCAGCTGACCCTGCTGCTACATCCGCAGGGCAAGGTTCACGCGTTCAGTGGGATTCTGCCGCCCGCCGTGACCGCACTGCCGCCGGGAAGTCAGGCTGCGCCGCTGCGCACGATGGAGGTGACCTTCCGATGCGGCCCGCTACTGACCCCGGCGACCGGAGTCAGCGCGCCGCTACCCGCGCTCGGGCGCGGTGACTGGGCCTGGGAGCAGTACCGATCGACCTCGTCGCCGGCCCTTCCCACCGCGATCATCGTCGCCGATGCCACGGCGCAACTGCTCGACTCGCCGCCGAGCCTGCGCGACGGTTGGCTGCGGTTGACCCTCACCGGGCAGCCGACCACCCTGACCTACGCGCTGACACCCACCGCGCTCAGCGCCGGCTCCGGCGTCTCCCCGACTTCGTCGACGCTCGTGCTCACCGCCTACAACGGATCGGGGCGGCCGGCGCTCTGCAGCGCCTTCCACCTGTCGCTGCCGATCGGTGCAGATTCTTCAGCGCTCACATCGGACCCCGGCCGGATCCTCGCCTCCTCGCTGCAACCGGATACCTGGACCCTGCAACCGGCAGGAGCCGCGCAGCCGGGGGTCTTCCTGGCCCAGCCGACCAACCCCCCAGCGACCATCGACCCAGGAACGACACTGACCTTCCTTCTCGCCGACATCGACGTCGAGGCGACTGCCGGGGTCACGCTCGTCGGCATCGACGAGTACGTCGATACGGCGACGACACACCTGGATCTACCGCTGGAGAAGGTTCGCTCACTGGCCAGCAAGATCTGACTTCCCCACCCCCCGCACACGACCCATCACCCGACCGGAGAAACCACATGTACGAACTGCAAGTCCTCATCACCCCGTCCTCAGTACCCTGCAGCAGTTCGGGCGACCCCAATCAGAACCCGGCGCCGGTGTCCCTGCAGATTTCGGTGCTCAACATCAGCAGCCTGCCCCTGGACCTTTCCCGGAGCGCCCTGCGGTTCGAGTTCATCGTCGACCCCGGTGGAAGTTCGTCAGCAGCTGCCCTGATTCTTTCGGACAATTCGGTGAATCCCGGTGCTGCGCCGCCGACCCCGGTCCAAAACGTGCAGGCAGCCGCGGTATCCGGAACTGCCTGGAGCATCACCACAACCGGGGACGGCTCGCCGTGCGCGTTCCTGGCCGTTCCCCAACCGACGGCCGGAGCCGGCATGATGGCGCCGCACGCGGGAATTTCATTCGTCTTCTCCAACGTGCTGGTTGACCTGGTTCCCGGCGCATCGGCGGTGGTGGTGACCGTGCTACCGACCCCACCAACCGGTTCCTACACCACCACCGGGCCCGCATACATCGCCAAAACCCCACCGGGACTCGGCATCACCAGCTTCACCGCCGCGCCGATCCTGCTCAACCCCGGGGGATCCTCCGACCTGACATGGAGCACCACCGGCGCGGCAGCGTGCGAACTGAGCTGGTTCCCACCCACCGGTGTGACGGTCACATACAACGACGCCCCACTCATCAGCCCCGCGACCAATTTGCCCATCCAGGTGAACGGAGCGCAGCCCGTCACAGCAATCGTCAACGCCCAGACCCAATTCACGCTGTCCGCCGAAGGCGACGGCGTGAACCTGCCCCAAAGCCTCCTCGTCGACATCGCCCAGCCGGCCCTGTATCTGGTTGCATCCACGCTCCAGGTCATGCCCAACGAGGTTTTCACCCTCTACTGGTCCGCCTTCAACACCAGCTCACTTCCAAGGCTGACCTGGCTCACGCCGGGAGTGCAGATGACGGACAACACCACGAACCAACCAATTGTCGCGGGTCAAGAACTCGCCGCACCAGAGGGGAGCGCAAACGTACGTATACTGCAGCCGACCGAATTCACCCTCGAAGTATCCAACAAGGCGCAGTCGTTGACGATCGACGTTTTCACCGTCGGCTTGATCAGTGTCATGGCCAGCCCCAATCAATTTTCGGGACCGGGCCCCAACTCCTCTCTTCTGGTAACGGCGGTCAACGCCACCGGTTTCCGAATCACCGGGCCGTCGGGACCGCAGGAATATGACCTCGCCAACCCGGTCGGCGGAGCGCCGCCGACGACCTGGAATTATCAGGTCGTCGACACTACAACAAGCTTCGTCTACCGCGTTGAAGCACTCGGATATCCCGGTCCAGGCGCCCCCGCCAATCCATCCATGACCGCGGTCGCGCGCGCAAAGGTCGCCCTGACGCGTTTCACGGCCAGTGAACTGTCCATTTACACCGGATCTTCCACCACACTGTTATGGTCTGCGTACGCAGCCACAGGTTTCGCCATCACTGGCAATGGGACGACCGTTGCATCATGGTCGTGGCCCGCGGTCTCTTCGTGGCCGGTCACTCCATCGACAACGACGACCTATGTCATTACCGCAGCGGGGGATACCCTCGGCGGTCCGGCGCCGACGCTTTCACTGACCGTCAACGTCATGAAGCACAAAGACAAGGACAAGGAAAAGGAGCGCTACCCCAAAGAAACCTCGAGGGAGAAGACGCAGCCAAAAGAGAAGGGACCTCGCGTCCTGGAAGAAGCCACTCACAATGTATATCGCGACCGTCTTGCTGCAGCGACCGGTGGCACGCAAAAGGCCTTCCTCGAGCGAGCGCAACGGCCCGAACCGGTCGACCCGCACGACGATCCGGAAGCGGGTTGAATGATCATCGAAGTCCTCCTGATCACTGGAGAAGAGCACCGGCGCCCCCTTCTCCAGTGCCTCCGCCGGCTCACAGCAGGCCAGGTCTCCGTGTTGACACCGGCCGGATTGTCCTGCGAGGGTTGGGTCCACGATCCACACTCGACCGGCGAAGATACTGTGGTCATCGACCGTCGGGTGCTGCCCACGACCGCCCTCGCTGGCGTGATCACCGCACTTGATTACGTCCAACCGTTCGATCTTGCTCATGTTCACCCCGACGACCAGCCATTCGTCGCCCAGGAGATGACAGCTTTCCTGCGCAGTTGGCTGGCTGGGCTGACATGCCCGGTCACAGACCGGCCGACCCCCACCGCGCTCTCCGGGTCGGCCGCCGATCCGTCTGTGTGGTTTGCGGCAGCCGCAACAATCGGGATCTGCGACAGACGTTGGCTCCCTTGCGCTCCCGGACGCCGCCGGACCGTCACGGTCGTCGACGGATCGGTGGTCGATGGCAGTTCGATCCGCCTCGGCGCTGTCGACGCCGTCACTGAAGCCGCACTGGAACTCGTCAAGGCCGCCGGCATCAGCGCCGCCCGCCTCGTTTTCCTCGAACCTCCGGCCGTAGCCGGCCGTCCAGGGTGCAATGGGCTTCCAGCCCTGGTCAGCGCTGAGCCTTGGTGGTACCGCCCAGCCGACTCCACCGTCGCGGCGATGTTGTCTGCCATGGTCAGCCCGCAACGAGCCAGCGCCGCGGTGGGCCGATGATCCTCCTGTGGGGCTCACCCGCCGACGGGCCCTTGGCTACCGTGCGCGATTCGCTGATTGGCAGTGGCGCCGACATACTGACGCTCGACCAACCCGACCTGATGTCCAGCCGGCTCGTCGACGCACAGGAAGACGCGACGCTCTTGACCAGAGCGGGGGCGTACCCGCTTTCAGCGATCACGGCGTGCTATCCGCGCCCCTCAATCGGTGTCACGGAACCATCGACGAATCCATCGCACCCCAGTGCCGTGCGGCACCTGGTCAACATCGAGTCGCGGCTCTGGGAATGGGCATCGACAACGCCGGCCACTGTCATGAACAGACCGTCACCGGGCGCCACCAACAGCACGAAAATGAGCCAGACCCGATTGGCCCAGCTCTGCGGACTGGACGTACCAGCAACTCTCGTGACGACGGATGTCGAGCGCCTCAGGGAATTCGCCGACCGCTGGCAACAGGTGATCTGCAAAGGAGCCGGTGGAGCACGCACCGTCGTGTATCGCGTCGACATCGAGCGCACCGACCGGATGCCGCACCTCACCACCTGCCCCACCTACTTCCAGGCCTACATCGAAGGAGTCAATCATCGGGTGCACTTGGTCGGCGAGCAGATCTTCACCGTCGCGATCACGTCCGAGAACACCGACTACCGCTATGGCGGCTGTGAGATGACACCAGCCGAGTTGCCACCGGACATCGCCCAGAAATGTCGTCTGGTCTGCGACAGACTCGGCCTGTCGTTGGCCGGAATCGACCTGATCCGCACTGCCGACGGCCACTGGTACTTCCTTGAAGCGAACACTTCACCGGCGTTCACCTTCTTCATCGGCCACGAGCGCGTGGCCGATGCGATAGCCGATGTCTTGACGAAGGCCTGACCAATTATGTCAACAATGATCCGGCTCGGCCTGCGAACGCCCTGCCACGCCTGGCAACCGAATTACGCGAAAGGAAGCGGGTCATGACCTCAGGGAGAGCGTTTCTGGCCTCGACGAACGGTTTCAAGTTCACGAACTCGTGGCCGTCCGAACCGGCCGTCAGCCTCGCGACGCCATTCGGTCCTATCAATGTCGGTAACGCCGATAGCGGGCTGTGCGGCGGTATGGTATTTGCAGCACTCGACTACTGGTATGCCACCCGCTCGCTACCCGTCGACCAGCCGCCGGCGGGCACACCGCTCTACGACTTCCTCGTCAAACGGATAGTCGACTCCTGGAACGTTCCCGTCGGCATCGCTCAATACTTCACCTGGATGAATCTGCCCGACGCCGATACGAGCATGGACATGCTCGGCACCCAGGTCACGATCGACCGCGGCGTCTCGAGCCGCACGTGCCTTCAACAATGGCCACAAATCAGACAGGACCTGGATCAGGGCCGGCCCAGCCCGCTCGGCATCGTGACAGTGCGTTCCAGCCGACTGGAAGACCTCAGCCAAAATCATCAGGTACTCGCATACGCCTACACTATCGACGCCGCCGCGGTGACCTTGCGGGTCTATGACCCGAACCAGGGGCAGGACGACACGGTGACCATCGGATTCGACCTCAGTCGATCGTCCGACAGGACCTTATTCACCAACACTTTGGGCATCGGTCATGACGTGCGCGGGTTCTTTCGAAGTCGCTACGTCCCGATGGCCCCGCCGGGACCGACGAATGCGTGAGGCATGCCTGTTCGTCGAACGAGTGAAGCTCGATAAACTAGGCTGTCCCGGCTGGTCGACGCGTTGGCTGCCACACCGGAGGCGGCGTAGGCGGCGATCAACCAGGCCAGAGTTGCTGTCCGGGGGCGGGTGTGGAAGCTCGCCGGAAAGGACGCCTCTGACTTCGCATCGACCGGGACCGGCCGTTGATCATCGACCTGGACGGCACGCTGATCCCCGCCCATTCCGAGAACGAGCAGGCGTCGCCGACCTAGCGGGGCCTCGGCGTCCACCCTCTGGGATCGTGGGTGGACCACGGCCCCGGAGGGCACCGGTGAGCCACTGTCGATGATCCTCCGCCCGGGCCGGGCCGGGCCGGGTCCAACACCGCCGGCGACCACATCGCTGTTACTAAGGATGCGTTGCGGCAGTTGCCGTTTGCTCGTCGCTGCGGCCGGATCGGCCGCAAGGTGCTGATCCGCGCCGACGGTGGCGGCGGCACCCACGAATACCTGAAATGGCTGGCCGGCCGGGGCTTGTCGTATTCGGTGGGGTTCACCCTGACCGATGACATGGTCGCCAAGATCAACCAGATCCCCGACCCCGGGTGGACAGCGGCCTACGACGGTGACGGGAAGGTCCGCGACGGGGCGTGGGTCACCGAACTCACCGGGATGCTCGAACTGGCGTCGTGGGCGACGGGGATGCGGGTGATCATCCGGGCCGAACGTCCGCACCCCGGGGCGCAGTTGCGGCTCACCGACGTCGACGGCAACAGGTTGACCGCATT
>JBBRDH010000075.1:0-24739 GCA_038204125.1 Mycobacteriales bacterium
CCTTCTTGTCCGGCACCAGGGTCAGCTGTTGGAGTGCGACCGACCGGTCCACCGAGGCGTCCGGGCCTGCCACCCAACGGGTGAGCTGCGACCGGCTGGTCCGGCCCTTCGTATCGGTGACGGTGGCGGTAATCCGATACGTACCGGCCACCGACGGGTGGAACGTGCAGGTCACCGGTCCGGCGGTCGATGTGACCTGGCACTTCTGGGTGTCCGATTCGGTGTCGACCGGGGCGCCGTTGGTGACAGAGGTGGTCACCCTGCTGGAACGAATGTCGACGCGCCGGCCGGGCGCGACCGCACCGTCGATGTCGGTGGCGATCGCCCGGACCACCATGGGCTTGCCCTGGTTGACGAAGGTGTCATCGCCGGCCAGGCCGACGTAGTACTCCGCCGGGTGGACCAGCAGATCGGCGGTGCCGGCGATGGCCTGCTGGTTCACGTCGGTGACGGTGGCCTGGGCAGTCACGGTCACCGGGAGGCCCGCCTGGTCCTTCCCGAGGTCGCCGACCTTCACCTGCAGGTAGTGACTGCCGCCGGAGTCGGTGCGGCCGGAGAACGTGTCCACCTTGACCGGGCCCGGGTCGACCGGTCGGCAACACGGGGCGGCTGAGCCCCCGCTGAATTTGACGTCGAAGCCACGCGCCGAACCGCCGAAGCCGGTGTCGGTCTGCCACCACGGGCTCCAGATGCCGAAGCTGTACTGGCTCCAACCGGGGGGTACGTAGGTCGCCGCAGCGGTGCGCACCTGCCAGGCCACCGGGGCATCACCCAACGGCCCACCGGCGTAGTAGGTCGCATCGGCGGCAACCGTGAGGTCGTCGCCCGTCACGGAAGGGCCGGCGCTGTCACGGTGCGCGGCGACCTGGAAGTCCGGGGTGCGGAAGTCGGCGATCTCGAACGGATGGTTGAACTGGGGGTTGTCGATCCCCGCGATGCCGGGAGCGTTCAGGTCGATCGACGCACTGCCCAGATTCACCCCCGCCGGGAGGTGCAGGGTGAAGTCGAATCCGCCCAATCTGCTGACAGTCGCTGTGCCGTGGCCGATGTCGACCCCGTAGCCGTCGTGGGCGGTGTAGGTGACGGTGCTTTTCGGCGGCAGTACGGTCAGCGCCGCGAGCACCCCCGGGCCCTGCCGGCGGACCCAGCCCTTCACCGACACACTCTCGCCGGGCCGGTAGGTCTGGCGGTCGTCGTTCACGAACCAGAGCAGCTGCGCCCCCATCGAGGTCTTCGCCCAGCTGCTCTGAAACATGCCGGAGGGCAGCAGTGCGGTCTGGGTGCCGCGGGTGGCCAGCAGTGCGCCGGCCCCGCTGATGGACAGGTCCATCGAGGCCAGGCCGTCGGCGCCGGTCACCACTGTGCGGTCGGGATCGGCCCGGCCGTCGTTCCCGAGGAACCCGACTCTGACGTCCGACAGCGGCGAGCCGGTGCGCAGGTCGGTGACCCACGTCTTGAGCTGCGTCGCGTCGTTGAGGGCATCCAGACCGATTGTCGTTTTCTGCGCCCACGTCATGGTTAGCCGGTTCTGCCAGAGGGTCTCACCGCTGAAGGTTTCTTTGGCGGTCGGCTCGATGAGCACGACGACATGTCCGGTCGCGCCCCGGCCGGACAGCTGTGCGGTCAGGTCGAGCGTGGTGGAGACCAGCCGGGACTTCGGCCCGCCGATCGGAACGATGCGGTCTACCAGCAGCGGCCATTTCGGGGCGTCGTATGCGGCGTACTGCTGGTCGTTCTGCGCCGTCTTGACGTACCACTGCTGGTAGGCCGGCCAGTCCGAGGGTGACACGGCGAAGACGCGTTCCCGGAACTCGACCCGGTTCACGGTGTTGACCGTGAGGGACTGTTTGTCGACCATCGGGTCCACCGTGGTGATGGGCTGCGGGAACGGGTCGAGACGCGGCGTCGCCTGGCCGATGTCGATCGTGGACACGGCCGGCTTGGCCAGTTGCTGGCCGAAGGCGTCCTTCAGGCCGGGCGGCACCGTGATTTCGTAGGTGGTGTCCGCCTGGGTGGCCCCCTGGATGACCACCCCGTGGTCCGCGGCGAAAACCGTTGCACCGCCGGGAATCTCGGGACTGATCCGGATGCTCGTCCGGTCGAAGGCGGATACGTCGAGTGCGTTGTTGAACGTGAGCAGGAGAGCCGCTCCCGGCTGGCAAGGGCCACCCCCGCAGTCCGATTTGACCAGCTTGAGCGCGGCGTACGTCCGCCCGGTGAACGTGGCGGCCTTGGCGGCGGTCCGCGGTCCTTCCGCGGAGGGGGTGCCCGCCGCGAAGGTCACCACGACGGGTTGGTCGGTCGGGAATGCGCTGACCGGGCGGAAGGCCAGCACCCGGCCGATCGGCGCGGCGGCGATGGTCGCCGACGCGCTGGGGTCGGCGGCGATCTCGGCGGCGGTCGCCGGCCGGACCGGCCAGGACTGCCCACCGGCCGTGACGTTCATCGCTGCCATCACCCGCTGCGGATCCACCCGCTGGTCGAAGACGGCCAGGAAGACCGGCGTCAGGGCCAGGCCGGGGCCGGTGGGTTCGAGGTGTTTCACCGTCGGCGGCGGGGTACTGAACCGGAACGTCGCGGCCGCTGCCAGCCTTGCTCCCGGCCCCGTTCCCCTGGCGGCGGCGCGGGTGCCGGCAGGGATTGTCACGGTGTAGTCGTTAGCCATCGGCAGCCGGTCGACGTCCTTGGCAGCGGCCGCAAACCGCAGGGTGCTGGTGCTGATCCACGCCCAGGTCCCTGGTAGAGGTGGGGTGATGGTGGCCGGAACCTGTGCTGCGGCCAACTGGGTCACGGTCGTGACCGGCACCATCGGCCGGTCGAAGGTGATGCTGATGAACGGCGCGATCGACACCGCTCCCTGAGGTTGCATCCGCAGCACGTGCAACGGGCCGGTCGCGGGGGCGTCGGGTTTGCTCGAACCACCGGTTCCGGGGAATTTCGTCACGACGGTCTTACCCGCCCTCGGCTTCGCGGTGGTCTGCGCCGGCCATCGGAAAGGCTGTGCGAGGTCCCCGTTGCCGGTCCACGGCGACAACCGCCCCAGGATGGCGGCAACCCGGTCGTTGCCCAACGGATCGCCGGCGACCAGTGGCACCGGGACCGCCGGTCGCTGCGCATGCCCGGCACTGAGCCGCAGTCCGACGGGCTGCGCCCCGCCGTTTGGATTCGACGGCGGTGCGGAACCCGGAGGTTGGGTATCTCCGGCCCGCTCCGTCGGAGTCTGCGTGGCCCCGGTGCCGGCCGACTGCTGCCCGGACGGCAGAGGCGTCCGGCCGCTGCTTGTCCAGACCACAGCCACCACGATCCCGAGAGCCAGCGCCGCGGTCAGCGCGGCCGCCCGTCGGCTCTGCCAGTATCTCGAACGCCCGTTTCGCGTCATGGCGAACCTCTCTGCCTGGCTGCCCCCGGTCGGACATGGCCGCAACACCAGGACGGGCCTGCGTCGGCGGATGGTTGCATGCGAAGAACAGTCGTCTCGATCGCCGATGGCCATCCGACTGACGGATCACGTCGCGACATCGGCAGGCGTGGAGGTACTACTCCCAAGGTCCGATAGCGGCTGCGCCCGACGATGAGCGAAAGTCATTGTGCCGCTTCATTCGGGGGCGCTACGCAAAGAGGAGAAACCGATGAACAAGCTCACTCGGACCAGCCTGATCGCAGCCACCTTCGCCGTCGTCACCGCGTTCGGCAGCGGCACCATGGCGATGGCCCAGGGCGGAACGTCGGGCGGTTGGCCGGCCGCCTACCCGCTGCCGACCTCGCCGGGCACCGTGATCTCACAGTCCTCGACCACGGCGGCCGTGCGATCCACCGACACGGTCCTCGCCGTCCGCGACAAGCTGGACACGCTGTATCTCACCCAGAAGGGCTGCACCCGCAAGCTCGCTGTCAACAGGCCCAAGGACTACCTGTGCCGCAACCTGGCAACGGGTAAGACGGACGAGATCTATTTCACCTTCGCCGCCCTCGACCCCAGGCCGACCGATCCCTCCCGTTCGCAGACCAACGCCTTCCTCCTGAAAGGCTGAGCCGTTTCAGCCCTGGAACCGGTAGCCAACACCGGGTTCGGTGATCAGGTATCGCGGGCGGGCCGGGTCCGGCTCGAGTTTGCGCCGCAACTGCGCGAGGTAGACCCGCAGGTAATGCGTTTCGGTCTCATAGGCCGGCCCCCAGACCTCGATCAGCAGTTGGCGGCCGGGTACCAGTTTGCCGGCGTGCCGGACGAGGATCTCCAACAGCGACCATTCCGTCGGGGTCAACCGGACCTGCTCACCCCCCCGCAGCACCCGGTGCGCATCGAGCTCGACGGTGAAATCGTCGGTGGTCACGTTGTCGGTGCTGCCGCCGGCAGAGGGCACACCGCGCCGGACCGCCGCCCGCACCCGCGCCAGCAGTTCGGCCATGCCGAACGGCTTGGTCACGTAGTCGTCCGCCCCGGCGTCCAGCGCCTCCACTTTTTCCGCCGACGTGGACCGGGCCGACAGCACGATCACCGGCACTGCGGTCCAGCCCCGGATACCCTCCAGCACCTCGACCCCGTCCATGTCCGGCAATCCCAGGTCGAGAATGACGACGGCGGGATGGATGTGCGCGACCCGGTCCAGCGCTGCCTTCCCGTTGTGCGCCACCGTGACCTCGTAGCCGTGCGCGCGCAGATTGATGTCCAGCGCGCGGGCCAACGCCACGTCGTCGTCGACCACCAGGACCCTGTTCACGTCTGTGCCTGGCTTGGCGCGCGGGCGCTCATCGGTTCCCGCACCGGGCCTGGTCTGATTCCGGCCGGCGCCGGCTCCGATCGGGCCAGTGGCACCGAGATGACCATGGTGAGCCCACCACCGGGGGTGTCGTCGACCTCGATCGACGCGTCGACGGCTTCCGCCAGCCCCCTGGCCACCGCAAGGCCGAGGCCGACCCCGGACCCGCTGGGAGCGTCACCGAGCCGCTGGAACGGCGCGAACATCGCTGCCCGGTCGGGTTCGGGCACTCCCGGGCCGTGGTCCACCACCCGGATCTGCAGCATCTCGGTGTCGCCGGAGCGCACCACACCGGCGAGCAGCCGAACCGGTGCGGGTGCGGGCGAATGGCCGACCGCGTTCGAGACCAGATTCGCCACCACCCGTTCCAGCAGCCCGCGATCGGTGTCCACCAGCGGCAGGTCGTCGGCGATGTCGACATCGATCCGGCCGGGCGGCAGCCCGATCAGGGCCCGGTAGACGATCTCGTCCACCGACACCGGCCGGCGGAGCGGCGTCAACACGCCTGTCTGCAGCCGGCTCAGATCCAGCAGATTCGAGAGCAGCGAGTCGAGTTGGTCGGCGGCCTCGTCGGTCGCGGCCAGCAGTTCGGCCCGGTCTTCGGGCGAGAAGTGCACCGCGTCGTCCCGCAGGCTCGACATCGATGCCTTGATGGTGGCCAGCGGGGTGCGGAGGTCGTGCGAGACGGCGGCCAGGATCGCAGTCCGGACGACGTCGGTCTGCCGGAGCCGGTCGGCCTGCGAGGCCTGGCCGGCGAGCCGGTTGCGCTCGTGAGCCAGCGCGGCCTGGGTGGCGACCACCTCCACCAGCGCCTGGTCCGCGGCGGCCAGCGGATGCCCGTAGAGAGCCAGTTCGAGTTGGTCACCGTCGCCGGCCGGGACGACCACGTCGGAGCTGCCCACCGGATCCCCGGCCGGCAACGGATCGCCGACCGACGACACCACGGCCCATGTTCCGTCCGGAGCTCCGGCCGGTTTCGACAACAGCGCGGCCGCCGCCATGCCGAAGCCGATCCGGGCCTGATCCAGCACCGCGATCAACGGATCGCCGGGTCCGGCCAGCTGGCCGGCCACCGCGGCGAGCAACTGCGCCTCGGCCCGCCCCTTGGCAGCCTGGCCGGCAGCCGCCCGGCTCCGGTCGACGATCGTCGCCACCGTCACGCCGACGGCGACAAAAACGATCAGGGCAAAGGCATTGGCCGGTTCGGCGATCGTCAACGAACCGAAGGGCGGGGTGAACAGGAGATTGGCGAGCACACTGGCCACGATCGCCGTGACGGCCGCCGGCAGCACCCCGCCGATCAACGCCGTCATCTGTACCCCGAGCAGGAAGATCAGCAGCACCGTCGGAAGATTGAGCCCGTCCCGGAACAACAGCATGATCGCGGTCAACGCCAGCGGCGTGGCCACGGCTGCCAGCCATGCCCACCTGTTCAGCGACGCGTGCCGGTGCGAGGCCGACCGTCGCGGAATGAGCCCGCCCGAGGGACTGGTCGCGGCCCGGTGGGTGACCACGTGGACGTCGATATCGCCCGAGCCGCGGACGATCGCCATCGAGGTACTGGGCCGCACCAGCTGGGCCAGCCGGCTGTGCCTGGAGGCTCCGACGACGATCTGTGTTCCGTTGATGCCCTTGGCGAAATCGAGGACGGAGGCGGCGATGTCGTCACCGACGATCAGGTGGAAGCTCCCGCCGAGGCTTTCGGCCAGCAGTCGCTGCCGTTCGATTTCGGCGGCCGGGGCGCCCATCGCGCCGTCGGACCGGACGATGTGCACCGCGACGAGGTCACGGCCCGAGACCCGGCCGGCGATCCGGGCGCCCCGCCGGAGCAGCATCGGGCCTTCGGCCCCCCCGGTCAGCGCCACCACGATCCGCTCCCTTGCCGCCCAGGTCCCGGTGATCCCGTGCTCCCTGCGGTATTTCTCCAGCCCCTCGTCGACCCGGTCCGCCACCCAGAGCAACGCCAGCTCGCGGAGCGCGGTGAGGTTGCCCTCGCGGAAGTAGTTGCCCAGCGCCGTGTCGATCACCGCGGCCGGATAGATATGGCCGTGGGCCATCCGGCGGCGCAGCGCCTGTGGACTCATGTCGACGAGCTCGATCTGGTCGGCCGCTCGGACCACCTCGTCCGGCACGGTCTCGGCCTGGGTCACGCCGGTGATGCCGGCGACCACATCGTTGAGCGTCTCCAGGTGCTGGATGTTGACGGTCGTGATGACGTCGATACCGGCGTCCAGCAGCGCCTGCACGTCCTGCCAGCGCTTGGCGTTGAGCGAGCCCGGGGCGTTGGTGTGAGCCAGTTCGTCGACCAGCGCGACCTGCGGCTTGCGCTCGAGGATCGCCGGGAGATCCATCTCCGTCAGCACGATTCCGCGATGTTCGACGGTTCGGCGCGGGATCACCGGCAGTGCGTCGATGCATCCCCTGGTGTGCTCGCGGCCGTGGTCCTCGACCAGGCCGACCACGACGTCGGTGCCCCTGGCAAACCGCCGGCAGCCCTCCGACAGCATGGCGACCGTCTTGCCGACACCGGGCGCCGCTCCGAGATACACCCGTAGCCGGCCCGCGGACGGCCGGTTCTTCACGGGCTTGACGGTCGGCGAGGCAGCCGGATCGGTCACCGAGGCCCCTCTTTCTGCTGGATTGATCTGCGGCCCGCCGCAGATCGCGCCGCCGGGACGATTGCACTGGAGCGAGCCCAACAGCTCCCAGCCTGCCAGGTTGGTCCCGCCGCCGGCCGCAACGGCAGGCCCGCCGCGGACCCGGCAGCTCCGCCGGTGCGCCCGATCGGCCAGCTGACAGCCCGGCAGCACCGGGTGCTGGGACACTGATCGGGTGCCGGGCGCCGAGATCCCCGCTGCGCCCCGCGGGCCGGGCGCCGAGTCCTCGTTGCCCGGATCGCCGTCACCCGGCAGGCCCAACATCGACCAGCCCCCGACCCGACTGCTGGCCGGGCGATACCGGCTCCTCGGCGTGGTGGGCAGCGGCGCAATGGGGCGGGTGTGGGCGGCACACGACGAAGTGTTGAATCGCAGGGTGGCCGTCAAAGAGGTTGTCCTGCCACCGGATCTGCCCAGATCCGAGGCCGATCAGATCGCCCACCGCACCATCCGGGAGGCCAGGGCCATCGCGTCGGTCTCCGATCCGCACGTGGTCACCGTCTTCGACATGCTCGATCTTCCTTCGGGTCCGGCGATCGTGATGGAACTGCTGGACGCCCGGCCGTTGTCCCAGGTCCTGCACGAGGACGGGCCGCTCGGCGAGACACGCGCGGCGAAGGTCGGCGCCGCCGTCGCGGCCGGGCTCCTGGCAGCCCACGCAGCCGGGATCACCCACCGCGACGTCAAGCCTGGCAACGTCCTGATCTGCAGCGACGGGCGGATCAAACTGACCGACTTCGGCATCGCCCGCAGCGCGGGCGAGCACACCATCACCGCTACCGGGCTGCTGCTGGGCTCGCCCGCCTACATCTCGCCGGAGGTGGCCGCCGGTCGGCCCGCCAACGCCCAGTCGGACGCCTGGGGACTCGGCGCCCTGCTGTACGCCTGCGTGCAGGGCCGGCCGCCGTTCGACCGGGGCACCGCGTTGGCGACGTTGACGGCCGTGGTGCAGGACCCGGTACCGCACCCTCCGTCGGCGGGCCGGCTCACCGGCGTCATCCGTGGACTTCTGGTGAAGGATCCGGCCACCCGGATGACGATCAAGACGGCCCTCTCGGTGCTCGCCGGGCTGGCCGGAGATCCGGACGGAGCGCGGCTGACCACCCACCACCGACCGGCCGGGCCCGATGCGCTCCCCCAACACCCCGCAGCGCACCGTCCGCCCCTGTCCGCACCGACGCCGTTCCCAGCCCACCAACCGCCGGACCAGACCCCGGTACGCCAGCCGACGACCCACCAGCCGCCGGCCTTGCCCCCCCCGCCCTGGGTCGGCACCGCCGCGGCATCGCTGCGGGCGCTTCCGTTGGCCTCGCAACCCGGAGCCTCGCCGGCTCGCGGCCCTGCCCGTCGGCGCCTGCTGCTGGCGGCCGTGCTGGTGCTCGTCACCGTCCTTGCCACCGCCGCCGGTTACTTCGGCGTGCGGGCCCTTGCCCAATTGCCGCTGGGCGCCGGCGGCACTGCTGGCGCTACGCTCCCGCTCATGTCCGACGACCCGATGACCGATACCCGCGCGCGCGCCGAACAGGCGGCCGCCGCCTTGGCGAAGGCCACCGGCGTCGTCCGGCACGACGTCGCGCTGGTGATGGGCTCCGGTTGGGTTCCGGCCGCCGATGCGTTGGGCCGGGCCAGCGCCGAACTGGCCGTGACCGATCTACCGGGTTTCCTGCCGCCGACGGTACTGGGGCATTCCGGTCGCGTCCGGTCGGTGCCGATCGGCGGCAAGCGGGCGCTGATCTTCATGGGCCGCAACCACTTCTACGAAGGCAAGGGCGTTGCCGCGGTTGCCCACGGCGTTCGGACGGCGGCGGCGGCGGGGGCAAGGTTGATCGTCCTGACGAACGCCTCCGGCGGACTCCGGGAAGGCATGCGGCCGGGGCAACCCGTGCTGATCTCAGACCACCTCAACCTGACCGGCGCCTCACCCGTCGTGGGCGCGAACTTCGTCGACCTCACCGATCTGTATTCCCCCCGGCTCCGCGAACTGGCCCGCGGGATCGACCCCGAACTCGAGGAGGGGGTCTACGCGCAGCTGCCCGGGCCGCACTACGAGACGCCGGCCGAGATCAGGATGCTCCGGACCATGGGGGCCGACCTCGTCGGGATGTCGACCGTGCTGGAGGCGATCGCCGCCCGGGAGGCCGGTGTCGAAGTGTTCGGGGTCTCGCTCGTCACCAATCTGGCGGCCGGAATGACGGGCGAACCGCTCGATCACAAGGAAGTTCTCGCTGCCGGCCATGCAGCCGCCGCCCAGATGGGAGCGCTGCTGGCGCAGGTGGTCGAGCAGGCATGAGCGGTTCTGGCGACCCGGGCGCCGGGCGGCTCCAGCCGGCGTTGCGTGACGCGGCGCTGCGCTGGATGGCGGACGACCCGTCACCTGGCGACCGGCTCGAGTTGCAGCGGGTGCTGGCCGGCGCGATGGCCGGTGTTGCGGCTGATCTGGCGGACCTGCAGGCGCGGATGAATGGCCCGCTCCGCTTCGGGACCGCGGGTATCCGCGGGGAGTTGCTGGCCGGCCCGGCCGGGATGAATCTCGCGGTGGTGCGCCGCACGGCCGCTGGCATCGGCAGGTACCTGCTCGGCGGGCACGGACGCGGCGGCACCATCGTGGTCGGCCACGACGCCCGGCACCGATCCGCCGAGTTCGCCCGGGACGCCGCCGGAGTGTTTGCCGCCCAGGGGTTCTCCGTGCTGCTGGCGCCCGGGGCTTTGCCGACTCCGGTCACCGCCTACGCCGTCCGGCGGCTGTCCGCGATCGCCGGCGTCCAGGTGACCGCCTCGCACAACCCGCCGCGGGACAATGGGATCAAGGTCTATCTGGCCGGCGGCACGCAATTGGTCTCCCCCGCCGACACCGCGATCGAGACAGCAATCACCGCAACACCTCCCGCCGTATCCATCGACAATTCCGGTCAGCCGATCAGCTGGCCCGACGACCTGCTCGAGAGCTACGTCGCCAGAGCCGCCTCGTTGGCCGGTGTGGGTGCGGTCCGCGATCTTCGGGTGGCCTTCACCCCGCTGCACGGGGTGGGCGGCGAAACGCTGGTCAAGGCGCTGCATGCCGCCGGGTTCACCGACGTTCACGTGGTCGGTGCGCAGGCCGCACCCGACCCGGACTTTCCGACCGTGACCTTCCCCAACCCCGAGGAACCTGGAGTGTGCGACGCGCTGCTGCAACTCGCCGCCGAGGTCGGGGCCGACCTTGCAATAGCCCTCGACCCGGACGCCGATCGGTGCAGTATCGGCGTGACCGGTGCCGACGGCGCGTGGCGGATGCTCAGCGGCAATGAAGCCGGCACCCTTCTGGGCGAGTACCTGCTGGCCCACCTGGACCGGACTGCGCACCCGGATCCGTTGGTGGCCACCACGATTGTCTCTTCGGAGATGCTGCGGTTGATCGCCGCAACGCACGGCGCCCGGTACGACGAGACGCTGACCGGTTTCAAGTGGATCATGCGGGCCGGTGACGGAACCGGCACCGGCCTGGTTTTCGGTTACGAAGAGGCGCTCGGTCTCGCGGTGGACCCGGATGCGGTGCGGGACAAGGACGGCATTTCCGCCTCCGTGCTCGCCTGCGATGTCGCGGCTCGCGCCAAGCTCGACGGCCGGAGCCTGCCCGACCTGCTCGACGATTTGGCCCGGGCGCACGGTCTCCACACCACCGATGCGGTATCACTTCGGGTGCAGGATCTTTCCATCATCGCCTCCGCGATGGCCAGGCTGCGGGCCGACCCTCCCGCCCAATTGCTCGAGAAGGCAGCAACGACAGAGGATCTCCTGCCCAGGACCGACGGTATCGTCGTGCGCACGGACAATGCCCGGGTCGTCATCCGGCCCTCTGGCACGGAGCCGAAACTCAAGTGCTATTTGGAGATCGTGACGCCGGTGCCCCCGGATCTGGTCGACCTGACCGCGCTGCGGACAGCCGCGGCGCAGGAGATGAAGTCCCTGCGGACGCAGGTCCGGCAACTCGTCGAGGAGTCGGATACCACGGCGCGGTAACAGAACAAGGGGAGTCCGATCCGCCGTGATCTTTCGATCATCGACTGCTGGCCGTCGGCAGATCCGGTTTCCCGGTGTCCGGCGGGGTGTCCGGCTGGTCGATCACCAGGGGCTCCATCACCACCTCCGACTGGGCCGCGGCGAGGACCAGCGCAGGCCCGTCGAACTTGAACCGCGGCCGCGCGCCGAAGAAGTCGGCGACAGCCCGGTCGGATTTGTCCAGTACCGCTCCGCAGGACATTTCCGTCATCTGGAGATCACCCACCTCCAGAAAACCTCCCGTCGCCCTCGGGGTTCCCGACATGGTGTTACAGCCCGCCCGGATCACCACCTTGCCGCGCGAGAAGTTTGCGGTCACCGGGTTCCCCGGTGGGAGCGGAATACCGCGCACTCGAATCGACCGGTAGGTGCCGGACAGCCCCGACGGCATGGTCCGGCCCGGTCCGGGGTCCTTGGAATCCGGGGGCACGGACACAGCGACGTTCGGCCCAGCGGTGGCCTGCCCAGCGGTGGCCTGCCCAGCATTCGTCGACGCTGCACTCGACGCTTCAGAAGAGGCAGAACGGGTGGGGCCGGCCGGTGTCGCGCAGGCGGTCAGCAACATCGTTGCCAGGATCAGCCGGCCGGCGAAGCCGATCGGTGCCGCGGCGCCCAGCCTCGGCAATGCGGGATGCCTCATACCGGATGGACGGTGGCGACCACCACGATGGTTGCACCGCTCGGCCATCGGGCGTCGCCCGCGGGGAACTCAGCGCGGGCACGACGGTTGCGTCACCCGGAATACGGGACAGCCGGCGGCGACGGTCTCGAATGCCGCGACCGGTTGGCGCCGGTCCACCCGAATGTGCGGTCGACCTCCGGGAGCCTTTTCGAGGTAGCGCTTGATGACGGCGGGCCGCTCCGGAACGGGAATCTCTTCGAGCAGAACCGGGCGTGACCGGCGGCGCCGCAGCACTGCCCGGCCCTGCGCCGCCCGCACATTCCTGACCCAATTGCAGTCGCCCAGCATCGACACGAGATACCACTGACCGTCGAGGTCAGCCATGCCGAGCGGAAACCTGGTCAGCCGCCCGCTTTTTCGCCCTCGCACCTCGAGGGTGACCCACCGTCGTGGCAGGAGACCCAACCGGAAGAGGGCATTCCAGAATCGGGCGTAGCGACGCGCCGTGGCGTTCCCGCGGCCGCCGGCATACATCTTCCGCAGCCTCTCAGCCGGCCGACTGTCCACCGCAGCCCTCCCGTGCTCGCACGCCGCTCCGGGCGACGAAACCCCACGCCGTTGAAACTCCGAAGGTGACCAATGAATCGCCCGACCTAGTTCACCATGCCCGACGCGCGAAATGCGCGTCAGTGCCGATGGTCCCGACCCTGGGGGTCGAAACGCCTTTGCAAATCGGCGAAATTCAGGTGCGAATTCTGGTCCGGGCGGGTAGACCCATTCTGTGGAATACCTCGAAGAGCGGCTGCCCGGAGGCCGGATGGGCGGCGCTGTCCGGGTGGCCGGCACGATTCGCCGGCCCCCGCACCGCGGCAGCACCGGTGTCCGGGCGTTGCTCCGGCACCTGGAGTCGGCCGGCTTTGCGGGCTCCCCGCGGTGGCGGGGCATTGATGAGCTGGGCCGGGACGTCTTGACCTACCTCACCGGCGAGACGGTCGGCGATACGGGCACCACCTGGCCGGCGTGGGTGTGGTCGGACTCCATGTTGGTGCAGGTCGGCGGATGGCTCCGGCGGCTCCACGACGCCTCGCAGGGCTGGCAGCCCGAACCCGACCTGACCTGGTTCTCGGGCCGGGGGTGGGCGCCGAACCTGGTGATCGGACACCACGACGCGGCCCCCTGGAACGTGGTGGTCGACGACGGCCGCCTGGTCGGGTTCTTCGACTGGGACACCGCAGGGCCGGCGACGCGGGCGTTCGATCTGGCCTTCACGGCAATCACCTGGGTTCCACTGCTACCTGAATCGATGGCTGCAGACCTGGGGTTCAGCGATTTCGGGGACCGCAGCCGACGTCTGCACCTTCTGCTCGACGCCTATGGCTACGACGGTGAACGGACCGAGTTCGGGGACATCGTGGCCCGGCGGGCATTGGTCAATGCCGGGGTCATCCGCGAGCTCGACGCCGCCGGCAATCCGATCGGGCGCCACTTGATCCCCTGGGCTAAGACCCTTGAACGCATCGCATCGGATGTTTGTGAACTGCCGCAGACTTTTTGGGCTGCCCGGCCCGATTCACCCTTATCCGCGCACGGGCTCACGCAACCGGTAGCGAGCCCTGCAGGCCGGCCGCTTCGAGCGCGAGCAGCGCCTGGAAGTAGGCCAGCGTCGATTCAGCCCCCTCGTTCTCATTGACGTGATCCGTTGCAAGCCCGTCATGGCAACCGCCGGTGGCGAAATCGTAGACCGGCTGACCCAGCCGGTTCCGGCCGAGAAACCACTCGAAAACGTGCACGGCCTGGTCTCCGTACTCGCGGCGGCCGGTGATGGTGAGCGCATCCGCGAGTGATTCGACCAGCGCGGCGGCTTCCAGTGGCTGTTCGTCACCGTCGGAGTCGCCGACCTCCGCCGAATCCGCCCGGCGCTGCCATTTGTTGCCGACGAATCCGATGATGTCGCCGTCCAGCCGGCACTGGGTGAGATACCAGTCCAACGCCTCCAGTCCGGCGATCTTCATTTCTTCGTTCCCCAGCCTGTCCCCCACCGCGATGAGGCCCTGGGCCAAGCGCGCGTTGTCGTAGGTGAGGCTGTCCTCGAACCAGTGCCAGCCAGGCGCAGAATGCGCCCGGTAGGCACCGAGCAACCGCATCCCCAAACTTTCGAGCACCACCCGGAGCCCTCCCGGCAACGCCGGGAGTGGCGGCCGGCAAAGGCCCATCGCCGCGAAAGCGATGGCCCGCAGACTGCTCAGCGCTTCGATTGCCGGCGTCATCCTTTCCAGCAACCGCAGGCTGGGCATGGTCACGGCCCGCGGCGGATGAGCCGCGATGACCACCCCGAGCGCCCACACCGCTCGCCCGAGGTGGTCACCGGAATGTGGATCGTCGAGCCAGTGCCTGTCGTAGGACATGAAGTTGTGCATCGCGACGGCTTCGTTGTCCCAGGCATGCCGCAGAAAACTCAGCCCCAGAGTGACCATCTGGTCGAACGTTTCGACATACCGCTCCCGGTCGAGTCCAACCGCCACGATGACCAGCCGGGCCATGTCGTCCACGCAGTATCCGGTGGAGCGGATCGGGATCACTCCGTCCGCGTGCTGAACGATCCCGACGTCGTCGACGAGGGTGAGCAGGTGGTGCGGCCGAACCGACGGCGACCACGCCAGCCGCGCCGAACCGACGGACGCAGCCGCCGGAGCCCCCATCTGGACCGCCTCGTTGAGAACGAAAACGGTTTGCGCGCCAACGGCCGGCCAGGTCAACCCAGCGCCCACCCGCTGCGCCTCGCGGGCTGCGGCGGCCAGCGCGTCGCGGTCGTCCAGGAAATGCAGTACCCCTTCGGCGAACGCCTCGGGCTCGTCGAACGGCACCAGCACACCGGCGCCCGAGGCGAGCAGATCCTCGGCGTAGAAATATCCGGTCGATACCACCGGGCACCCGGCGACCACCGCGAACGTCAACGCGCCAGAGACGATCTGTTCGCGTGACCGGTAGGGCGTGAGGTAGAGGTCGGTGGAGGAAAGCAGAACCGCCAATTCCTCGGTCGTCAGGAAATGGTCGAGGAAATGGACGTTGCGTTCCAGGCCACGGTCCCGGATCAAGCGCTGCAACGACAACCGGTACCGCTCACCTTCCGAACTGATCACCTCGGGGTGGGTCTGGCCGGCTACCAGATAGAGCACCTCCGGATGGGTAGGCACGACGTGGACGAGCGCCTCGATGGCGGTCTCGATCCCTTTGCTCGCCGAGATCAGCCCGAACGTCGACAACACCGTGCGGCCCTCGAGGTGACCGACCACCGACCTGGCGATGGCACCGCCCGATACCGTTGCCCCGGGGAGCAGCGCGACAGGGGCGCCGTGGGGGACCACCCGTACCTGATCGGGCCGCACCACCCCGTCGCCGACAACCATCCGGCGGGCGGTTTCGGTGAACACGGTGACCAGTGCCGCACCCTGGCACAGCGGTCGGAGCACCTGCAGCTGCTCGGGGGAGGGCGCCGAGAGCACGGTGTGCAAGGTCACCACATAGGGCACCTCGAGCTCGGCGACCAGAGAGAGGACGAAGGCGCCTGCCCCGCCGCCGAAGATGCCGTACTCGTGCTCGATCAGCACCACGTCGGTGCCGCGCTCCTCGATCAGGGCGGCCGCGGACACGTAATCGGCGCGGACGTCCTGCCGGATGGTCGAGGCCACTTCGACGGCAGCCGCTCCGCGTGGGTCCCGGACGATCGCCATGACATCGACGTCGAGGCCCGGATCGGCCTCGATGAGTGCAGATCGCAGGTCGCGCGAGAAGGTGCCGATTCCGCAGGCCCGCGGCGGATAGGTGGAGACAATGGTGACCCGCACCCTACGGCCTGACCCTGACGTCCACAAAGACCACCAATCCGCTTTGATCAATCCATCCGGACGCGTTTCCAAGGCCAGAACCGGCTGCCATGGTGACCTTCGGTGCGCCCACGGCCTGCCGACGGTGACCAATTCCCTGATGTCAGGCTACCCAACCGCCCGGCCCGCGTCCCGGTCGGCCCGTGATCGCCGGGTACCTGGCAAACTGAGCGCCGGCGCCGCCTGCGATTCCGGGGCCACCGCCGGATCAGCTGAATTCTTCCGATCGATGAATCAGCAACGTGGGTCGAAGCCTCTGAACTGTCGAACCGTTGATTGTGATCCGGCGACGCCGGAGCCTGGGACACCTGTGCCCAGGGGCCACCACAGGCGGCAGAACAGAGGAGCCACAATGACACTGGGCGACGGCATCCGGCGGAACATCGCGCACGTCGAACCTACTGAAAGGGCAATGCTACGAGAGGCGATTCTTCAATTGCATCAAAGGCATTACCCGGGTCTGCCCACCGAAACTCCACCCGGCGGGGTGAGTTGGTGGTTCAAGCAGGACGAGATCCATCAGGCCACCCATGTCCACGGCGGCCCGGAGTTCGTCCCCTGGCACCGCGAGTTCACCAATCGTTTCGAGCAGCTGATTCGACAGATCAATCCGCAGTTGTCCTTGCACTACTGGGATTTCGCCGATGACCCGACGAACATTCAGAACGGCAATCTGGGTGCTGGAGTCGTCGGACCGCTGAGCCTCTTCACCCCTGATTTTCTGGGCGCCGCCCGCCCGGCCGCCGGACAATTCGACGACCCGGACCTCTTGGACGGGGCCGGTAACCCCATACGCAACATCGACGGCGGAAACCCGTGGTTGACAGCCCACTTCTACGACCCCGCCGCCGGAACAACCGGGCATCCGGACTTCCGCGGATCGTATGACGGAGATCCCAACGGCACCAACAATCCGAACGACCTGCCGCGGCACATGGCGAGAACGTTGACAGCCGGGGCGCTGTCCACCACGGCGGCGCAAGACGCCATTGTCGCCAACAACGCGACGTTCACCTCGTTCCGCTCCGCTCTCGAGAATTTGCACAACAGCGCGCACGGCTACATCGCGAACGTCTCCCCTCACATCGCCTTCCGTGATCCGCTGGTATTCCTCCTCCATTCCAACGTCGACCGCCTGTACGCCCGCTGGCAGACGAATCCGGCCTTTCCGGCGCGGCTCACGCCGTCGGTCTACGGCTCGGAATTCGCAGCGTTGAATGCTGAGAATGTCGAGCCCTGGAGCACCGGGATAGGCGACTTCCATCCGATCCGGCCCTGGGAATCAACCCACGAAAATCAGGGCACGCCGCACACCTACACGGACGTCACGGTGGTCGCGCCCCCATGCTACGACACGAATCTCAGTGTCTTTCGGGTCGACGACGCCCATAACCCGTTCGACGCCTCGACCAACCGGTACCAGTTGATCTTCAACGACGTACCCGAGACGGAGACGACCTGGCGGGCGGCGGTGGTCCGCGTCTTCTCCTGTCCCGACACCACCTACCGCGTGAAGCCCGGGACGGAGCCGCCGCCGGGCAGCCCGTTCGGGGTAGAGATCGGCGTGGCCACCGCAGCACACGGCGCGCACGAGAACGCCTACCAGGACGTCAGGTTGTGGTTCCGCTACACCGCCGGTGCGGTCGGTACCGCGCCGGTGATCGACGGCCCACTGAACACCACGATTGTCTGCGACGAGACCGGCGAGGAGTTCAAATTCGAGCTTCGGGCGAATACGATCGCCCGGCCGACTGTGGCCGTCCAGATGGTGCTCGACCAGTCGGGGAGCATGGCCTGGGATGCGGGCACCAGTCACCGCTCCCGACTTCTGGTGCTGAAGGAATCCGCCACGATGTTCGCTGATCTCATCCAGGATGGAAACGGTTTGGGGATGGTGCGTTTCGATGACGTCGCTTATCCGCCGAACGACCCGACCTACCCGGGCATGCCCATCACCAGGATGACTACCCCCGCTGACCGGTCCACCGCGACCACTGCGATCGCGGCCCACGGGGCCCACGGCAATACCTCCATCGGCGCAGGCCTGATCATGGGACATGCGCAATTGGCGGCCCTGCCGGCCGGGGCGTATGCCAACAAGGCGATGCTGTTGCTCACCGACGGTGTCGAGACGGCCGGCCTGGTGAGCATCGCAGATGCAATAGCCGCAGGCGCAACCGACGATCGGGTGCATGTCATCGGGCTCGGCAATGAATTCGGTGTCAACACGGACAAGTTGAACACGTTGTCCCGCAACAATCTGCTGCTGTCCGGGACATTGACCCCGAGTACCGACGACTTTTTCCGGGTCAAGAAATTCTTCCTGCAAATTCTCGCTGCGGTGACCAACACCAGCATCGTCCGGGATCCCACCGGCTTCATCAACGTTGGCACGCGAATCAAGATCCCGTTCGACCTCAACGAGACCGATATCAGTTGCCGGGCAATCGTCCTGACGGATCTGCCACTGGTGGACGTGTCGATCGAAACACCGGACGGGACGGTCATCGATCCTGCCCGCGCGGCGGCCGCCGGCCTGACCTTCACCCAGGACGCGGATACCCGAACCGCGTCATTCGTTGCGCCACTCACGCTGCTGGGACAAAATGATGCGACCGGAACCTGGAGCGTAGTCCTGGAGGTCGACGAACGCCGTTACCGCCGGGCATTGGATCTACTGCGCGACAAGGATCCGCAGGGTGCGCAGCGACTGGCCGGCAACGGGGTGCGTTACTGCGTCAGTGCGCACAGTTTCTCCAACCTCCGGATGACGGCTTCGTTGGCCCAGTCGGGCTATCGACCGGGTGACCAGCTGACCTGCCGAGCGGAACTCACCGAATACGGCGTACCGGTGGAGGGCCGGGCCACCGTGGTGGCGCAGGTCCAGCATCCTGACGGGACCCCGGGAACGCTTTCATTGACCGATCAAGGATCCGGACGATTCGAGGCGTCGATGACGGCGGGGACGGCGGGGGTCTACCGCTTCACCGTCGCCGGCTCGGGCGTCACCTTCCGCGGGGCGCCCTTCACGCGGGAGCAGCTTTTCACGGTGGCCGTCGTCGATCCGGGTGTGACCCCCGGTGATCCGGCCGACCATGCAGGTGCCGGCAATGGCGACCCAGGTCACCAATGGTGCGATCTGCTTGATTGCCTGCTCAGCGAAAATGTCTTGACGCCGCGGTTCGAGGAACAGCTCAAGAAGCTGGGCGTCGACCTCCAACAGGCCCGGACCTGCATCGAGAAGTTCTGTGCTCGCTGACGGCGAGTCTATGCAAGATGTTGTCCGCCCACCACGAGACCGGTGGGGGATTCAGGAAATCTGTTGCCCGGGAGGGCGTTCCGGCCGGGGTTGCCGGTCGCCGGGCTGAACCCGTCCGATGGGACCCCCCGAGCCTTGCCGAGCCTCCCGGCGGGCGGTTAGTTTGGCATCTCCGGCCAGGACCCCGCCGGAGCACGTCCCCGCGGACCCGGGCAGAACGCAAAGGCGGCAGCGTCATGATCGAGGTGCAGGTGTTGGTGGAAATCGAGTTCGTCGACGGTCCGGCATTCGGTCGGATCCGCCGGGTGGCCAGCTCGGAAGTCGCGGGGGTGCCACCCAAGGGGCTGATCACTGCGGTGGACAACTGGTCGGCCGGCACCGTCACCCGCGCTGCATACACCCGGCAGGATGCCCCCCCGGCCACCGACCGGTGGCACTACCGCCATACCCCGGGCGTCTGACGGGCACAGTCGGGTCTTTGGACTCTTGCGATCGGCTCCCCTGGCTCGTGTGCTGAAGGGGTGAACCAATCCTCTTCTGCATTTCTGTCCAGGCCGTTGCTTTCCATGCTGGCCGTCTTGACGGCGATCGGTGTCGCCCTCTCGGGTTGCGCCGCTCGATCAGCCGGCACGAACATGATGGGCGGGCTCGGCGCCCAGCCGACCAGAGCAGCCATCATGAGCAGCGGCGCGCCGGGGCCCGGCGCTTCCATGTTGAGCACCGGCGCGCCAAGGCCCGGCGCTCCCATGATGAGTACCGGCGTGACCGGCCCCGGCAGCGCAATGATGACCACCGGAACGCCAGGGCCGAACCCGGGCGGGATGATGGGTGGCGGGATGATGCCCGGCGCCGGCTCCGGCTACCACTACTCGACTCCCAGTTGCGCAGCCCACGCATCTCTACCGGGCGCCCTGGTCACGGTGAGACTGGCCGACATGGGTATGACGCAGATGATGGGCGGCATTGCTCCTCTCGGCGTGCACATGATGCTGCTGGCGACACCGTCGGCGGTTCGAGCCGGAAAGATCAGCCTCGTCGCGGTGAACATGGGTTGGCGGACGCACGAACTCGTCGTCCTGCCCCTTGCTGCCGGAGACCATGCAGGACAGCTGATTCCGGGAGCAGACGGAAAGGTGAGCGAGACCGGGAGCCTCGGGGAGGCGAGCGCCGACTGTGCGGCCGGCAGTGGCAAGGGCATCACCGTCGGCAAGACCGGCTGGGTCACCCTCGACCTGGCCCCCGGCCGCTATGAGCTGGTGTGCAATCTCGCCAATCACTACGCCGACGGAATGCGCCAAGAATTGGTCGTCAGCTGACTCGGCTTTCGGGAGGAACGAGCCTCCGTCCCCGTTGACGCCCGGCCGGCAGGAATCCGGCGTCGCCGCCGGGTGGCGGTGTCATCTTGCCGGAGACGACGCCACCATGTTCAGGAACAGCTGATGGATTCGATCCTCGCCGGCCACTTCCGGGTGGAAGGAGGTGACCAGCACGTTGCCTTGCCGGGCCGCTACCGGGTGACCCTGGACCCGCGCGAGAACATCCACCCCGGCTCCGGCCCGTTCGATCCACGGCGCCCTGATGAACACCGCCCGGAGCGGCCCGCCCTCGACCTTTGAGATCGCCAGGTCGCACTCGAACGAATCCAGCTGACGGCCGAAAGCGTTGCGGCGCACCGAGATGTCAATGACACCGAAAGGCCTTTGATCCGGCCGGCCGTCCAGGATCTCACCGGCCAGCAGAATCATCCCGGCGCACGAACCGAACGCCGGCAGGCCGGCGGCGAGAAGTTCGGTCAAGGGTCCCCGCAATTGAAAAATATCCAGCAGCTTGCACATCGTGGTCGACTCCCCGCCTGGGAAGACAATTCCGTCCAGGCCGACGAGCTCGGCCGGTCGGCGAATCCGGCGGGTCCGCGCGCCGAGCAGGCGCAGCGCGTCCAGATGCTCCTGGACATCACCCTGCAGCGCGAGCACTCCCACCACTGGATCGTCGGTCATCGGGGCACTTTCCGGTGGGTCGGTCAGAACGCGGTCAGAACACCCGACGAAGCCGGGCCGTCGGCAGGTTCACCCGGATCCAGGCGATCGGCGCGCCTCCCGCCGACGCCCGGTGACCTGCCCGGCCCCCTGTCCGGTCAACTGCTCGCGTCACCAGCCGCGTTCGGCCAGCCGGTGGGGAACGGGGATGTCGTCGACGTTGATCCCCACCATCGCCTCGCCCAGCCCGCGGGAGGCCTTGGCGATGACGTCCGGGTCGTCGTAGAAGGTGGTGGCCTTGACGATCGCCTCGGCGCGGGCGGCCGGATTCCCGGACTTGAAGATCCCGGAACCGACAAAGACGCCCTGGGCACCCAGCTGCATCATCATCGCCGCGTCCGCCGGAGTGGCGATGCCGCCGGCGGTGAACATCACGACGGGCAATTTCCCGGCGGCGGCCACCTCGGCGACCAGGTCGTAGGGAGCCTGCAGATCCTTGGCCGCGGCGAACAATTCCTCAGGCGCCAGGCTGGTCAGCCGGCGGATCTCACCGCCGATGGCGCGCATGTGGGTGGTGGCGTTGGACACGTCCCCGGTGCCGGCCTCACCCTTGGACCGGATCATCGCTGCACCCTCGGTGATCCGCCGGAGCGCCTCGCCGAGGTTGGTCGCGCCGCAGACGAAAGGCACAGTGAACTGCCACTTGTCGATGTGGTGCGCGTAGTCGGCCGGGGTCAGCACCTCGGACTCGTCGATGTAGTCGACGCCGAGGGACTGCAGGATCTGAGCCTCCACGAAATGCCCGATCCGGGCCTTGGCCATCACCGGAATGGACACCGTGGCGATGATGCTGTCGATCATGTCGGGATCGCTCATCCGGGAGACGCCGCCCTGCGCCCGGATGTCGGCCGGAACGCGCTCCAGGGCCATCACCGCGACCGCGCCGGCATCCTCGGCGATCTTGGCCTGCTCGGCGGTGACGACGTCCATGATGACGCCGCCCTTGAGCATCTCGGCCATACCGCGCTTCACGCGCGCTGTCCCGGTCACTTCGACGGGACCGGGGCCGGTTGGTTCGGTGGACATGACGTGCACTCCTGCTCTGTAGTCCGTCCCTTCGCTGGGACAGACCTTCGATCCTACCGACCAGGCACGATTCCACCCGCCCCGTCGTTGGCCTTCCTTGATCGGCGGGTGAGATTCCGCCCACGACGACACCCCACGGAAGAAGGGCAATGGTCGGACGGGCTCCCACTCGACCAGGTCGCTGCAAGTCCGGGCGCAATGCCGGCCAGCGCATGCCGGCCTGCCGGGGTCCCCGATGGGCATTGAGCGCCTTTCCACGCGCTCCGGGGGCGGCACGCCTGGTCTGGGCCCCCCGAATTCGGCTACGTGTTGCTCGCACAGCAGCCGCCGGGCGGAGTTTTGATTTCGGTGCCGGCCGGTTTGCGCCGTCACTCGCCCATTTCGCCCGAGGTGAATTTCAAGTGAATCGAATTGTGATGGCCTCGATGCCGATGAGTTGATGCCGGCGGGGCCATTCAGCAATACCTGCGGGATGGGTGTCCGCCAGATGGTTCAAACTCGCAGTGGGCTTCGGTTGACGCCGCAACACCTTCCGCAGCAGCGTTGGTCAGCGCGGACCGGTCTTCGGTCTGGGTGGTTTGGGCGGCTTGGAGTGGACCACGCCGTCGGTCGGCGCCGCCAGATCGCTGCCGTCCAGAGTGACGAGCGCGGGCATCGGCTGACCGAGGGGTCCGTCCCACGGAGCCGTTGGTGCCGGAGTGGGAGTGGGGTTGGGCGGCGCCGGCTGGACGAAAGCTGTTCCGGGTGCGGGCGGCGTGCTCCGAATGAGCGACGGCTCCACCCGACCGGCGAGCGACGGTGCGTCATCGACCCTCGGGACACCCATCTTCGGCAGGCCCAGCAGGTCGATGATCGTCTTCGGGATGCTCGCGTGTGAATGCCACTGCGCTTCGATGCCATGGACC
This sequence comes from Mycobacteriales bacterium, assembly GCA_038204125.1. Classification (GTDB taxonomy): domain Bacteria; phylum Actinomycetota; class Actinomycetes; order Mycobacteriales; family Nakamurellaceae; genus Nakamurella. The sequence continues at coordinate 23,185 of JBBRDH010000075.1, forward strand.
ACCCTGCCGCCGAACATGAGCAGCGGAATTCTCGAACCGCCGATTGCAGCAAACCCGTTCGGGTGCAGCGCATCCGGCACCGTCTCGAGCACCGGCGTCGGGACGCTGTCGGCATAGCCGCCCCAGTCGTCCCAGGTCAGAATAAATGTGGTGTCGGCCCAGCCGTCACCGTCGATCACCGCCTGGATCCGCTGCCAGACCAGGTTTTGGCCGTCAGTGACATAACCGGGATTGCTGACATGCGGCGGGTGCTCGTCGTAACCGGCCGGACTCCACACGTAGCAGATCTGCGGGAGGTTTCCCGCCTTGGCCATCGGGATGAAGTCCTTGGGCGGGTGCACATTGGCTGCGCCGGGCCCCTCGGTCAGGCTCTTGTAGAACTTCGTCGGGTAGCCACTCTGGTCGGGAAACGCGCCCCAGGACGTTCCGGCGGATTCCGCGACGCTGAAAATCGATGGGATGTCCCAGACCGGGTGGGCCCCGGTGAACGGCGGATTCTTCAGCGTCGGTGTCTGTCCACCCATGGCCAGCATGTGGCCCGAGGTCGAATTGGAGCCCGCGCCGAAATGGTGGTCGCAGAAGGTGAATTCTTTGGCGAGCCAGCTGTAGAACGGGATCACGGCGTCCGTGTCGACCTGGGCGGCCAAGGCCGGATAGTCGCCCATCGCGTAGTGCACCCAGGCGCTGCGGTCATGCGGCTGATCGAAGTCAGGGGGGGCGACGAGCAGCGGGCCGGTCGCAGCGACCTCGGCCCCCCACGGCGCCAGGCCGGCGAAATAGAAATCCGTGGTCTTGTTCTCCTGCAGAAATACGATCACCCGATGGTCGGTCGCACCCGTCATGCCGTCACCCTTTCGGTCAGGTCCAGGCTAACTGCCCGGCCAGAACAGCACAGTGACCGGCGGGTGAATTTCACCCGCCGGTCATAGTGTCAGGGCAGGCTATTTGACGCGCAGGTGGTCGATCACATTCGTGCCCGTCACTGTGAACAGGACGGAGTCGCCAACCTTCAACTTCGCCAGCGTCCCCTCACCGGTCGCCAGATCCATGTCGGAGTTTGCGTTGACTGTGTAAACGGTCGTGGCCGTAGACGTCTTGATGGTGATCGACGACGCACCGAAGGCGGTGATCGTGCCGGAGTTCTGGGCTGCATTTCCGTACCAGCCGCGACCCCCGTGCCCGTCGCCATGGCGACCGCCGGGACCGCCGCGGCCACCACCCGGCATGTTCAGGCTCTCGGTGCCGGCGTGCAGTTTGTCGATCACGTTCGTGCCGGTGGTGGTGAACCGGACTGCATCACCCACCTTGAGGGCGGACAGCTTCGACTCGCCGTTCTTGTCGATGTCCGAGTCGGCGGTCACGGTGTATACGGTCGTCGCGGTGGCGGTCTTGATCGTCACCGATGCGGTCCCCACAGCCGTGACCGTGCCTGACTTGCCGAGCGCGTGCATGCCGCCCGGCATCGTCATTGCCTCGGTTCCCGCGAGCAATTTGGCGATGACGTTGTTGCCACTGGTGCTGAAGATGACCGCGTCACCCACCTTGAGGGCGGAAA
>JBBRDH010000076.1:0-24347 GCA_038204125.1 Mycobacteriales bacterium
CGGTCGGTAGCCGGCGCGTCTGGTGGCCAGCGTCGAGATGCTCCGCCGGACCGCCGCCGCGTCGGTGATCCGGCGCTGCGCCAGGGCGCCGATCGAGTCCTCGGCGGGCACATCCGGTGCGGCACCGGGCCACCAGGCCACCACCGGCGCGTCGGCCAGCAGCAACGGCACGACTACCGAGGCGCCGTGCTGGGCCAGGGCGCCGAAGAGCCGCAGCACGATCACCTCGCTGGCTCCGGCGTCTCCGCCGACCCGGATCTGGGCGTCCAACCGGGCGGCTCCCCTGGCGTTGCCCTTGGCCACCACGATCACCCGGCACGGATGCTCGAAGGATGCGCCGTTGGCCGCCGCGATCGGGTCCTCCGAGGAGTCTTCGTCGGTGACGATCACCAGGGTCAGGACCCGGCCGGTGGCGTTGGCTCCGCCCTTCTCCCGGACGTCGACCATCTTCTTGTTGATGGCAGAGGACGTGGTCGACGGCAGGTCGATGATCATCGGCGAGTGTCCGATCGCGGGTATGGGACGGGTTCGCCGGCGTCACCGGATCGGTGGGCGGCACGAGCGGCGGTCACGGCACGAGCGACGGTCACGGCCGGCGCCAGGTGCGTCCGTCGCGGGCCATCAGGGCGTCCGCAGACGCTGGACCCCAGGTGCCCGCCCCGTAGGCCTCGGGCTGTGCATTGGACCGGCTCCAGAACTTCTCCACCGGATCCAGGATGCGCCAGGACAATTCGACCTCTTCGTCCTGCGGGAAGAGCGACGGCTCGCCGAGCAGCACATCCAGGATCAACCGCTCATAGGCTTCCGGGGACGCCTCGGTGAACGACTGGCCGTAGGAGAAGTCCATGTTGACGTCGCGGACCTCCATGACGGGGCCGGGCACCTTCGAGCCGAACCGGATGGTCACACCCTCGTCGGGCTGGACCCGGATGACCAGGGCGTTGGAACCGAGCTCCTCGGTATCGGTCTGGTTGAAGGGGAGGTGCGGGGCCCGCTTGAAGATCACCGCGATTTCAGTGACCCGTTTACCCAGACGCTTTCCGGTGCGAAGGTAGAACGGCACTCCGGCCCACCGTCGGGTGTCGACGAGAAGCTTGACCGCAGCGTAGGTCTCGGTGGTCGAGGTCTTGGAGATGCCGTCCTCTTCGAGGTAACCGATCACCTTGCTGCCGCCCTGCCAGCCGCTCGCGTACTGCCCCCTGGCGGAACCGGTCGCCAGATCCGTCGGCAACCGGACCGCGGACAGTACCTTGATCTTCTCGGTCCGTAATTGCTTGGGGGAGAACGAGACCGGCTCTTCCATCGCGGTGAGTGCCAGCAGTTGGATGAGGTGGTTCTGGATGACGTCCCTGGCCGCGCCGATGCCGTCGTAGTAGCCGGCCCGGCCACCGATGCCGATGTCCTCCGCCATCGTGATCTGGATGTGGTCGACGTAGTTCGAGTTCCAGATCGGCTCGTACAGCTGATTGGCGAAGCGGAGCGCCAGCAAATTCTGGACGGTTTCTTTTCCGAGGTAATGGTCGATCCGGAAAATGCTTTCTTTCGGGAATACGTCGTTGACGATCTCGTTCAGGGACTGGGCCGAGGGCAGATCGTGCCCGAACGGCTTCTCGATGACCACCCGCCGCCATTCGTCACCGTGCGGATGGGCCATTCCGGAGCGCCGGAGCTGTTGCAGCACCTGGGGAAAAGCCCCCGGCGGAATCGAGAAATAGAAGGCGTGATTGCCGCCGGTGCCGCGCACCCGGTCCAGGTCCGCGAGGGTCGCCGCCAGCGAGTCGAAGGCATCGTCGTCGTTGAACGAGCCCTGCACGAACCGGAACCCTTCGGCGAGGTGTCGCCAGACCTCTTCGGAGAAGGGCGTTCTCGCGTACTGCCGTACCGAATCGTGGACCACCTTCTCGAAATCCTCGTTCACCCAGTCGCGGCGGGCGAAGCCGACCAGGGCGAAGCCCGGCGGCAGCAACCCCCGATTCGCCAGGTCGTAGATGGCCGGCATCAACTTCTTGCGGGCCAGGTCGCCGGTCACCCCGAAGATGACGATCCCGGACGGGCCGGCGATCCGCGGGAGGCGTTTGTCCCGCGGATCGCGCAGTGGATTGTCGTAAGCCGCCGTCGTCACTTCGTTGCGAGCGATTTCGCCACGGTCGCCTGGAGCTCTTCCCACGACTTGACGAATTTCTCGACGCCCTCGCTCTCCAGGACCGCGAAGACGTCGGGCAGGTCGACCCCCACCGCCTCCAGTGCACTGAATGTGGCGGAGGCCGCTCCGTAGGTGCCCTCGACGGTGTTGCCCCGGATCACGCCGTGGTCGGCCACCGCGTCGATCGTCTTCTCCGGTGCGGTGTTGACGGTGCCCGGGGCGATGAGTTCCACGACGTACTGGGTGTCGTCGTAGTGCGGGTCCTTCACGCCGGTGGACGCCCAGAGCGGCCGCTGCGGGTGCGCGCCCGCCGCCGCCAACACGGACCAGCGGTCGCCGGCGAACTTCTGGGTGGCCAGCTGGTAGGCCAGCCGCGCGTTGGCGATCGCCGCTTTGCCACGCAGTGAGGCCGCTTCCGGGGTACCGATCTTGTCGAGCCGGGCATCGATCTCGGAGTCCACCCTGGATACGAAGAAGGAAGCCACCGAGTGGATCTTGCCGATGTCGTGCCCGTTGGATTTCGCCTGCTCCAGACCGGCGATGAACGCCTCGATGACGCCGGCGTAGCGCTCCAGCGAGAAGATCAGCGTGACGTTGACGCTGACCCCCTCGGCCAGTACCGAGGTGATCGCCGGCAGGCCGGCGGGGGTGGCCGGGATCTTGATCAGCACGTTGGGCCGGTCGACGATCTTGGCCAGTTCCAGCGCCTGCGCCACGGTGCGGTCGGTGTCGTTCGCCAGACCCGGTTCCACCTCGATGGACACCCGGCCGTCGACCCCGTCGGTGGAGTCGTAGAGCTCGCGGAACAGGTCGCAGGCGTCCCGGACGTCGTCGGTGGTCATTGCCCTGACGGCGTCGTCGACGGAGGCGCCGCGGGCTTTGAGCTCGCCGGCCTGCTCCTGGTAGGACTCGCCGTGCAGGAGAGCTGCGGCGAAGATCGACGGGTTCGTGGTGACCCCGACGATGTGCTTGGTGGTGATCAGCTCGGCCAAGTTGCCGCTGTGCAGTCTCTGCCGGGACAGATCGTCCAGCCACAGCGAGACGCCGGCGGCGGAAAGGTCAGCCAGTGGGTCGGTCATCTTTTCAGCCTCTTTCAAAGGGTTTCGAGGTCTTGCCGGATTCGGGGTGCGGTGCGTGTCAATTCTGGGCTACCTGCGGAACTCATCGGATTGTGCCCGCCCTTCAGCCTTCGTGCTGGGCGAAGTTCTTGCTGCCCAGGTCGTCTCCGGCGCCTTCCAGCGAGGTGGTGCCTTCCGAGTGGGTGTCGGGGGTGTTCCCGGCGGCAAGCGAATCCTTGGCCGCCGCGACCGCCGCCTCGGTGGTGATGCCGAACTCGCGGAACAGGGTCGCGGCGTCGGCGGAGGCACCGAAGTGTTCCAGCGACACCGGCCGACCCTGGCTGCCGATCCAGCGCCACCACGGCTGGGAGATGCCGGCCTCGATGGACACCCTGGCGGTGACCGCCTTGGGCAGCACGTTCTCGATGTAGCCGGCGTCCTGCGCCTCGAACCAGTCAAGGCACGGCATCGAGACCACGCGGGCCCCGATCCCCTCGGCCTGCAACGCCTTTCGGGCCTCTACGGCGATCTGCACCTCCGAACCCGAGGCGATCAGGATCACCTGCAGGTCACCCTGCGCGTCGGCGAGCACGTAGCCACCTTTGGCCACGCCGTCGGCCGAGGTACCTTCCAGCACCGGGACTGCCTGCCGGGTCAGCGCCATGCCGACCGGTCCGGTGTTCCATGTGCTCTGTTTCTCGAGCACCGCCTGCCAGCCGAACGCCGTCTCGTTGGCGTCGGCGGGCCGCAGCATGGCCAGGCCCGGGATCGCCCGCAGCGCTGCCAGGTGCTCCACCGGCTGGTGGGTCGGTCCATCCTCGCCGAGCCCGATCGAGTCGTGCGTCCAGACGTAGACGACGGGCGCACCGATCACGGCGGCCAACCGGACGGCCCCGCGCATGTAGTCGGAGAACACCAGGAAGGTGCCGCCGTAGGGCCGGGTCGGTCCGTGGATCGCGATGCCCGAAAGAATGGAACCCATTGCGTGCTCACGGATCCCGAAGTGGAGCGTGCGGCCGTACGGGTGCGCCTTCCATTCCGCGGTCGCCGCGTCGGCCGGCCCGAACGAGTCGGCACCCTTCATCGAGGTGTTGTTGGATTCGGCGAGATCGGCCGAGCCACCCCACAACTCGGGCAGCACGTCGGCCAGGGCGCCCAGCACCAGACCGGAGGCCGCACGGGTCGCGATGCCCTTCGGATCGACGGGCCACGACGGCAGCGACTTCGCCCAGCCGGCCGGCAGTTCACGCGCGACCAGCCGGTCGAAGAGGGCCTTGTTGTCCGAGTTGGCCTGCGCCCAGGAGTCGAAGCCCTTCTGCCAGGTGGCTTTCGCCTCCGCGCCACGGTCCAGGGCGAGCCTGGTGTGCTTGATGACGGTGTCGTCGACCTCGAAGCTCTTGTCGGGGTCGAAGCCGAGAATCTTCTTGGTCGCGGCGATCTCGTCGGCGCCGAGCGCGGACCCGTGGGCCTTGCCGGTGTTCATCTTGTTCGGCGCCGGGAAACCGATGACGGTGTGCAGCTGGATGAACGACGGCTTGTCGGTGACGGCCTTGGCCGCCTCGATGGCGTCCAGGATGCCGGTGACGTTCTCACCGCCCTCGACCTTCTGCACGTGCCAGCCGTAGGCCTCGTACCTGGCCGCGACGTCTTCGGACAGCGCGATGTTCGTGTCGTCCTCGATCGAGATCTGGTTGTGGTCGTAGAAGACGACCAGGTTGCCCAGTTGCTGCCGGCCGGCGATCGAGGAGGCCTCGGAGGTGACGCCCTCCTCGATGTCGCCGTCGGAGGCGACGACGTAGATGAAGTGGTCGAACGGGCTCGCACCCGGAGCGGCCTGTGGGTCGAACAGCCCACGCTCCCGGCGGGCGGCCATCGCCATACCGACGGCGGAGGCCAGGCCCTGACCCAACGGCCCGGTGGTGATCTCGACGCCTTTGGTGTGGTGGATCTCCGGGTGGCCGGGAGTCAGCGAGCCCCAGGTCCGCAGCGACTCGAGATCCTCGAGCTCCAGACCGAAACCGGCGAGGTAGAGCTGGATGTAGAGGGTGAGGCTCGAGTGCCCGCACGACAGGACGAACCGGTCGCGGCCGGCCCAGTCGGGATCTGCCGGATCGTGCCGCATCACCTTCTGGAAGAGCGTGTACGCCAGCGGCGCCAGGCTCATCGCCGTACCGGGGTGACCGTTGCCGACCTTCTGCACAGCGTCGGCGGCCAACAACCGGACGGTGTCGACTGCCCGGCTGTCCAGGTCTGACCAGCCCTGCGGATGGCTGGCCTTGGTGAGTTCGGTGATCTGGGCGGTACTGGTCACGGGTGACCTTCCTTCGCCGGGCGGCCACGAGGCCGCAGGGTGGTGGCATTTCGTGATGGGACGTCTGGGTTTTTCGGGACTGTCGGTGACTTCAGGGGCCACGTTTGACCACAGGCAACACGCCGGCCGAGCGGTCCGGAAGCGCATCGAGAGCCTAGTACCCGCATTTGTCGACCTCAGCGGGTAGGCCACCAGCGGGTAGGCCACTCATCAAGGCAGGGCCCAGAGCTGGCCGGCTGCGGCCGCGCAGGCCGAGATGACCAGCCGGGTCCGGTCGGCCGCGTTGCTGCCGGCCGGAACTGTCAGGCACATCCCCGAGCCGGGGTTGAACAAGGTGCGGTTCGGCTGGGGCAGCCAGACCTGTGCCGTCCCGCCGGAACAGGTGAACAGATCCATCGGCGTCCCGGCGGCCGGCGCTCCGCCCACCACATCCAGGCACGAACCCAGCGCCCGGATCGAGTGGTCCGCGGCCAACGTCCATTTCTGGGCGAGGCTGCCGTTACACGGATACAGCTGGACCGCCGTCCCATTCGTCTGCACCGCTCCGTTGACGTCCATGCACTTGCCCGCGGCTCCGACGATCCGGCCGGCCGGTGAACCCGCAGGCGCCGGCGAGCTGATGATGACGACGTTGCGGACGATGTGCCGGTCGGCAAGGCCACCGGTGGCCGCAGTGAAAGCCAGCAACACCTTCTGCGGCAGTACGACCCGGGCACTGAGGGGGGCGCCCCCGTCGAGCCGGACGGTGACCACGGAATTGGCCACACTGACGTCGACGGCATGCGTTCCGGCGGTGAGCTCGGTCCTGGCCACCGCGGTGGCCGCCCAGGTCAGCACGTTGAAGTTCGGTCCGGTTGCCCCGGTGGCGATGCCCACGAAGTTACCGGACGGGTCGTTGCCGCTCTGGTAGGTGTCCAGAGCCACGGCGACCCCGGGCAACGAACCGAAGCCCAGCGACGCCCCCGATCGGCCCACCGAGGTCGAGGTCGCCTTGGCGGCATCCAGCATCGCGAAGGTCAGCCCGTCAGCTCCCCCGCCGCCGTCGATCTGTGCGGTGAACGTGACGTGCAGTCCCTCCGGCGACACCGGCGTCGGCTGGACGATCGAGCCGGCCCGACCCGTCGCCACCGGGGTCAGCACGCTGTCCGCGCCGGCCTGCACCGCAGATCCGTTGCGGCTCCAGCCGCCGGCCGCCGGGCCCGGAATGGCCGTGGAGTGCGAGGTAGGCGCGACGGCCCGGCCGGTGAAGGAGACCGTCTGGGCGCCCTGCCCGTCGTTTCCGGTGATCAGATAGGACCCGGTGCCTGCCCCTGCCAGCGTCGGGGTGAAGGTGATCGACTGGGTGAGAGTCTCACCGGGGTCGAGTTGCTGGCCCTCTGCGACCGGTGTGGGAGCACCGAACTGACCGGCCGGCGGCGCGGCCTTGGTGATGGTGAGCACCAGGTTGCCGGTATTGGTGATCTCGAACGTCCTGGTCGCCGTTCCGCCCACGGTCAGGGTGCCGAAGTCCAGCGCGGCCGGGGTGAGGGTGAGATGCGGCGCACCCACTACTGCGCGGCCGGTCAGCGGGACGGTCACCGCGCCGGTCGACGACCGGACAACGAGACTGCCGGTCTTGGCGCCGGCGGAGCCGGGGGTGAACGTCACCGGGACCGACACCGATGCCCCCGGCGCGAGCGTCGCTCCCACCTGTGGGAGCGACGAGGAACTGAAGGGTGCCAGCGGGGCGGTCACCCCGGTGATGGTGGTCGTGGTGGTCCCCGTGTTCGAGTTGCGCGCGCTCAGCGTGACGTTTCCACCGGTGGGAACATCACCGAAGGCCAGAGTCTGCGGCGTCGCGTCGAGGCCGGCGCGGGTTCCGGTGCCGTGCAGGTCGAAGGCGAGCGGGCCGGCACCGGTGCTGAAGTTCAAACCGCCGGAGGCCGGGCCCGCGACCGTCGGCTTGAAGGTCACCGGCACTGTCAGCGTGGCGCCCGCGGCCAAAGTGACCGGCAGCGTGACGGCGCCGCGGGTGAACGGCGCCGCCGTGTCCACGGCAGTGATCGTCACCGCGCGGGTCGCGGTGACCGTCACCGACCGGGTCGCCGCCCCGCCCACCGGCACCGAGCCGAAGTCGGTCGGGGTGCCGGACAGCGCGACCGTAGTCGGGCGGCCGAAGCCCAACAGGGCACCGGTCTTGGTCCCGACATAGACCCGCCCGGCGTCGGTGGCCGGCACAGAGAACTTGCTGGCCGTACCGATCGGCACCGAGTAGCGCAGGTGCATGACCCCGCTGGCCGGGACCGCGTCGTACGCTCGCAGCTGGCCCCCGGCGCCAGTGGGCCCGGTCGAATAGATCGCCCAGACCAGCGCCGATCCCGACGTGGTGCCGGACGAGGTGACCACCGGCGATCCCGAGGTGTAGCCCCAGTTGCCAGGGCTGGTCCCCACCGAGGTGAGCGAGGGCAGGCCCGATCCGGACCTGCCGATGGCGAACGCCCGGAGCGGTCCGGCGTTCTCGATCGTGTAGACGTACCCGCCGTCGCCGCCCCACAACGCCGGGTGGCCCCACACCCCGTTGAACGGCCCGGCCGCCTGCAGCACCTTGTCCGATCCGCCCGGGCCCTGGCCGGAGCCGCCCAGGTCATCCCGATCGATCAGGAAAACCCGGCCGTCCTTGCCGACCTGCACCATCAGGTGGGGATGGGCCGTCGTCCCGAATCCGGTCGGCAGGCCCATCGGCCCGCCGGCGCCGAGATCAGTGTCGTTCTGGTCCAGTTGGGTGGCATTCACCGGGGAGAAGTAGTCGGTGGCCGCCAGTTGACCGTTTGTCCCCACTGCCAGCCGGACAACCGCCTCCCCGAGGGCGCCGGGCGGCGGCTTGCCCGGGCCGGCCTTGGCCGAGACCCCATTGCCGGTCGTCAGCAGGATCTGCCCGGGGCCGTCGGAGACCAGGCCTCCGCCCGACTGCCAGATGCCCGCCCGGAACCCGGAGCCGGTTTCGGCCACCCAGCGCGAGGTGATGGCGCCGGACGTCCCGTTCACTCCGATGACCCAGCCCACATAACCCTGGTAGTCGCAGTGCCCTCCGAAAGCGGCATACACGACCCCACCGAGCAGCAACAGACCTGGCCGCTGCATCTGAGTGAACGGCTTGAAAATCTTCCCTGGATCGTTGACCGCGGCACCCGCATAAGTGGTCGGGAATCCGGTCCGCTCGACCCCGGTGGCGATGTCGACGGCGTGCAGGTACCAGTGCGGGGCGTTGGCATTCCCGGTGTCGTTGACCTTGGCCGTGAAGTACGCCGTACCGGTCGCCGGATCGACCACCGGGGTGGCCGTGGCGCCGACCGTCGGTACCAGGTCTCCGCAGCCGATGGCCGCCGCCGGCCAGGCCGGCCCCAGGTTCCTGGACCACCTGATCGCGCCGGTCACGGGATTCAAGCCGTATGCCTTGTTGTTCTCCGTCACCGCCAGAACGGTGTTGCGGGCCACCACCGGCTGGGCCAGGATCTGCCCGTCGAGCTGGGCGGAGAACAACTGGCCGAAGTCGGAGGCAGACACGCCGGCGGGCGCCAGGCCGGGCTCGTTCCGGTCCCATCCGGTCCGCAGCTGGTCGACCGAGACCGTGGTCAGGTCGGCATACGCCGGCGTCGCGGTGATGACGACGGCACTGAGCAAAGAAGTGGCCAGCGCGGCCACCAGGCCGGCGGCGGACAGCCGGAAGCCTTGGCGAAAAAGCATTGAATTCCCCTTCGTCGGGTCTCGATCGGCTGACTGTGACACGGCGCCCGAAGCCGATCAAACCCGGGCCGGATGAAATCGCTCACGCTCGGTGATGAACTTCTGCCGTCGGCCACCGGACTGCGACTGCGCCACCGGGAGACATCGCTCCTCGGCGGGCGCCCCGCCGAATCGACCCCGGCCCACTTCCCGGCCCACTTCGCAATGGCCGGGCGAACCGGCAGCGGCCGCGCGCGGTCCGGTCCCACCGCCACCTAGGATGAAGTGGGCCGTTCGTCCCCGGTGCCTGTCCCCAGTCGCATCCGACAGTGCTGCGGCCCCACGATGTGGCTCCGATGAGCCGAGAAGTCGACCCGGGAAGCCGACCCGGTGACAGTAGGAAGAATCGAGGGTGGAGTGCCGTCTCGGACCCCCGTCGGCGAGGTATTGCCGACTGCCGGAACGACTGCCGGAACGAAGGGCGGCGCGGTCGGTTTCCGGGCGAAGTTCGGGGCCTACGTTGCGCTCACCAAGCCGCGGATCATCGAGTTGCTGCTGATCACCACCATCCCGGCGATGTTCGCGGCGCAGCGTTCGGTCCCGAGCTTCGGGCTGGTGCTGGCCACCCTGGTCGGCGGCACCCTGGCCGCGGGGAGCGCCAACGCGCTCAACTGCGTCGTCGACGCCGACATAGATGCCGTGATGCGGCGCACCCGGTCCCGGCCCCTGGCCCGTCAGCTGGTGCCCACCCGGAACGCACTGGTGTTCGGCATCCTGCTGGGGCTGGCCTCCTGCGCCTTCCTGGCCCTCACCACCACCTGGCAGGCGGCCGCGCTGGCTGTCGCCGCGATCCTGTTCTACGTCTTCGTCTACTCGATGTGGCTCAAGCGCCGGACGTCGCAGAACATCGTCTGGGGCGGACTCGCCGGCTGCATGCCGGTGGTCATCGGCTGGTCGGCCATCACCGGGGGAATCGGTTGGGCTGCCTGGGTTTTCTTCGGCGTCATTTTCTTCTGGACACCGCCGCACACGTGGGCGCTGGCCATGCGGTACCGCGACGACTACGCCGCGGCCGGGGTGCCGATGTTGCCGGTGGTCGCCACCGAACGGGTCGTGGTCCGCCAGATCGTGCTCTACTCCTGGGCGATGGTGGCCTGTTCGCTGCTGCTGGTGCCGGCGTCGTCCTGGATCTACGCCGCGATCGCCGCCCCGGCCGGACTGGCCTTCCTGGCCATCGCCCACGTTCTGCACTTCCGGGTCCTGCGGGGCGTGCCCGCCCAACCGATGACGCTGTTCCACCTCTCCAACCTCTACCTCACCGCAATTTCGGTGGCCTGGGCGGTCGACGCCGCCGTCGGCCTGACCGTGATCGGCTGGCCACGGTGATTCGCCGGTGACGGGTTCGAATCCCGGCGGTGGGAGACCTGCTGGGGTCGATGCCGAGCCCGACTCGAAGGTCGTCGCCCGTCTGCGTGCCTTCGTCGAAGCACATGGGCGGCCGGGGACCGCAGTGATCTCCCACCTGGGCCGACCGGGAGCCCGGATCGTCGTGGTGGGCGCCGACGGGCTCTTCGGAGACGCCGTGGTGCCAAGCATGGACTTGGCGCAACGAGCCTGCGCTGCCGCGGAGATCCCAGTGGGCGATTGGGACCGCGACCTGACCGGCCGGATTACCGTGTTACCCGCCGATCGTCGACGAATGGCCGGCACCGGGCGCTGACGCGGGCGAGGCCCGGAGGGGTGAACGGCTCTTCCCGACAGATGGAATCCTTCCCCTCGGCCCCGATGTCGCGGATTTCCGGGTTACGATCCGGCCCTACGGCCTGGTCACTGGCCCACTGCGGGCGGGGTTCGATGCCGAAGCTGGTTGCTCTCTGCCTGTCGCTCGCACTGCTGAGCGTCGCCGCCGGCCCGGCAGCTGCGGGCACGCATCCGCATTCGGTGCCAGCCGCTACCCACCTTTCGGTCGTCGCGCCGTTGGTGATCGCTCCAGCATCGGTGACAGCCGTCCCCAGGCCCGACCACGTGGTCGTAGTTGTGATGGAGAATCATTCCGCGGCAACGGTTCTGGGTAATCCGGCGGCGCCCTACATCAATTCGCTGGCCGCTTCCGGTGCCTCGTTGACGCAGTCGTTCGGGATCACCCACCCAAGTCAGCCCAACTATCTCGCTCTGTTCTCCGGCTCGACCAACGGCATCGTCGACGACAGCTGCCCGCAGAGCTTTGCCACTGGCAATCTCGGATCTCAACTGGTCGCGGCCGGTGAGACCTTTGCCGGTTACTCCGAAGACCTCCCATCGGCGGGTTTCACCGGCTGCACCAGCGGGTCCTACGCGCGGAAGCACAATCCGTGGGTCGACTTCCCGGCGATTGCGCCGTCGGCCAATGTTCCGCTGACGGCCTTCCCGTCGGATTACGCCACCCTGCCGACGGTCTCGTTCGTCATCCCGAACCTGCTCAACGACATGCATGATGGCACCATCGCGCAGGCCGACGATTGGCTGCGCCTGAAGCTCGACGGTTATGTCAGCTGGGCCCGCCAGCACAACAGCGTGCTGGTACTGACTTTCGACGAGGACGACAACCTCGCCAACAATCAGATCGCCACCGTCTTCGTCGGGGCTGGGGTGCTGCCCGGCCTCTATCCCGAGCACGTCGACCACTACAACGTGCTCCGGACCCTGCAGGATGCCTACGCTCTGCCGCCGATCGGTGGAAGCGTCACCGCAGCTCCGATTCTGGACATCTGGTCACCGCCGGCCGGATCGCCCGTCGCCGCATTCACTTTCGGCTGCGCCGAGCTGACGTGCTCTTTCGACTCTGCCGCCAGCACCGGTGGTGGTGGCCCGATCAGTGCCGTCACTTGGGATTTCGGTGACGGCTCGATACCTGCCGTCGGCGGCGCCGCGAGTCATACCTATGCCAAGGTCGGTGATTTCACCGTCACCTTGACTGTCCAAAACGCACTCGGTCTGGGCAGTTCGACGACGCGCGTGGTCTCGCCCCGGCTTTCCGCCGATCCCTCCCTCTTCGCCGCCGATGCGTTCAGCAGATCGGTGAGCGGCGGGCTCGGTATGGCAGATCTCGGCGGTCCATGGTCACCGTCGGGGGCGGCCAACCGGTTCTCGGTCGCGGCCGGGGTGGGCGCGATGATCTTGCCGACCGCCGGAGCCACTTCTGGTGCTGCCCTGACCCAGGTGTCGAGCCCCGACACCGATCTTCGGGTGGCCGTCGCGACCGACAAGCTCGCCACCGGCAGCGGAACCTTCGTCACGGTTGTCGGCAGGCGGGTCTCGGCCGGAAACGAATATCAGGCCCGGCTCCGGCTGCGCGGCGACGGCGCGGTACTCGTCGGCCTCAGCGCTCTGAAGGGTTCGGCGGCAGTCGTGACGCTCCAACCGGACGCCGTGGTTCCGGGATTCGCCGCGGCGCCGGGTGGAGTGCTGCGGACCCGGTTCCAGGTCGTCGGCGTGAATCCCACCTCGCTCAGATTCAAGGTGTGGCCGCCGGCTTCGACCGAGCCCGCCGCCTGGACGGTGGCGGCTGCTGATTCGTTCGCCGGTTTGCAGGCCGCCGGCTCGATGGGCCTCACCGGCTACCTGTCCAGCGGCAGCACCAACGCTCCGGTGACCGTCCGGGTCAGCGAACTGTCGGCCCGGCATACGGTCCAATCGCCGCCGCCGCCGCCGCCGCCGCCGCCGCCGCCGCCACCGCCACCGCCGCCCCCGCCGCCACCGCCGCCGCCGCCGCCACCACCGCCGCCACCACCTCCGCCACCACCGCCGCCACCACCCCCGCCACCACCGCCACCTCCGCCACCACCGCCGGTCGACACCGCCTTTGCGGTAGACCTTTTCGGTCGGGCGGTTGTCGGCGGCTGGGGGAGCGCGACCACCGGTGGGCCATGGACGGTGGCGGCCGGCGGGGCCACCAACTTCTCCACCTCGACCGGTTTCGGCTCGGTCCTCATTCCCAAGGCCGGAGGCACCGCTACCGCATACCTGTCCGCGGTCGCAAGTGCTGACACGGACCTGCGGTTCTCGGTCGCAACCGATAAGCTCGCCGTCGGCAATGGCACTTATGTGACCGCGGTCGGTCGCCGGGCGGGGCCGAACCTCGAATATCAGAGCCGGACCCGAATCGCCGGCACCGGCGCGGTGAGCCTGAGCCTCACGGCCCTGACCGGCACCGGCACGCTTGTCACCCTGGCTGCTGCGCTCACTGTGCCCGGACTGTCGGCGACTGCCGGCGGGCGACTCATCGTTCGGACCCAGGTCACCGGCCTGAACCCGACATTCATCCGGGCCAGGGTCTGGGCAGCAGGCTCCGCCGAGCCCTCGCTCTGGCAGGTCACCGCGACGGACGCGACGGCCGCCCTCCAGGCCGCAGGCTCGGTCGGGCTGAGCTTCTACGTGTCCAGCGGGTCGACCAACGCCCCGATAGTCGTTGCGGTAAGCGACCTCTCGGGCCGCCCGACCGGCGTCGCGGCACCCTGAACCGTAAGGACGTGATATCGGCCTTGCGGCGGCTCTTATTCAGGCCTATTTTGGCCTCATGCAGACTCTGCCGATCTCCAAGGTCAAGGACAGGTTGAACGAGCTCGTCGACTCCGCGATGCTGACCCGCGAGCAGATCACCATCACCAAGAACGGATCACCCGCGGCCGTGCTCATCAGCGCAGACGAATGGGAGTCGATCCAGGAGACCCTGTACTGGCTGTCGCAGCCAGGATTTCGCGAGTCGCTGGAAGGAGCCCGTTCGGATCTCGCTGCCGGCCGGGTTTTCGACGAGGCGCAGATCCGATCTGAGTTCGGTGTCCCAGCCCGGCAGCGTTGATTCACCGACAGGTATACGCCGTCATTTTCTCGGCGACAGCGCGCAGAGACATGCGACGGCTGCCCCCTCGGATCGTGCCGGCCATCATCGAATTTGTATTTGGTGATCTTGCCGAGGCGCCGCGTCGGGTAGGTAAGCCATTGGGCAGTGAGCTCGCCGGGTCGTTCAGCGCGCGCCGCGGGCCTTATAGGGTTGTCCACGAGATCGACGAGGAAGCAGCACAAATATCGATCCTGTGTGTTGCCCACCGAGCAGATGTGTATCGGCCGGCGAATTGACGGGACTACCGGAGGCGTTCGCCCGCTCAGCAGGACAGCAGGAACCGCTCGAGCACCTCCACGCCGAAGGTGAGACCGGAGATGGGGACCCGCTCGTCAGGCCCGTGGAACATCCGGCCGAATTGGAATCCGACCGGCAGCAGTAGCGGTGTGAAGCCGAAGGTACGCATCCCGAGCCGGGCGAAGTGGGGAGCGTCGGTCGATGCGGACACAATGTAGGGCAACACCACTGCTCCGGGGTCGCTGGCCAGCAGTGCCGCGGTCATCGCGTCGACGACCGAACCGTGGAAGGGTGTCTCGAAACCCGGGGACCGGGGCTCCACCTCGATCTCGACCCCGTCTCCGACTATTGACGGGAGCTCGGCCATGAAACCGGACAGCTCACCGGGCAGCATCCGGCAGTCGAAGTCGGCGACGGCCTCCCGCGGCGCCACATTTGTCGCCGTTCCACTTTTCAGCATCGTCGGGGCTGCCGACGCCCGCAGGGCCGGCTCGACCAGGTGGCGGAGTGGCCCGATCATCGCCAGCGAGTGCTCGAGGGTGCGGCCGGTCGGGTCCATCTCCCACGCCGCGCAGATGCCGCGCAGGAATTGCTCGATCGACCCCGTGGCCGTCATCGGGAAGGGGTGACCGGCGAGGTTCCCGATCGCAGCCGCCAGGGTGGCGATCGGGTTTGAGGTCGAACGGACAGAGGCGTGGCCCGTTCGCCCGCGGGCAGTCAGCCGGACCCGGGCCTGTGACCTCTCGCCGGTCATGACCGGGTAGAGGGTGCGGCCACCGCCCAGCGGGATGCCGAAACCGCCAACCTCGCCGATGGCGGCGGTGCAGCCTTCGAACAGCTCGGGATGTGCTGTGGTCAGATGCCCCGCACCCAGTCGGCCGCCGGTCTCCTCGTCGGCCACCCAGGCGAAGACGACGTCGTGCCGGGGTTGGGTTCCGCTGCGCAGCCACTGCTGCGCAACCGACAGCATCACCGCGTCGGCGCCCTTCATGTCGACAGCGCCTCTGCCCCAGACGAAACAGTCTCTGATCAGACCGCCGAAGGGATCGACCGACCATTCCTGCCGGTCGGCCGGCACCACGTCGAGATGGCCATGCACGACGGTGCCCGAGCCCCGCTCGAGGCCGGGGATCCGCAGGACGACGTTGGTTCGGCCGGGCTCGGCACTGATCAGCACCGGATCGCCACTCGCGGATCGCAACTCATCGGCGACGTACGTGGCCGCCAGGTGCTCGCCCACGGTTCCGGCGCCGCCGGTGTTCGTGGTGTCGATGGCGATCAACTCGGCGGCGTGCCTCGCCACCGCCGGCGGCGCGACCGGGCCGAGGGTGACCGGCGGCGACGCGAGGATGGTCATGCGGAAAAGATAGAAGCGGGCCCGCGCACAGTGCCACGCTTGTCCGCTTGAGGCCAAAGAACTCTCACTTCAGGTGGTACCGCAGCTCCATTGCCGGGCAATGGTTCTCTCATTGTGGCTGGCTCCGAAAATAAGTTCATCGTGTCCCCTGATCTGGTGGACCTCTCATTGGCAATGGCTCCGCGTGTTCCTGCTGGTAACCGAGACGCTTTGACTCTTATAGGCTTCGGCTCCGCCTCAAACCCTGGCCAGCGGTTATTCCAAGCTCGAAAGTTGTTTCGCGCAAACCCTTGTCAGGCGGTTTTGAGCAATGCAATGCTTTGGCCGAACCGGAAAGTGACCGGCCCAGCCAACCGAAAGGTAATTGTCATGGAACAGCAGGAGCAGGACGAATTCGTCACCGCCTACACCAAGGTGCTGGTCGCCGCGTGGACCGATGAGGAGTTCGCGGCCCGCCTCGACTCCGACCCGACCGAGGCGCTCGCCGAGCACGGACTCACCGCACCGGCCGGGTCGAAGGTGGTCGTGACCCGGAGCATTCCGGAGGAGAGTTCGGGCGGTGGCATCGAAGTCGCCGTCGGGAAGTGGGAGGCGGGCAAGATCAGCGGCACCTATGTCATTTCGGTGCCCTCCACCCCGCAGGTGGACCTTTCGGAACTGTCCGAGGAGGACCTGCTGTCGATCTCCGGCGGCTGGTCGATCAGCAACTGCTGCTGCACGCCCTGTTGCTGCTGCGCCTGACCGGCCTCGCGGCAACCGCGCCACATTTTCGTGGCCGGATGAGGACAGCGCCACAACAGGGCAAGGGAGTTTCCGTCAGGGTCGATGTCAGCGTCCTCTCCAGCGCAGTCGCTTCGAGTGCATTTCGGGTCGCGCCCGGTCGGCACCAAACCGGCCGGGCGCGATCGCTTCTCAACTGCAGCTGTAGCTGCAAGCCCGCCCACACACCTGGAGCAACATGAACCCGCTGCGCCACCACGGTCTTTCGTTCCTCCCGGATTCCGAGCCGGCCTGCGGGTTGTCCGCGCCGGACTACTACTCCATGCTGTTGGACCTGGCAGACCTGGCCGAATCGGTGGGGATGAGCCACGTCAAAATCACCGAGCACTACCTCAACGCCTACGGCGGTTATTGCCCCAGCCCGCTCGCGTTCCTGGCCGCAGTCGCGGCCCGCACCAGCAGGATCCGGCTGATGACCGGGTGCCTGCTGCCCGTCTTCCACCACCCCTTGCAACTCGCCGCCGAGACCGCAATGGTGGACGC
This sequence comes from Mycobacteriales bacterium, assembly GCA_038204125.1. GTDB lineage: Bacteria > Actinomycetota > Actinomycetes > Mycobacteriales > Nakamurellaceae > Nakamurella. The sequence goes on from JBBRDH010000076.1 coordinate 16,951, forward strand.
TTTGTCCCGTGGTCGACTGGACGTCGGCGTCGCCAGGGCGTACATGCCGTACGAGTTCGACGCTTTCGGCATCCCGATGGACACCAGCCGTGATCGCTTCGTGGCGACAGTCGCTGCGGTGCAGCGGCTCTGGACTCAGACGGCGGTCAGCGAGGACACTGCGTTCTTCAGCTACTCGGGCGCCACGTCGCTGCCCCGTCCGGTGCAGCCGGCCGGACCGCCGATCTGGGTGGCTGCGGTTCGATCCCCGGAGAGCTTCGTGGCCGCCGGCCGCAACGGCCACGGACTACTGGTGACCCCTTCCCTCTCCCCGTTCGCAGACATGGCGACGATGATCGAGAGCTACCGCGACAACTACGTGCCGCAGTTCGACGGCGACCAATCCCGGGTGCTGGCGAGCCTGCCGCTGTTCGTCGCTGCCTCCGACGAGCAGGCCAGGGCTGTGGCGGACCCGTTGCTGGCCCATTATCTGCGGGTCTGGGCCGACGCCGCGGATGCCTGGACGGCGCGGACGTCGACCGACTACCGCGGCTACACCGGGATGGGCTACGGAATCCGCAGCTTCAGCCCGCGGAAGCTGCGCACCATCGGCGGCGCCGTGGTGGGGAGCGTCGAGCACGTCATCGACCGGATCGAGTCCATCCAGGACACCCTGAAAGTCGACGGATTCCTGTGGCAGGTGGATTCCGGCGGGGTGGACCCGGCGACTGCGATGGCCAACGTGGAATTGTTCATCACCGCTGTGGCGCCTGCCCTGCGCTGCTTCGATGCTGCGCCGCTCCCCGTCGGGGTCTGACCGGGTCCGACCCCAGATGACAGCACAGATGAGCTCCCACGCCGGCGAACCGTTGCGATGAATGCCGACCAGCGTTCGCGATTCGTTGCGGCGTACACCCAGATCCTGCTGGCCGCCTGGTCAAGCCGGGAGTTCGCCGACGACCTGGCCGACGACCCGCCGGTGGCCATGGCGCAGTTCGGGATCGAAGTTCCCGACAACGCCCAAATCGAGGTGTGCCAACACATCCGGCCCGATCACGCCGAGCCCAGCCTGGACTTCGCCGTTTCCGAGTGGGAGGCCGGTGAGCAGAGCGGTGTGTACCGGCTCTACGTGCCATCGACCCCCCAGATGCACCTGGCGGAACTGGACACCGACGACCTCGCCGTTCTGTCGGCCGGCTTCGGTGTCAGTCAGTGCTGCTGCACGCCGTGCTGTTGCTGCGAATAGGGCGATAAAGCCAATCCGAACTCGGTGCGGCGCAACGGAAGGGGACGTCGATGAAGGCTCTGGGTGAACGGGAGATGCGAACGATGAAAATAGCGCCGGCCAGTCCGGCCGCGGCGATCGAGATCCGTGGGCTGGCCAAGTCCTACGGTGACTTCCAGGCCGTGCACGACGTGTCACTGGAGATCGCCACCGGTGAGGTCTTCGCGCTGCTCGGTCCCAACGGGGCCGGCAAAACCACCACAGTGGAGATCCTGGCGGGTGTGCGACTCCGTTCGGCCGGCGAAGTGCTGGTCCTGGGGCAGGATCCGGCGAAATATTCCAGGGCGTTCCGGGACCGGGTCGGGGTGGTGCCGCAGAGCACCAGTGCGTTCGACGATCTCCGGGTGCGGGAGTTGATCGGACACTTCGCCCAGATCTATTCCCGGCCATTGCCGGCCGGCGAGGTGATCGAGATGGTGGGTCTCACCGAAAAGTCGAATGCCTACTGCCGCACCCTGTCCGGCGGCCAGCGACGACGGGTCGACGTCGCGCTGGCGCTGATCGGCGACCCCGATCTGATCTTCCTCGACGAGCCGACCACCGGACTGGACCCCGAAGTCCGCCGGCATGCCTGGGATCTGATCCGGATGCTGGCCGCCCGCGGCAAGACCACGCTGCTGACCACCCACTATCTCGACGAGGCCGAGACCCTCTCCGACCGGGTCGGAATCATGATCGGCGGCACTCTGGTGGAGGTGGGTTCGCCGGACACCATCGGCGGCCGCCGCCATGCGGATGTCACCGTCTCCTTCCGGCGCGGCGCCCTGGCCGGCCACCCACTGCCCCCCCTCCCGATCGGCAGTCACGTCGTCGAGCGCGGTGACCGGGTCGAGATACGGACGGCGACCCCGACCGCGGTGACCAGGGCGTTGATCGACTGGGCCGAGAGAGCCGGCACCGGCGGGGGTTCGAGGGGACAGGTCAGCGAGTTGCCGGACCTTCGGATCGACCGCGACACGCTCGAGGACATCTACCTACGGATGATCGTGGAGCACGAACGCCGGGCGGAGCAGTCCGGGACGGGGCTTTCCGGGCCAGATCGGACTCCGTTGCAGCGTAGGGGATCTGAAACTGGCCAGACGTCCGGCGCGGTCGTCACCGACACAGTCACAAGGGGGGTTACGTCATGACCGTGATCGAACCAGGTGTCCAGAGGGCGGAGCAGGGGCCGGCCGATCGGCCCCCACTACCGGGAGCCCTTGCCGTCGGCTGGGCCAGGGCGGGCATAGAAATCAGGATGTTCCTGCGCAACAAGGCTTCCCTGGTTTTCACCCTCTCCCTGCCGATCCTGTTGCTGCTCATCCTGGGCTCGATCTTCGGCGGCCAGGTGCAGGGCACCGACGTCGATTTCAAACAGGTCTTCATCGCCGGAATAATTGCCGCCGGCGTGATGAGCGTCGCGTTCACCGGGCTGGCCATCACCATGGCAATCGAGCGGGGCGACGGGTCGGTGCGGCGGCTGGGCGCCACCCCGATGCCGAGGTCGTCCTACTTCTTCGGCAAGGTCGTCCTGGTACTCGCCACCGGAGCGGCCGAAACCTTGCTTCTGGTAGGCATTTCCGTGGTCGCGTTCCATCTGCGGCTGCCCGACACGATAGATCGGTGGGTTCGATTCGGGTGGGTCCTGGGCCTTGGCGCGACGGCCTGTGCGCTGATCGGCATCGCCTACAGCTGGGTCATCCCCAACGCGCGGTCCGCTTCGGCGATCGTGACGCCGCCGTTCCTGGTGCTGCAGTTCGTCTCCGGCGTGTTCTTCCCCTTCGGCGAATTGCCCCAGTGGATGCAGACGGTGGCGGCGCTGTTCCCGCTCAAGTGGATGGCCCAGGGCCTGCGTTCGGTGTTCCTGCCGGACTCGTTCCAGTTCGTCGAACCCGCCGGCAACTGGGAGATCGGGCACATCGCCGCGGTGCTCGGCGGGTGGTGCGTGGTCGGAGTGCTGCTCTGCCTGGCCACCTTCCGGTGGCGTGGCCCGAAGGTCCGGTAGCCGGGCTGCCGCAGCGCCGCAGGCCCACCGGTCGGTGCTGACGCTCTTGGACAACCCTCACCTGGTCGGGACGTCGGCCGTGAGGTTCGGGTCGACCGACGGGGCTCGCCTCGGCGACCTCAGCGACGGCACCAGAATCGCCCCCGTGGGCTGTCGGGGAGAATCGTGTGGGAAACAACGACCTGGGTGTGGCCGTCGCCGATGTTGGTTCACAAAGTGAGCGCGATTGCATCCGTTGCCAACAGACGTGGGCGATTGGCGTTCTTGCTGCGTCCGAATCCTGTTGCAGGACAGTAGAGGGCCTCGGATACTGGGACCACGGTTAATCTCGACCCATTCCGAGGGTTGCGCACCAGCCGGCGAAAACCAAGGAATCCCTCGATGACTCTTCCCGCGTCTACTCGGTCGCTGACGGCACCGCAGCCTGATGCTGCCACCACGGCGTCGGGGGGCCTTATCTCGGTCAATGTGGGACTTCCTCGCGATGTCACGTGGCGTGGCCGGACGGTGCATACCGGGATCTGGAAGCGCCCGGTTGAGGGCCCTCACCCAGTGCGCGCCCTCAACCTTGACGGCGACGGGCAGGGCGACCTCGCCGGTCACGGCGGACCCCATCGCGCTGTACTGGTGTACCAGCTCGATTCCTATGAGTTCTGGCGCCGCGAGCTCGCCCGTGACGATTTGAGCTACGGACACTTCGGCGAGAACTTCACGGTCGAAGGGCTTTCCGATGACGAGGTCTGCATCGGTGACAGGTACGAGATCGGTAGTGCGCTGTTCGAGGTGAGCCAACCCCGGGTCACCTGCTACCGCGTCGGTCTCCGGCTCGGTGACCCGCGCATGCCCGCCCTGCTCGTCAGCCATCGACGGCCCGGTTTCTACCTCCGGGTGTTGCGGGAAGGCGTCGTACGGGCCGGGGACCCCATCGGCAAGGTGGCAAGCGGCCCGGAACGGATGACCGTCGCCGAGATCGACGCTCTGCTCTACCTCCCGGGCCACGACAAGGAAGCGGTCGCGCGGGCATTGCGGATCACCGCGCTCAGCCCCGGTTGGCAGGGATCGTTCCGGTCGCTGCTGACGACCGACGGGAACGTCGCCGGCAACGCCGGTCTCACCGGCGCCGCGACCGCACTGCCCGCGGCATGGCCCGGATTTCGGCCGGTCCGGGTGGTCGGCATCGATCGGGAGAGCACATCGGTCCTCTCGCTCCGACTGGCGCCGGCTCATGGGCCACCCCTACCGACCGCCGCACCCGGCCAGTTCGTTGCGCTCCGGCTGGCCATCAGCGACGACGGGTCAGTCGCCACCCGCAGCTATTCGCTGTCCGGCCCAGCCGGCCGCCCCGAATACCGGGTCAGCGTGAAACGCGAACCGGATGGGGTGGTGAGTAGCTTCGTGCACACCCACCTCCGGGTGGGAGCGGTTCTTGACCTGGCGGCTCCGCGTGGCACTTTCGTTCTGGCGGCCGACGACGATCCCGTGCTGCTGGTCTCTGCGGGCATCGGCGTCACACCGGTGCTTGCCATGTTGCATGCGTTGGCCGAGGCGGCCTCCACCCGTGAGGTCTGGTGGCTGCACGGCGCGCGTAACTCCTCGGAACACGCTTTCGCAGCTGAAGTGCGCTCACTGCTGAGCCACCTTCCGAATGTTCGAAGCGACATCTGTTTCAGCGCACCACTATCGACCGACGAGATCGGCCGGGATTACACCCATCGCCGGCGATTGGACGCCGAACTTCTACATCTTCTCGAAATCCCATCGGACGCACACTCCTACATTTGCGGGCCATCAGTCTTCATGGACGACATGCGTGCTGCGCTGATGAGGCTCGGCCTGGACCCGGTCAGAATCGTGACTGAGGTCTTCGGCGCCCACGCGGCCATCACCCCGGGTATCGCCGCTGCCCCGATCACCCAACCACACCCACCGTCCGGCAACCCCGGCACCGGGCCGGATGTCACTTTCGCCCGCAGTGGCCTCACCGTGCCCTGGCGGACGGACGTCGCCAACGTCCTCGAACTTGCGGAGGCCTGCGACGTGCCCACCCGATGGTCATGCCGGACCGGGATCTGCCACACCTGCGAGACCGGACTGCTTTCCGGAACGGTCACCTACGACCCGCGGCCGATCGATGAACCGGCGGACGGAAACATCCTGGTCTGCTGCGCGGCGCCGAGCGAGGACCTGGTCGTCGACCTCTGAGCGCAGTAAGCCCCGAACACCTGGAAGCTCCGTGGAAAGGCACACGACAGGGGCCCAGCGTTGGTACAGCTGGGCTCTGAGGGTGGAACTCGGTCACCAGCGGACTGGGAGGGCGGCCAACCCGCGCGGCACCAACGTCGGTCGCCAGGGCGCGGGAGCTCCGGCTTCTCGCGCGATCGTGGGACGTGAGCCGAGCAGCTCTTGAAGGAGCGCGGCGGTCGACTGCTTGACGATGGCCGCCCCGAGGCAGTAGTGCACGCCGCCGCCCAGCGCGAGGTGGGCGTTCGCCGTGCGGTCGAGTAGGAACGTGTCCGGATCGTCGAAGACCGCCGGATCCCGATTGGCCGCGCCCAGCATCGCCAGTACGGGCGCACCAGGCGGAATTTCGACCGACCCGGCCCGGTAGCCGTCGACACAGACTCTGGAGGTGAACGGGATCGGGGACTCCAGCCGCATGGCCTCCTCGACGGCGCGCGAGTAGAGGTCCGGCCCCCCGGCGCGCAGCCGTTCGGTTGCGGCCGGGGTGTTGAGGATCAGGGACAGCGCGGTCGAACACAGGTCGGCCAGCGGTTCGTAGCCGCCCACCACGATCAGGGACAGGATGCCGAGTCGCTCATCGGCCGTCAGGTCCGAGCCGCCCTCGACGATGTCCGACGCGTGCCGACCCAGGAAGTCAAGCAGCGCAGCTGCGGCGGTGGCCGCTGCCACAGCTTGGTCCCCTCGGAGTACCGGGTTCAGATTGGCGGACGCGGCGGTCGCCAGGACACCCAATTCCGGCCAGCGGGCGTGGGGGACTCCGGTGACGAGCCCGATGACAGCCTCCGCGAACGGCGCCGCGATCTCCGACACCACATCGATATCCGGGCCGGCCCCGGCCGGTGGCAGGCCGGCGAGCACCGCCACCGCCTGCGCTCTGATCTCGTCGGCCTGACGTGCGGCTGCCCTCGCGGTGAAGACCGCGGCGGCCGGTGTGCGCAACCTGCGGTGCAGGTCGCCGTCAGTATTGAGCATGCTGATCGGTAGTTCGTCCGAGCGGACTCGCTGCTGCTGTCCCTCCGCCGCCGAGAACGAAGGGTCACGCAGGGCGGCTCGGCAGAGTTCGTGACTGGTCAGCATCCACCTGCCCAGGGATGTGTCGAACCAGGCCGGCCGGATGCGACGGATCGCGGCCAGCAGCCGATACGGTTCGCGCATGCCTAGGTCGGAGAACGGGTGGTGCAGTGCGGTCATGGACGTGGTCATCGTGCGGTCACGGTGATTCTCACTCAGGCCTCCCGACCGGAAACGGATATGGCCCAAGCCAAACCGTTCATTGGTGTGGTGTCCGACGGGTGTCCGCTTCTGGACACAAACTCGGCTACCCACGACGGATCCGTGGTTCCTGGTCTTTCGGTCGGTGCGCTACCGTGCCGCTATCGACGGCGTGGGTTACATCGATATCGAGGGGGGCCGGTGGACACCGGAGGGCTAGCCGAATCTGAGTCGGAACTGGTCGCCCGCGCGGCCGGATCCACTCGCGACGCAGGAATGCGCCGCGTCTACGACGCGGCCGAGTTGAATGAGACCCTTGACGCCGCAATACTCACCGCACGTGAGGGTTGCAGCATGCTGCCCGGTGGTCCCTACTCCCTGGAGACGATGCGCAGCTCATGGGACCAGGAGATCGCTGCACTTCGCCGCGGTACGACGCTTCGCTGCCTCTACCAGGCCGATGCCACCCGAACACCGGAGATGCTCAGCTATCTCAGTGAATTCGCCAGAGCCGGCGCCCAGGTCAGGGTCGCCCGAAGAATCAGTCACCGCACCATCATCATCGATCGCGGCCTGGTTCTGGTGGCCGTCCATCCGGACACCCTGCGCCGGCCATTCCTGGTGATCCGTGAGCCGGCATTGGTCCGAAACTTCTGCGAACAGTTTGCGAACATTTGGCGGGATGCCCATTCAGTG
>JBBRDH010000077.1:0-24253 GCA_038204125.1 Mycobacteriales bacterium
CGCTCTGGATCGCCTGGCCGAGGAAGGCAGCCGGTCACCACAGCGACATGACCGAGAACTTCATCCGCGAGGTCGCCCTGCCTCTCGGCGTGGTCGACGTGAAGGTGGCGGCCATCGACGCCGACTGGTCAGGCCTCAAGCTGGTCTGGAGGCTGGAGAATCGCATGCGGCCGGACATAGCTCTACGCTTCTGCTGCGGGCGGGCAATCTGGTGCGTTCGCCGATCACCGTGTCAGAACTTCGACCCCACGCACAGTCGCTGTCCGGGCGAGTCGATCGTCGTAGGACGCCAGTGTTGCGCCCGCGCGCTCGGCCGCCAGCAGTACACAGCAGTCCGGCATCCTGAGCCCGGTCTCGGCTCGCAATACGGCCAACCCCGACGCTGCGTCAATAGGAAATGGTAATTCCTGGACCTGGAGATCAAGCAAGGCCGATCTTGTCTGCGCGAGCCGACCCGTGCGGGCCGGCCCGACCAGCACTTCTGCCAGGGTCAGTATGTTGATGCCGAGTTCCTCGCCCGCGACGTCGGCCAGCAGCGCCTCGGCCGCCGGGTGGTGGTTGTCGGCACCGTCCAGGTAGGCGATCAGGACACTCGCATCGAGGACGATCACACCGGCCATTCCTCGCGCAGCTTCTCCAGATAGCCCTCACCGAACGCCCCAGTGAGCATGCCGCTGTGTTGATGGACGAAGGCGAGCCGACGTTGGGTACGTGTCTCCTGGGCCTGCTCGGCGGCGATATGACCCTCTACCGCCAACCGCACCAACAGTTGTGATCGACTGAGCTGCGGCCAGCGGAGTGCGGCCGCGTCGAGAGCTTCGGCCAGGGCATCGGTCTCGGTGACGAAATGCCGCGGGCGGGTGGTGGGCATACCGCGATTGTAGCACCCTGCGCCACGGTGCTACACCAGTCCCTGACAACGCGCGGGTGGTCGATGGGAGGACAGTTTCCGGATGCCCGGAACTGAAGTACGCCGAACTGTTCGCGACGCGGTTCCGGCGGACGGCGCGGTCTGCGCAGCGATCTACACGCCGTATGTCACCGACACCGCAGTCTCGTTCGAAACCGTCCCACCGGACGACACCGAAATGGCACGGCGGATCAGCGAAGCGTCGACATCCCATGCCTTCCTGGTGATCGAGGATGAGGGCACTGTCGTGGGCTATGCCTACGGGGGCCCGTACAGGACCCGGGATGCTTATCGCTGGGCGTGCGAAGTGAGCATCTACCTGGCGAAATCCTATGCACGCAGCCGGAGCGGTGCCGGGCGGGAACTCTACGAGGTGCTGCTGGCCCGGCTTGCCGATCGGGGCTTTCGGACCGTACTCGCCGGGATGACCCTGCCGAACGAGCCCAGTGCAGGATTCCACCGGGCGATGGGCTTCGAGCCGGTTGGGGTCTATCGCGGCGTTGGCTGGAAACACGGTGCCTGGCATGACGTTGCCTGGACCCAGCGCCCGCTGTCCCCCGGCGGCGGGGCACCTGCCGAGCTTCGTTGACCCCGGCCACGGTGCAAGCCGCCTATCGAGGCACCACCGTCAGCCCGTCAGCCCGGTCGTCAGCGGGCGGAGGCCCGGCGAAGACAGCCTGGCGTCGATGTCTTCAGTACATGACCGGGCCAACAACAAGCCGACCGGTGGTGGTACCAATGCCGCGCGGCATCACGAGTGGGGGACATCGTCGCAAACGACGATCGCCACATCGCCGCCCATTGCGCAGGGCCACTGCGCCTCGACAGAAATGACGGCCCACCATGACGGTTTCCAGCAGGGAGTACGACAAGGCGCTCGACCGGGCCGCGTTGCACGCCCGCGAATGGCTCGGCTCACTCGTTGATCGACCCGTCGGTCCCCGGGCCACCGCCGACGAATTGGCAGCCGCCCTCGGCACAACGCTGCCGGCCCAGGGCAGCGACGCTGCGTCCGTGATCGATCTACTGGCCGCCACCGCAGAACCCGGCCTGATGGGCATCGGGTCCGGCCGATTCTTCGGCTGGGTGATGGGTGGCACCCTGCCTGCCGGGCTCGCCGCCGATTGGCTGGTCAGCGCCTGGGACCAGAACGCCGGCATGCGCGCACCGACGCCGGCTGTTGCAGCCATCGAGGAAGTCGCGGCGAGATGGCTGCTGGAACTTCTGCGGCTACCACCGTCGGCAGACGTCGGCTTCGTCACCGGTGCGACGATGTCCAACTTCACCTGCCTTGCCGCGGCGCGTTTCTCGGTGCTGCAGCGGGTCGGCTGGGATGTTCACCTGCACGGTCTCACCGGCGCGCCGAGAGTGCACGTGCTGGTGGGTGCGGAACGCCATGACACCGTTGACGTGGCGTTGCGGTATCTCGGACTCGGCCGGCCGACGGTCGTGGCGGCTGACGGGCAGGGCCGGATTCGCCTCGATGCACTCGCCGCCGCACTGTCCGAGGTACCGCCGGACCAGCCCACGATCCTGTGTTTACAGGCCGGCAATTTGCATTCCGGCGCCTTCGATCCATTCGTCGAGGCCGTCGCATTGGCTCGTCAGTGTGGGGCCTGGGTCCATGTCGACGGCGCCTTCGGACTGTATGCAGCGGCGAGTCCGACGCTGGCGCATCTCGCCCAGGGTTTGACAGGGGCCGACTCGTGGACCACCGATGCCCACAAGACCCTGAACGTGCCCTACGACTGCGGTGTCGCGATCGTCGCCGACTCCACCGCGATGCGGGCGACCTTCGGCGTCCAGGCCAGCTATCTGCCGACCGAGGATGCCGGACCGGGCCAACCGTACGAGAAGGTGCCGGAACTCTCACGTCGGGCGCGCGGGGTGCCGGTGTGGGCGGTACTGCGATCGCTGGGCACCGAAGGAGTCGTCGCACTCGTCGATCGGCTCTGTGCCCGAGCCCAGCAAATCGCCGCCGGCATTGCCCGCATTCCAGGAGCAGAGATCCTCAACGACGTCGTCTATACGCAGGTGTGCGTTTCCTTCGGCACCGACGAGCGCACCCGCGCGGTCACCGCTCGGCTTCTCGCCGAGGGCACCACCTGGATGTCGGGATCCCGGTGGCACGGCCGCGACGTGCTGCGGGTCTCGGTCAGCAACTTCTCGACCGACGAGGACGACGTTCGCCTTTCCGTCGACGCGGTGCGGTGGGCCGCCGGCGAAATCTAGCGCAGCCGGCGACTGACCACCGCGTACAGAGGGTCGCCGCCGTAGTTGCCGCCCGGCGTCCGAAACGTGACTTCAGCTGGAGTGAATCCGCCGGCGAGCCGCAGGTACTCGCCGATGATCTCGCCGTGGGCGCGGTCGTCGCTGGCGAGCCAACCTCTGATCGCTTTGGACGGGAAGCAGCGATTGGAGAAAGTGAGCGCGATCGGCGCCCCCGGCCGCAGCGCCCTGGCCGCCTCCCTCAGCACCTCGACCGGCCTGACCAGGTAATCCACCGACACGCAGCACAACACCCCGTCCAGTGACCCGTCAGCCAGGGGGAGCAGCGAATCGGTGTTGAGGTCCTGCACTATCCGCTGGGTCGCCATGGGATTCGCGTCCAACTCGACCTGATTCATGCCCAGCACCACCAGCTCGGCCGGGGCGCTGGCCAGATGAGAGGTCCACGACGACATCAGATCCAGCACCCGTCGCGGCTCGTCTGCGTCGCCGTCCAACCCCAATTCGGCGTAGAGGTCCCGGACCGCGGCAATGGCCCTGTCGTCGATATGGGTCACCAACCGGGGCACAGCGTAGAACTGGGCGTCCGGTGAAGAGTCGACGCGATCAAAGAAGGCAGGAACCGCATCGTCTGAGGTGCTCACTCTGTCCAGCGTGCCTGAGGTCCAGACCCCGGGGCTACGGGTCGGCGCCGATGCTGCCGTCGCCGGTTGGGGTTCGGCTGACGAAGCCCGGTTGGTCGAGCAGCGCCGGTGATGCTCAGGCTGTGCCGCATTGCTGGGTTCACTGCATCTTGATGGGTGCAATCGACCGACAGGGAGGGGACCGTGACGCCTGACCAGGGGGCGCAGTTCCTGATCTTGGCCCGGGAGAGAAGCCCCGGATTGTTTCGTGCGGCGCTGTTGCTCACCGGCGGTGATTGGCAAGGTTCCGAGGACCTGACCCAGGAAGCCCTGGGCCGGGTGTACGAGATCTGGGGTCGTTCGCACCCGATCGACCAGCCGGCCGGGGGCATTTCTTCTATGCGGCCTCCCATCTGGACCGCGACGACCGGACGAACCGGGTCAACCTCGGCGTGGCCCGCCAGACCTGAGAGGACCCGCCCTGCCGGGCGATGAGGACCGACAGATCGCAGGGACAATCGCCCCGCCGGCTGAGGATCAGGCCCTCGCCTTTCATCGCAGCTGCCGTGTCGAAAGCAGCATCTTCGCCAGGTAGATCGGGGTGGGCGGGGTCCAGCCGAGCTGCTTGCCCATTGTCAGGTCGTCGCGGGCGGCAAGTAGTGCTTGGAGTTTTCCACTCTTTGCGTCAGGTCGCTCTCGTCTGTCGAGTGAATCCAATGCTCAGGTACGGGCGAGGTGTTGTCGCTGCCGCTCGTGCAGATCTGCCACCCGCCCCCGGCCATCCTTGACCGATGGGCCGACTCGCGGATCGCTGAGAACAAGAGCGTCCCGCAAGGCGTGCACGTACCCCCGATCCTGCTCGATCCGGGCGCGTACCTGATCAGCTCTGCCGACCGACCCGTGGCCGGGGACCAGGACATCGACGCCGTCCGCCGCGCCGTCGAGCAGCCGCAGCGCGGCGAGGTAATCCTCGATCGGGTCGGCGGTGTCGTTCAGGTCGAACATTGGGATCAGAACGTCGGAAAGCATGTCTCCGGCGATGAGAACGCCGCGCTGCTCGATCAACAGCGCCGCATGGCCCGGGGCGTGCGCCTGATGCTCGATGACCCGGACTTCAGGTCCATCCCAAGGAATCTGCGCCGCCTCGGCCGGCAGGCCGGTAATGAGGCCGAGCAGGTCAAGCGGTACCTGCTCGGCGATGTCCGGCGGGATCAACTGCGCCGCGATGCGCGCCTTCACGGCCGGATCCGCCAGCCGATCCCGGACAGTGGCCGCACAGCGGGCTGTGCCGTACCGAGGCGCCGCGCCGAACTCGGCGTGCCAGAGCAGGTGATCCCAATGCGGATGCGTTGAGAAGCCGGCCACAACGGTCTGACCCAACTCGCGAAGGTCGTTGGCGAGGCAGCCAAGTTCGTCTCCGGTCACCCCGGGGTCGATCAGCAGCACGCCGTCCCGACCCTGAACCACGATGGCGTTGCTCTGGAGAAACCCGCTCTGGTGGACCATCACACCTTCAGCGACCTGCGTCAGCCGGGGGCAGAGGAGCACTTTGCCGTTGGCGGTCTGTGGTGTCGTGTCTTGCATCTGGTTCTCCTCAATTCCTCTGGCTCCGGGGTTGCTGCGATTGTCCATGGGGTTTCGATCAATCGATCGATGGAGGCACATGAGCGCGGATGGACGAATGGTCCTCGCCCGCGTGCCCTATGCCGGTCAACCCGCGACCAACCTGCACGCGGGCAGGCTACGACGGCCACGATTTCTACCCCGACCTGCTGTGCCAGGCGGCAGTGCTGGTCTGCCGAGTTGCCTGGAACCATCCACTGCTTGATGGCAACACACCCCTTGACATCCGAACCGGCCGTTTGACACCATCTGGTTATGGAACCTGGTGGTTATGGTGGGATGGGGGTACTCGACTCCACCTTCCACGCACTGGCCGACCCGACCCGGCGCGCAATCCTGGCGCGACTGGCCACCGGTGAGGCGAGCGTGACCGAACTGGCCGCGCCGTTCCAGATGTCGCAGCCGGCGGTTTCCAAACACCTCAAGGTGCTCGAGAAGGCAGGGCTCATCTCCCGCGGCCGCGACGCCCAACGGCGGCCGTGCCGGCTCGAGGCAAGGTCCCTGCGCAACGCGACCGTCTGGCTGGCCGACTTCCGGCTGTACTGGGAGGAGAGCTACCAACGGCTCGACGCGCTGCTCGATTCCCTCCGGAAGGACGACCCGTCATGAGCCTGAGCGTGACTACGCCAACCGACCGCGAAATCGTGCTCACCCGCACCTTCATCGCCCCCGGCCGGCTGGTCTTCGACGCCTACACCAAGCCGGAGCTGCTCACCCGGTGGTACGGGGCGCGCGGCTGGAAGCTGGTCGGCTGTGACATCGATCTGCGTGAAGGAGGCCGGTATCGCTTCGAGTCCCTGGGTCCCCACGGCCAAACGATGGTCCAGACCGGGACCGTCCGCCACATCCAGGCGCCGCTCCGACTGGTGCTGACCGAGGTCTTCGACGACCAGTCGTATTCGGGCGAGACGCTGATCACGCATGAGTTCTCCGAGCACAGTGGACGGACGACGGTCACCACCACGATCAGGTACGCGACACCGGAGGGTCGCGATGCTGTGTTGCGCTACCCGATGGCACGCGGCGTGGGCGAGTCGGGCGACCGGCTCGTCGAACTGCTCAGCCACCTAATGCTCGGCGACACACTGCTCAGCGACACACTGCTCAGCGACACACTTGCCAGCGACCCACTTGCCAGCGACAGAAAGGCCCTGCCATGAATTGGACCCTGGAGGTGGTCGTGGTGCCGGTATCCGATGTGGACCGGTCCAAGGCCTTCTACGCCGACCGGCTCGGCTTCAATGTCGACCACGACACCAAGATCAGCGACGAAGTCAGGGTGGTGCAATTGACCCCGCCCGGCTCGGGCTGCTCGATCGTCATCTCCAAAGGACTCGGTGAAGGCATGGCACCCGGATCGCTGAAAGGCGTTCAGCTCGTCGTTGCCGACATCCACCAGGCACGCGCCCAGTTACTGGAGCACGGCGTTGAGGTCGGCGAGGTCATCAAACTCGGCGACAACCCGGCATCCGTCGCACACGAGCTCGACAATGTGGGCTTCGTATTCTTCGACGACCCCGACGGCAACTCGTGGGCCGTCCAGCAGATCTCCAACCGCGGCTAGCCTCGGACGTTCCCGGTCCGCGGCCTTCCGACGTGAGCCGGCACAGTTTCGACGCTCCGCCTGCCCCCGCCCGGCGCCAGGCGGACAACTCGGCGCACGACCGGAACAGACCGACTGCAATGATCGTCACAGGGATTCGGCGGCCGACTCCGGAAGGAGTTGGCCGCGGGCGCCCAGGTAGATCGGCCCCGATCGAGGCAGGAGGCCTGGGATGACGGTCGTCGGTGATGACGCCGCAACAGCCGCTCCGGCCGGGGTGGACGCCGTGACCGTGCTGCACGGCGACTATTCGGACTCGGTCACCCTGCTGCGGATCAGTCAGGCGGCGGGGGCGGCACCCGGCATGCACACCGCCCACATCGCGATGGCGACGCCGCTCAACGTCGAGCTGGCCCTCGGCCTCGGTTTCGAGATCCCGTCCGGCACTGGACCCAACGACCTTCTCGTGGCGCTGCGCGGTGACGATCAAGCTGCGGTGCAGGCCGGGTACGCGGCGTTCGAGCAGGCTCGTCGCGATGCGGCGGCGACATCCCGCGCGGGCGGCAGCTTTTCGAACGGGCCGGCGCCGCACACGGTCAGAAGTGCCTGCGCGGCGGCACCGGACGCGGCGGTTGTTCTGCTCTCGGTCCCTGGCGGCTCGGTCCTGGGCGAGGCAATGGACGCCATTGCGGCCGGGCGGCACGTGATGATCTTCTCCGACAACGTCCCGCTCGGGCACGAGGTGCTCCTCAAGGACGCCGCCGCGGCGGCCGGCGTTCTGGTCATGGGCCCCGACTGCGGCACCGCAGTGATCGGCGGCGTGGCGCTCGGGTTCGCAAATGTCCTGCAGCCCTTGAGTAACGGCCCGAGGGTCGGCATAGTGGCGGCATCCGGGACCGGAGCCCAGCACCTCATCAGCCTGCTCGACGACGCCGGAGTCGGCATCTCGGCGGTGCTCGGCCTGGGCGGCCGCGACCTGTCCGAGACGGTGGGCGGCCGCAGCGCAATCACCGCCCTCAAGATGCTCGACGACGATCCTGGCACCGACCACATCGTGCTGATCTCCAAACCTCCACATCCGGCCACCGCCGATAAGGTGTTGCAGATAGCCAACTCCGGCCGGACACCGGTGACGACGATCCTGCTGGGCCCGGGCCGGCCCACCATTTCCGAGGGTGTCGAGACCGTGCTCGAGGCGCTCGGGCTGCCAGTTCCGACCTGGTCGACCTGGGGCTGGACCGGGGCCTCGGACGGGCCGAGCCGCGCCGCCGGGCCACATCACAAGGGGCGAAACCAGGCCGGGCGAAGCCAGGCCTGGCCAAATCATGCCGGGCGAAATCACACAAGGGTGCTGCGTGGCCTGTTCTCCGGCGGGACGCTCGCCGACGAGGCGATGGTGGTCCTTGCGGGCCGGCTCGGCGACATCCGCTCGAACATTCCGCTGCGCCCGGATCTCGGGCTGAACCTGTCCAGCTTGATCGTCTCCGGCCTGGACCTGTCCGGGCAGGGCCATGTGGTGCTGGATCTGGGTGACGACGCCTTCACGGTCGGACGGCCGCATCCGATGATCGACCCGACGGTGAAGCTGGAGATGCTCGCCGCGCAGGCCGCGGACCCGGACGTGGCGGTGCTGTTGCTGGACGTCGTGCTCGGGTACGCCGCCGAGGCGGATCCGGCGGCCCGGCTGGCCCCGGCCATCGCCGCCGCGATCGAATCCGCCGGTACCGCCGGCCGCGACCTGTCAGTGGTCGTCTCCCTCTGCGGCACGGCCGGCGACCCGCAGAATCGCGAACGTCAGGCGGTTGACCTGGTAGACGGTGGGGCGCAGGTCTTTTCGTCGAACGCAGCTGCCGCCCGCGCGGCTTGCGACCTGATCGAATCTGCTACCGAGATCGGAGCGAGCTGATGCCCACCCCGCCCGACCTGCTGGCCGGTCCACCGTCCGTGATCACCGCGGGTATCGATCTGCTCGCCGAAGCCCTTGTCGCGCAGGCGGTCGAGGTCACCGCGGTCGATTTCCGGCCGGCCCTTGACGATCCGCCCGGTACCGCCGACACCCTGAGCACTGTGCTCGCCGACCCGCGACTGGCAGCAGCGAACGCGCTGGCCGCCGGCCGGATGCTCGGGGTGCGGGCACATCTTGTCGACGTGCTGCCGGCTTCGGAGGCGCTCGGGCTTGCGCCGGGCGAGTTCTGCCACGCCGGTCCGCCGATCACCTGGGAACGGGCGTCCGGCCCGATGCGCGGTGCGTTGATCGGCGCGATGATTTTCGAGGGCCTGGCCGCCGATGTCGCCGAAGCCGAGGAAAAACTGGTTGGTGGACAGGGGATCACCCTGTCACCGTGTCACGACCACCACGCGGTCGGCCCGATGGCCGGAGTGGTGTCCCCGTCCATGTGGATGTTCAAGCTGATCGACGAATCCTCCGGCGCCGTCGCCTTTTGCTCTCTCAACGAGGGCCTTGGAAAGGTGTTGCGCTACGGCGCTTTCGGCCCGGAGGTGGTCGACCGGCTGCAGTGGATGGCGCGGGTGCTCGGTCCGACCCTGGCCATCGCCGTCCGGGCGTCGGCCCCGATCGACATCACCGCCATCGTCGGGCAGATGGTGCAGATGGGCGACGAGGGGCACAACCGCAACCGCGCCGGAACCTTGATGCTGCTGCGCGAGATACTGCCCGCGCTGATCGCCTCCGGCCTGCCTCCCACCGACATTGCCGACGTGGCCAGATTTCTCGCCGCAAATGACCACTTCTTCCTCAACCTGGTGATGCCCTGCGGCAAGTTGATGGGCGACGCCGCGGCGGGGATACCCGGCTCGAGCATCGTCACCGCTATGTGCCGCAACGGAACCGACTTCGGGATCAGAGTGTCGGGCACCGGCGACGAATGGTTCGTCGGGCCGGCCAATACCCCGCAAGGCCTCTATCTGGCCGGCTTTTCGGCCGACGACGCAAATCCCGACATCGGTGATTCGGCGATCACCGAGACCATGGGCATCGGCGGCATGGTGATGGCCGGTGCGCCGGCGATCGTCCGACTGGTCGGCGGATCGGTGTCCGACGCGCTGGCCACGACGGCCCGGATGTACGAGATCACCGAAACCGAGAACCCGGCGTTCGCCGTGCCGATCCTCGAATTCCGTGGCTCCCCCACCGGCATCGACGTCACCCGGGTGCTGCGGACCCAGATCCTGCCGCAGATCAACACCGGCATGGCCGGCCGGGTCGCCGGCACCGGGCAGGTCGGCGCCGGCCTGGTAACGCCACCGATGAATTGCTTCGTAGGAGCGATCAACGCCCTGGCCGCGACGGTGCCGTGGAGTCAATAGACGTGCCTGCTGGCTGAGCGCGATCGCTGTTGACGACGGACCAGATGGATGCGGCTCACCGGTCGATCACCAGTTCCCAGCGCCGTTCGCCGTCGTACAGCACGTCGGTCACCGTCAACCCGGCCGCTCTGGCGACCGCGGCTGACGCCAGGTGGTCCGGGTGCACATGCGCGGTGATGCAACGGATGCCGCTGTCGCGCAGGGCCTCGACCAGCCCGACGGCGGCCTCGGTGGCATAACCCTCACCCTG
Source organism: Mycobacteriales bacterium (assembly GCA_038204125.1). GTDB lineage: Bacteria > Actinomycetota > Actinomycetes > Mycobacteriales > Nakamurellaceae > Nakamurella. Next base: position 10,506 of record JBBRDH010000077.1, read on the forward strand.
CCACGCCGCTCCCACCACCCAGGCGATGTCCGCCGTACTGCCCTTGTCGGTGACCGTTGCCTGGACAGTGCCTATCGCCAGGCCGTCCGGTTCGGCATGAATGATCCAGTTGTACCAATTTTGGGTGCCGTCGGAAGAGTGTCCGACAACCTGCCGGGCGAATCGGATACGCAGTTCGTCGACGCTCGGCGGCCCACCCCCGATGAACGAATAGAGCTCCGGAGCGGCCAACACCTCGGCCATCCCGTCCGCGTCGTCGACGGACAGCGGGACCAGAACCGTTCGGGGGGTGACGATCCGGCCACCGAGCGGCCAGCACCGGCCGGATTCAATCGTCATTGCCCACTTCACCCACCGTGACGGTTTCGCGGCCGCGGCCGCCGCTGGGCTGCCGACCCGGCAGCCGCTTCCGGAGCCCGAAGAACAACCCGGGAGCGAGGGGCGCGACAATCCACAGCACCCACGCATAGTCGAGAACGGCAAAGAGTGGAATGGAGAGCCCAAAACCGGCCAGGAGTGAACCCACCCGCCAATAGGCGGCCCGGGCCGCAGCCGCAGGAAGAGTGCTCAGGTCCGCAATCGTCGCCATTCTGTGCACGATCACCAGGAAAGCAGCATTTGCCACCGTCTGAACTGCGGCATACACACCGAGCTGAATACTGTTACCGGCGTTGGCCGGCAGATCGGTTCCACCGGTGGCCAACACCTTGGTCGCAAAGGGTGTGATCACCATCATGAGCAGCCACAACATGTTCGCCGCCCGTAACGGGGCGTCGGTGCGCAGCAGATGACTGAGCACCTGGTGATGTCCGCCCCAATGGCCGGCGATCACCACGAAACTCAACAGGAACGCGAGGTATTCCGCCTGGTGTTCGCCGACGGAGTGCCAGAACTCAGCGCCGTTCGCGCCGCTCGGGACTGGCAGTTCCAACGCGAGGAGGGTCATCGCGATGGCCACCACCGCGTCGGAGAAGAACGTGAGCCGCTCGGCCCCCACGGTCTCCGAGTGGGTCAACGATGAGCCGGTCAACTGCTCGCCGGCTAGCGGTCCATCCGACACGGGAACCCTCCCACAGCGATCGCGGTCGGCGCGCGGTGGGCGGCCGACCGGGTCATCAGCATAGATGCGGGCGCCCGGGACGACGTTCCGAAGGCATCTCGGGAGCCGGTCAGCCGAGGCATATGCGACACGACGCCAGAGTCAGTGGTGCACCGGACAATCCGTGATCGGTTGCAGTCGGCCGGCCTCCGTCCCGTTGCCTGAGCGGAGCAGTTTCAGGCGGGGATGAGGACCTGGTTCTCGAGTCGGCGGTAGCTGGTTTCCATCCCATCGGTCATCCCGGTGGCGAGCACCCGGTCGCGGAATTCGGCGTTCGGGTAGGTGATCAGCAGGGAGAGCAGCGTGCCGTCCGCGACAGAGGTGAGGGTCATCTCGTTGATGGTGCCCTCGCCCGGGACACCGAGCATCCGCTCTGTCGTGACGGCGCGGAACGGTGGCAGCCACTCGAGTAGTTCTCCGGTGAAGCCGAACCGGTGTGCGCCGTTGTCCCATTCGTAACGGTAGGAGTCGCCGACCGCGGTGGCCACCTCGCAGACAGGCATGGTCCAGCCGTCCGGCCCGAGCAGCCATTTCCGCAGCATCGCCCGGTCGTGGTGGGCCCGCCACACAGCGTCGGCGGGGCCGTGGATGACCCGGCTGATCCGCACCTGGGTGCCGGAGAGGATCTGGGTCAGGGTCGGCAGGTCGGCCGCGAAGGAGCGCAGGTCGGCCAGCACCAGGTCCATCTGTCCCATGGCCTGGTTCATGCCTTCCTGCATGCCCATCTCGACCAGCCGGGCAAGCTCGTCGGCGCTGTTGAAGTACGTCGTGGTGATCACCCGCGAGCCGGTGTCCGTCGTCTCGAACACGAAGACCATCCGCATCGAGGGCATCTCGGTATTGGGCGAGCCGTCCGCCAGGGCGAACCCGTCGAGCACCTCGAACGACTGCTGCGGCTCGACCGACAGCCACTGCCAGTAGCCGCGTGAGACGTCGCCGCCCGGCCCGGTCATGGCGTATGCCGAGTGGCCGCCGGTGGCGGCGTCGTGTCGGGTGAACCGCGCCGGGTAGGTAGGCGGACCCCAGAACTGCTCCAACTGGCGGGGATCTAGGTAGGCGTCCCAGAGGCGCTGCACAGCCACGGGGAAGTCGGCGACCACGGTCATGGTCAGCGCGGCCGGGTCCTGGCTGACGGAGGTGACGGGCATGACTGGTTCCTTTCAGTCTTTGGTGAGCAGGGCGTCCAACCGTTCGATACGGGCGCGCCAAATGTGTTCGTAATGGTCCAGCAGAGCCCGCACCCGGGTCAGCGCCTCGGGGTTGCCGCGGACGATCCGCTCGCGGCCCCTGGGCTCCTTGGTCACCAGTCCGGCTCCTTCCAAAGCCGCTACATGTTTCTGGACCGCCGCGAAGGACATGTCGTAAGCGGCGGCCAGGTGGGACACCGACGCCTCGCCGTCGAGCGTGCGGCGCAGGATGTCACGTCGGGTCGCGTCGGCCAGGGCGCGGAAGATCCGATCCACCTCGGCGTCGCTGAAATCCAGATCTACAACCATACGGTTGTACCTTAGCGGAGGAGTGCTACACGTCAAGCCTGCAACGGCATCACCGAGGACCACACGCCGAACCACTGCTCCGCGCCGTACTCCTCGAACCGCTGCACCTCGGCGAATCCCAGCCTCGCCGCGAGGCGCATCGAGCGGACGTTTGGACCAGAGTCAGGCCGTCAAGTCCTTCTCGAAGCAGAACGAGTTCGGCATGGTGGTCGCGTACGGCTCGTAGACGGGGATCGGCCTGTAGCCCAGCCGCCGGTAGAGCTTGATCGCTGCCGGCTGCCGGTTCCCGGTGTGAAGAATCAGCCGCTTCGCTCCGAGTCGACCGGCTGTGGACTCCACCTCGGCCATCAGTTCGCCCCCGACTCCCGTTCTGCGAGCCCCCGATTGGACGAAGACCCGTTTGACCTCGAGATCGTTTTCCAGCAGACGAATGGCCGCGTGCGCGACCGGCATCGCTCCGGCAAATGGCAGGATCGTCGCGACCACGCCATCGGCTCCGACGTCGATGAGCCGGGGGGCATCTGGTGCGCAAAGCCTGCTGAGCTCGGGGTAGATCCTGCCAGGTTCCGTCGTCATCAGATCCCGGAGGTGAATGGCCCGGGGGTCAGCCCAACTCACGTGTTGAAAGGTGATCCCTGCCGTCATGGGCTGGATCGTACGTAATCGTCCCTGGTCGTGGCCGGATGTTGAATGTTGGACCTGGTACGCCGATGGCTTGGACGCGAAGTCAGCGAGCAGCGCGCTGTCGATGCGCCGGCCGTCATGGCGGACGCCACCATCGGCCGTTCGGCTGTGCACCACTGGTCAGTTCGTGATGAGCTCTCCCAGGCGTCGCGACACCAGTCAGCAGTCGAACACCGACCAGCAGATTGCGTTTCGCAACCGCTGGTCGTCGAGGACGAGCTCGCGAACCGCTTCCGGAAGCTGGTCACGCTGCCACCGGCACTCGAGTCGACCTGCGGCGTCGCTCTCGCCGCCCGCCGCGGCAGCACGTGCGGCCTTGATCGCGTAGGCCGCCGCGCCCAGTTCGTGCGCGGCGACGTGGGCGACGACCCCGGCCTGACCCGCAGCGTAGGCGGCATGCCGGGCTGCTCCCCGCAGGTCTCTGGCCGCGCCCATCGCATGGCCGCCCGCCGAGCGAGCCTGGGTCATCGTGACCTCCCCCCGCACCCAGGCGCGGGCATGCTCGATCGCCTGACGCGGACGGGGGTCCTGTGGCTGGGCCGACTCGAAAAGGTCAAGGACGTGCTCGGCGCACAAAGCTGCCCATGACGCGAGGAGCCGATGATCAGAGTCGGCGAGGCTCCCGCCGCGACGAATGGTCACGAACCGGGGGTCCTGAACCTTCGGGAGGATCATGGTGCTCCTCTGCGCTGCATCCCCGATTCGGTCCGCACCGGGCAACACGCCCAGAGCTCCACATCAGCCGACGAGAATTGAAGCAGCGGCGGGCGGGTCGAGCCCGACCAGGGTGCCGGGCGCGCTGACCTTGGTGCCGGCCGCGGTGCCGGTGACCCGGATCGAGTAGCTGCACGTCGACTGGCCTTCCGCCAGGCTGCCCCGCAGCAGAAGTGAGGTGCCACCGGCGACCACGCCGCGGCTGCTGGTGTACCTGCAGGTGGTGGTGTAACCGGGCGCCGCGGCCACCCGCAAACCCGCCGGCAGCGCTTCGGCGAACGAGAACCTCGGCTTCCCACCCAGCTCGGTCGTGTTGGTGACGGTGAACGTCAGCCTGGTCGACCCACCCACCGCGACGATTGCGCCACGGCACAAACCCGGCCGGCGCGCTCCGCGGTCGCGGGGACCGGGACCGGGATGTCCAGCGGCCGGAAGAATCCCATGTGAGCGTGAGAGTCTCGGCATGGGTGCGCCTTTCATCAACGTGGTCAGGAGTCGGACCCACCAGGCCCACTCGCAAACCCTATCCAGGCCCCGCAATGGACGGGTTGGCCGCGAGGTCCCAGCCGGACCTCCACCGGCGCCGAACCGCGGGCCGCAAGGCCCTTGGATCCGCTGTTTTCGGACCTGGGATCTGAACTGGTCCCAACACGAGTTCAGGATCGACGCTCCGACGCGCCCAGGCCGGTGAGCCAGGTATCGAGCGTGGCAGCGGTATCCGGGCCGAGACGATCGATCAGGGCAACCTGCGCCTGTCGCCAGGCACGGTCGGCGTGCGCGAGCTTGGTTGTGCCGGCCTCGGTGATTGCCACGCTCAGGGAGCGGCCGGTGGTCGAGGTGTCGGTGCTGGCTACCCAACCGCGATCGATCAGGATGGCCAGATTGCGACTCATGGTCGAACGTTCCAGGGCAAGTAGGTCGGCAATGACGGTCGGTTTGACCGGCCCCGCACACAGGGTGAGGGTGGAAAGCACCTCCAGCTGCTGCAGTGAGAGCCCGATCGGGCGCAGGTGCCGCTCGAATTCGCGGGCCACCAGCCGGTGCAGCCGGCCCACCCGGACGCCGACGCATTCGGCCACCATGTCGCGGGTCAGTTGCCCGGCGACATCCCGTTCCGATTCGTGTTGCATATGCACCGCCTCTCCGTGCATAGTGTACTTACACCCAATCAGGTGTAGGTACATCTATAGGAGGATTTCAATGTCGACCTCGGACGTTCTCACCGCGCGCAACCGCGATTTCGTCGCCGCGCACTCCACCGGGCCGCTGGAACTGAGGCCACGGTTACGCGCGACGATCATCGGCTGTCTGGATCCGCGGGTGGACCCGGCGCAGCTTCTGGGTCTGGAGCTGGGTGACGCCCCGGTCATTCGCAACGTCGGTGGCCGGGTCACCCCGGCGGTGTTGGAGATTCTGAACTTGTTGGCCCTGGGCTTCCCGGCGCAGCTCGGGCCGGGAAGCGACGAGGCCAAAAGCGACCTGATCGTCCTGCACCACAACCAGTGTGGGATCACCCGGATGCAGGGCCATCCTGAGCAGCTGGCGGCATCGTTCGGCATCGCCGTCGCCGACCTGCCGGCCAAGTCCGTGGGGGATCCGCACGGCTCGTTGAATGTGGACGTCGAGGTGTTGCGCCGACATCCCGGCATCAGCGATTCCTACCGGGTAACCGGGATGTTCTATGACGTCACCACCGGCCTGATCGACGTCGTCGTGCCCACCGGGAGCGCGTCGTGAAACCACTGATCGCGGTCACCGGGGCTACCGGCTCCACCGGGTCGCAGGTCGTGGCGCAACTTCGGCAACAGGATTGGCCGGTGCGGGCACTGGTTCGGCAGATCGACGCCCGTTCGCAACAGTTGCATCAATTGGGCGCGCAGGTGGTGGTGGCGGATCTGTTCGAGCCGGACCAGCTCGACACCGCCCTGCGCGGCACGCAGCGGGCGTACTACTGCCCGCCGACCCATCCGCACATGCTCGACAGTGCCACCGCATTCGCCGTCGCCGCGCAAGAAGCCGGCCTGGAGGCTCTGGTAGTGCTCAGTCAATGGCTGGCCAGTGCCTCGCATCCGTCGATCCTGACCCGTCAGCACTTCTTGGCCGACCGGATGTTCGCCGCTGTGTCCGGCATCGCCCACGTCACGGTGAACCCCGGGTATTTCGCCCACAACTATCTGCAGACCATCGACATCGCCGCGCAGCTCGGAATACTGCCCAACCCGATCGGTGAGAGCCGCAACGCCCCACCCTCCAATGCCGACATCGCAGCCGTGGTGGTCGGCGCGTTGACGGACCCTGCCCGCCACGACGGCCGCACCTACCATCCGACCGGACCGGCTCTGCTCGATGCGTCGGAGATGACCGCGATCATCGGCCGGGTGCTGGGTCGCACGGTCCATCCGAAGTCGGTGCCCCCGTTCATCTTCACGAAGGCGATGCGCGCGTCCGGCTATGACGCGTTCATGACCGCGCAGACCCGTACCTACCTGACCGAACACCGGCGGGGCACCTTCGCCCACGGCGGGCCGACCGACCATGTCGAACAGGTCACGGGTCGTCCTGCCGAAACATTCGAGACCACCAGCCGCGAATACGCCCAGCTGCCCGCTGCGCGGCGCACACCCGCCCAATTGGCGCGCGTCCTCGGCAACCTGACACGTACCGCCGTCACCCCCGGCGGCGGTCGAGCTCGGCCGGACCGCGACCAGGCCGGTGCCGGCCCGGTGCCCGCCCGGCTCGCGATCGACGACCCCGAATGGCTGGCCACCCACTAATAGGTGGCCCGACCGCCACTGATGTCGTAGACGGCGCCCGTCGAGAAACTCACCTTGTCGGAGGACAGCCAGGCCACGAGCTCGGCGACCTCCTCGGCGCGCCCGACCCGCTTCATCGGGATGAGGCTGGTGATGTGCGCCAGCACGTCCGGCGCGGTGTCGTCGTTCATCGGAGTCGCGATCACGGCTGGGGCGATCGCATTGACGAGCACTCCCGTGGTCGCGAGCTCTTTGCCCGCCGACTTCGTCAGCGCGATCACTGCTGCCTTGGAAGCGGAATAGATCGACAGGTTGGGATTCCCGTCCTTTCCGGCCATGCTGGCGAAATTCACCACCCGACCCCAGCCTCGGTCGACCATCCCCGGCACGAAGGCGCGCATGGTCGCCGCGATGCCGAATACGTTCACCTCGAACACATTTCGCCAGTCCAGCGCCTGAGTATCGACGAGCGGAACGCCTGGCCCGACGATTCCTGCGGAATTGATCAGAATGTCCACCGGGCCGATATCCGTGGCGGCTTCGGAAAACGACTTCTCGTCGGTGATATCCACGACCACGTCGACGTCACCGGCGATGTCGAGGGTGATGACCCGAATTCCGTCGGCCCGCAGCCGCTCGGCCGTCGCCGCCCCGAGTCCGCGGGCGCCGCCGGTGATGAGCGCAGATCTCATGTTGCTCTCCTTCGATCAGACAGGTTCGCAGTCATCAAAGACGGGGGTCCACCTGCACCTTGGGGCCGGGTCCGGCACCCTCTCCCCGGCGTCCCTCGAGCCGACCCGGTACGTCGGTCAGGGGGATCACTTCGCTCACGATCGCATCTGGCGATACTGCTCCACTGGCAAAGGCCGCGATCGCGCCGGCCAGCCCCGACGAAGCGGAAAGAATGCCGACGGCAGTGACGTCCTTCAGCACGAGATCCCGGGTGTCCACCTGGCTCGGGGTGGAGGACAGCCCGATGTACACCACCCGGCCGGCCGGCTTGACGAGCCGGACCGAGAGGGCCGGCATCCGGTCGTCGCTCGTCGCCTCGATCACCGCATCGAACGAGTCGGCATGGCCGGATGCCAGCTCGACCGACTGCCAGGTGCACGCAGCGCCCAGTGATTTCGCGAGCGCGAGCGACGACTCGCGAACGCCGGCGACATGGACTTCGGCTCCCTGCGCCAGCGCGAACTGGGCCGCCAACAGGCCGATGGTACCCGACCCCAACACGAGCACTCGCTGTCCCGGTTCGATGGCGGCCGCCCTGACCGCCCGCAGGGAGTTTCCGGCCGGCTCGACGAGCGCGGCGGAGGTGAGGCTGACGGTCTCGGGAATGGCGTAGGCGAACCGGGTGGGAATGAGCATTTGCTCGGCGAGGGCGCCCGGCCAGCCGTCGAGGATGCCGACCTCGAACCGCTCGGGACACACGTGATGGTGACCAGACCGGCAGTACCCGCAGCCGCCGCAGCCGAGCATTGTGTCGCCGGTGACGCGGGTGCCGATCCATTCCGCGTCCTGCGGCGAGCCGACCGCCACCACCCGGCCGGCCCATTCGTGGCCGAGTCGCAGCGGAAAATGGGTACGACCCTGTTCGATGTAGGTCATCTCGCCCGAGTAGAGCTCAATGTCGGTGCCGCAGATACCGGCCCGTTCCACGTCGACGAGCAGTTGGCCGGGCGTGGCCACCGGGTCGACGACCTCGTGCACTTCCGCTCTCCGCGGGGCGGTCACCACCAGAGCGCGCATCAGCCGACCACGGCAGGATCACCGGGGACGTCCTGCGTCGGGATTCCGCGCCGTGCGGGTCCGGGCGTCATAATTCAGCCACCGTGAAGGAATACCGGATGGGCGTCGGTCATGCTCACACCGGGTGGGTTCCGGTGGTGATGAGCACGACCAATACGTGGCGGAATGGGGAGCAACGTGGAGCACCTGCGCAGCGCAGACTGGTATCGGGGCAGCGATCGCAATGCCTACATCCACCGGGCGTGGATGCGGCGCGGGCTGCCCGAGGAGGCGCTCGACGCCACGAAACCCCAGATCGCCATCGCAAACACGGCTTCCGACCTGACCCCGTGCAACATGCACCTGAACGAGGTGGCCGAGAGCGTCAAGCAGGGCATCTGGGCGGCGGGCGGCGTCCCGTACAACCTGCCGGTGGTCTCGCTCGGCGAGACGCAGGTGAAGCCGACGGCCATGCTCTGGCGAAACATGGCGGCGATGGCCATGGAGGAGATGTTCCGCGCCAACCCGATCGACGGGTTGGTGCTGCTCGGTGGGTGCGACAAGACGATTCCGGCCCTGCTGATGGCTGCGGCATCGGTCAACCTGCCCGCCGTGGTGGTGCCGGGCGGCCCGATGCTGACCGGCCACTTCCGCGGCGAGGCCCTGGGCTGCGGCACCGATGTGTGGCGGCTGTCCGAGGAGGCGCGCGCCGGCACCATCACCAACGGCCAGTTCCTGCGGTCGGAGCAGTCGATGATCCGCAGCAAGGGTCACTGCAACACCATGGGTACCGCGTCCACGATGGCAGTTGTCGCCGAGGCCCTCGGGATGACCATCCCCGGATTCGCCGGCACCCCGGCGCCCGACTCGCGACTACTCTCCCTGTCGCACGACACCGGCCGGTTGATCGTCGACATGGTCGCGGCGGACCGCAAACCGAGCGACATCATGACGAAGGAGTCGTTCCTCAACGCGATCGTCGCCGTCGCGGCCGTGGGTGGATCGACCAACTCGGTCGTCCACCTACTGGCGATCGCCGGGCGGTTGGGCATCGACCTGACGCTCGACGACTTCGATGCGGCGGGATCCGGCGTGCCCCTGCTGGCCAACCTGCAGCCGTCAGGCAACTTTCTGATGGACGACCTGTACCGCGCCGGCGGCGTACTCGCTCTGCTCTCGCAGGTCAAGGACCTCCTACACCCCGGGCCGATCACCGTCACCGGCAGCCCGCTGGTCGCGTATCTGGTGGACCGGCCGGTCTACGACGAAACGGTCATCTTCCCGCGGGACGCCCCGCTGATGGATGACGCCGGTATTGCGGTGCTTCACGGCAACCTGGCACCGCGGGGCGCGATCATCAAACCGGCGGCCGCCACTGCCGAATTGCTGCAGCACGTCGGGCCCGCGCTCGTGTTCGACAGCATCGAGGACATGCGGGCGCGGATCGACGACCCGGACCTGGACGTAACGGCCGACTCGGTGCTCGTGCTGCGCGGCTGCGGTCCCCGCGGTTACCCCGGGATGCCCGAGGTGGGAAACACGCCGTTGCCGCGCAAACTGCTGGCGACCGGCGTACGCGACATGGTCCGCATCAGCGACGCACGGATGAGCGGAACGGCCTACGGCACGGTCATCCTGCACGTGGCGCCCGAGGCAGCGGCGGGAGGGCCGCTCGCCTTCGTGCAAACCGGCGACATCATCCGCCTGGACGTGTCCGGACGAAGGCTGGACATGGATGTCAGTGACGAGGAGCTCGCGGCCCGAAGTCGGAATTCGATCAGTCAGGCCGCCTACGCCGCGCCCACCCGCGGCTGGGCGAAGCTCTATGTCGACCACGTGATGCAGGCCGACACCGGCGCCGATCTCGACTTCCTAATCGGATCGAGCGGAGCCGAGGTCAGCCGCGAGTCCCATTGATCGTGAACCCGGATCGCGGATTCTTGCAGGGTGGACCGCCGACCTGGGGGCAGAAAAGACTCTTGTGGGGCGGCGAAAGCGTTTGAGCGCGGTGACGCGGGCCCCATTGTCCCTGGCAAACGACATGAGAACTGGGAGCTGAGGGATACGGCCCGTCTGGGCATCGAAACCGGCCGACGGGTCCGCGACGAAATTCGGGTCCGCGACGAAATCCTGATCACCGGACTGCTGCCCATCGGGCAATGACCGACCGCCGGTTGGGTGGATCAGCGGCATTGACGGAGCATGATCTCCTTGTCGGCGGGAGTCACCGGGAGCCGATATCGCAGGGCGGCCAACGCAAAGCGGTGCACGTAGGCGCACCGGATGGCCTTGTTGGGCGGCAGATAACTGGCCGGGTCGGAATCGCTCTTGGCCGTGTTGATCGTCCTGGTCGTGGTCACCAGATTCAAGGGGTCGTTGGCGAATTGCATGCGCACCTCAGCCGACCACTTCGCCGCACCCATCTGCCAGGCAAACGCAAGCGGCACCACGTGGTCGATCGGTGATTGGATTGCGTTCTGTTTGGTAAAGCGCACCCTCCGCCCCGAATAGGGATCCTCATATTCACCCGAGATCACCACGCAGGCGTCGCGCTTGACCACTTGATCAAGATCGCGGCCCAGCACGTCGTCACGGGTCGAACAGGAGTTGCGGGCCCAGAGGACCCCGTCCGCGTCATCGCTCCAGGCGTCGCCGAACATGGTGCGGGAGTAGCCGGTCTTCGGCCCCCTGCCCCTGGTCGTCAGGCCGTCGATTGCGGCGATCGCAACGGGTCTGGCCACAGCCGGCAGGACTGTCAGTCGGGATGCATCGGTCGGGCGATTCGGCGCGGCCGCCGGAGGAACCGGCGATGACCCGGCGTAGGACGACGCAGCCTGCGACGACGCGGCCGGAGACGGCGCCATCGATGATGACGGGCCGCCCGGAACCGAAGCCACGGTGGCCGATTCCGGTGCGGACGATTGCGGTGCGGACGATTGCGGTGCGGAAGCCGCCCCCAGGTTCGGCGCCCGTTGGGTGCATCCGGCGCACACCAGCAGCAATGCCACAAGAGCCCAGGTAGTTCTGCGCAGTGCCGCTCCCCCCGCGGTGAGATCGTGTCTCAGGCCGGCCGGCCTTGAGTTGTATTCGTAGCCGCCGAGCCGTCCGGACCGATTCTCCGCGACAGGCGCGGCGAATCGAAACTCGGATGTCGGCCCCCGTCGAGGCGTTGCGCCAAGACGCCGGGGACCTGGATCACCGACCCGACGACGGGCCCGGCGGACCGCCGCCGGCCGGCCGAAACCGCAGCGATGGTCCTTCCCAGCGCGACGGGACGACAAGGGCGCTACTGTCACCCGCATGGAGCGGGTGACCGGTATTGGGGGTGTTCCAGCGAGCGGCGCAGACGGCGGTCCTCCGGGATTGGTACGCGAAATCTGGTCATCGATCTTCGGGATTGCGGTGGTACCCAGTTCCACTGGACACCTGGCGGCTCGACCATCTGGGCGATTTTTGAGACGGACACCGATTATTTCGGCACGCCCGGGCAAGCCTTCATGGTCAACTTCCGGGTGACCGACCCCGACGCGATTCTCGCTCAACTGCGGACTGCGGGTGTGGAGGCTGTCGATGTCATCCAGGAGTCGGAGTACGGCCGGTTCGGCTGGGCCGTCGATCCGCAGGGCACCCGCTTCGAGCTGTGGGAGCATCCGCCCGGTCGGTAGCAAGGGTCTATCCGGCCTCCGCAGATGGTCAGATGGGCACATGCGCAGATGCCGGCGCGCAGGCGCAGGCTGACAACACAGTCCCTCCGGTTCAGGGAGTACTCATGACAACCGTTGCGCCGCACCCAGACATCACCGTCGCCCCGCAGGGCCTGCACCATGTCACCGCCATCGCAACCGCGCCCCAGCGGAATGTCAACTTCTACAGCCGGGTTCTCGGTCTCCGACTGATCAAGCGGACCGTGAACTTCGACGCCCCTGACTCCTGGCACCTCTACTACGGTGACGAGAAGGGCACGCCGTCAAGCATTCTCACCTTCTTCCCGTGGCCGGGAGTGCCCAAGGGCAGGCAGGGCGCCGGCATGACGACGGCCACCGCGTTCAGCGTTCCGGGGATGTCGCTGAGTTGGTGGCACGACCGGCTCAACGCCCTGGCGGTGGATGTTGACGCGCCGACGACCCGGGACGCCGAGGAGGTATTGACCCTTCGGGACCCGGACGGCATGGTGATCGATCTGGTGGCGGCCGACGGTGACCGGCGCTCCGGCTGGGACGGGGTCGCCGCCATTCCCGCGGAACATGCCGTGCGCGGACTGCACTCGATCACCATGAATGAGCGCCTGCTCGACCCGACGGCCGCGATGCTGACCGAACTGTTGGGCATGGGGGCGAGCGGGGAGTCCGGCGGCCGGTCCAGGTTTCAGATGGCCGGTGGTGAAGCAGGCGCACTGGTGGACCTGACGGGTGGAGCCCGGGAACGCGGTTACCAGGCCGGCGGCACCGTGCACCATGTGGCCTTCCGGGCGCCGGACCTGCCGACGATGAACGGCTGGCGGCAACAACTTCTCAATGCCGGGGTCAGCGTCACCGAGATCCTGGACCGGCAGTACTTCAAGTCCATCTATTTCCGGGAGCCGGGCGGTGTGCTCTTCGAGATCGCCACCGATTCACCGGGTTTCGATATCGACGAACCCCTGCTGGAACTCGGGAAGTCACTGAAGCTGCCGCCCTGGCTCGAGCCCAGCCGGGAGCAGGTAGCGCGGGCGTTGCCGCCGATCGAGCTGCCAGACCTCAGTTCCGACCCGTCACCGCTCAGCTGATGACGGCCTGGTGTCCGGCCGTCGGCGACCGGTCGTGACAACCGCTGAGCGACCTCATGTCTGGCGGGACGGCGCCGGCAATCCACCACTGTTGATGCTGCACGGGACCGGTGGCGACGAATTCGACCTGCTGCCGCTGGCGGAGCGCCTGTCACCCACCTCCCCGGTGCTCTCGCCGCGTGGCGCCGTGCTGGAGGCGGGGATGCCGCGCTTCTTCCGGCGTCTGGCCGAGGGGGTCTTCGACGAGCCGGATCTGGCCGGGCGAGCCGACGAACTGGCTGACTTCGTCATTGCCGTCGGCGCCGAACACCACATCGACCAGGGCCGGTTCGTCGCCGTTGGATTCTCCAACGGCGCGAACATCGCCTCCGCCATGATGTTTCGCCGGCCCGAGGTGATGGCAGGAGCGGTGCAGATCGCTGCGATGAACCCGTTTCGCACCACAAAAGTCGAGGGAGACCTGACGCGGAAATGGGAGGTCAACTCCAACTGCCGCGTCGACCCAATGA
>JBBRDH010000078.1:0-24105 GCA_038204125.1 Mycobacteriales bacterium
ACCCGGATGGCCAACACACCAACATCACTGACACACCACCTGTTCGGCCCAACATCAATCCATCGAACACGCGCAGCGACGGACTCACCGGAGTATCGCGGGGCCGGCGGTGCAGGTCTCCCGATCTTGCTTGAAGGTGCCGGTATGTCTGTTCGGTGCGCGCGCCGACCCACTCGCTGACGTTGTCAGGTGCACGTGACGGTCGATTCGTGCCGTGCTATTGTACCAGTAACCACTTACTGAGGAGCTGGATGGCGAACACCAGACAGTTACTGCTGGAGGCTGCGCTTCGGCTGTTCGGAGCGCAGGGGTACGCCGCGACGTCGGTAGCCCAACTGGAGCAGGCTGCCGGCATGTCGCCGGGCGCGGGTGGTCTCTACAGCCACTTCCGATCCAAGGAGGCGCTGCTGCGGGCGGCCCTGGAGTCGGTGCTCACACCGGCTGATGCATTGGTGGCAACGCTGCAGCCCGGCAACGGTGGCTCTGTGCCCGCTGACTCGACTGGGTCAATGCCGATCACAGCGCAATTCGAGGCGATCGTCCGAGCCGGTCTGGCTCGGCTCGACCACGACCGGGACTACAACCGGATCTTGGTGCGCGACCTGCGCGCCGTCCCGGAGTTGCTGCAGATGTCAGCCGATCGCGAGATCCGTCCGGTCCACGATCAGCTCGCCGCATTCCTGGCGCGACCCGGCTTCACGCTGCCCCCCGGGGTGGACCCGCAGGCGTTGGCGGCGGTGTTGATCGGGGCCACCACCCACTTCTGGCTGATGAGGGACATCTTCGGCGACCACCCGGCCGGGGTGTCCGAGGACGACTACATTTCCGCGCTCGTGCACCTGGCCACAGGATTGATGGCACGTCAAGAGTTCTCCGCCCCGAAGGAGACGTCATGAAGGTATTGCTTGCGGGAGCCACCGGCGCGATCGGCCTGCCCATCGTGCGGGCACTGCAGGCCGCGGGTGACCGGGTAACCGGAATCGTGCGATCGGAGGGCGGCGCGAGGCTGATCCAGTGGTTGGGCGCCGACACCGTCCGCGCGGATGTGCTGGACCGCGATGTCCTGCTGCAGGCAGTGGTCGGACTCAGGTTCGATGCTGTGGTCCACCAGGTGACCGCCTTGAAAAAACCCCCGACGCGCTTCGCCGGCATGCGGGCGACAAACGATCTTCGGATCCGCGGAACGCGGCATCTGCTCGAGGCAGCGCATGCCGTCGCGGCGAGCCGGTTCGTCACCCAGTCGATCGTCGTCGGCTACGGCTGCCGGGACCATGGCAGCGGCCCGTTGACCGAATCTGCACCGTTCGGCCGGAATGGCGGCGATCGGTTCGCCCCAGTGATCGAGGCCATCAGCTCGGCCGAAACCCAAATCTTCGACGATCCGGACGTCGAGGGGATTGCCTTGCGCTACGGGCTGTTCTACGGCGGGGACATCGCCGCGATCACGGCGCTGCTCCGACGCCGCCGGCTGCCCGTCACCGCTTGGACCGGCACCCTGGCCTTTGTCCACCATGACGACGCGGCGGCGGCCACTGTCGCCGGTCTCCACCGCGGCCGGCCCGATACCGCGTACAACATCGTCGACGATCTACCGGTCACCTGGCGCGACTACGCCACCGCCGCCGCCCAGGCCACCGGAGCGCCCGTCCCTCGACCGCTCCCGGCCAGGCTCGTGCGGACCGTGGCGCCCTACTTCGGTCGGGTGGTCACCGAGATGTCGATCAAGGCGGCCAACATCGCAGCAGCTGACGAACTTGGCTGGCGCCCTCGCTACCCCTCCTGCGCAGAGGGAATCCGGGCATCGCTGAGTGCGGGGTCCTCCACTGCGGAATGAGCGTGGCCGGTCGTCACCTGCAGGGCTGTGAACTCAACCAAAGGACGGCAGTAGTCGTGACAGCATTGGAAGTCGCCTTACCGACATGGCATCACCAGGAGCGCCACAGTCGCGTCATTCGTGCTGCCGTGGACGCGATTTGGTACGCATTGACCCAGGTCACCACGGGCGAGTTGACTGTCACCCGTCCTTTGATGGCCGTTCGCCAACCCGGTCGGGCGCGGCAGAAGGCCGACAGACCCTTTCTGACCAACGGCCCTATACAACTCTTCTCGGTTCACATACCTTTTTATGCCATCGGTGGGACCATTAGCTGCCCATGGCAGCTCAATCCACCAAGGGCGTCCACTCGATGAAAGAATTCCTGGCATTCGGCGAGCCGGGTGGGTGAAATGTCTGACCGATTTCCACGTCACCGCGATACCGGGCGGCGCGAATCGCCTGACCACGACGACCCGCTGCCTGTGCACCGACCAAAACGCCCGCAGTCGATTCCGGCCATATCGGCTGTTGATCCCATTCAGCGGTCTCATCCGCCGCGACATGCTCAGGGCAATCGATCGGCGTACGAGTCGTCATCGTCCAGAACCAACCTGATACGACACCAAAGTGAGGGTTCAACGCGGCGCGGCGCGCGCCGACGACCGATCACCTGCCGGCGATCGCCCTGCAATTCGTCACGCTGAATTAGGGGAACGTGACAAGGATCGAGACCTCGCAAGACATCCAGGCTTGTCTTGGAGCGCAAGCACCATCGGGTAGGCACGCCCGCGTGCTGTCAGCATTTATAGCCAACTCGGGCTTTGCGGCTGATAGACAGTGCGCGCAGCAGCTGCAGCCGGCCGAATCAGGCGGGTATTTCGCTGATGGTAAGCCTGCGTGGGGAAGACGATCAGCTCTTCGTGCCCTGCGTCTCCAGCACGCGGTGCAGGAGACGGCGAAGGTGTTCGGCCTGGTCCTCGCTGAGTCCGAGGTTGCTCGGGGTATTCATCTGGGCCATCAGTGGGGTCGCCACATCCAACTTCCGGCGTCCGTGGTCGGTGAGGCGGACCCGGTAGCCGCGCACGTGGCCGACGTCGTCCAGGCGTACGACGAGCCCGCGATCAACGAGCGCGCGCAGCATCTGACCAAGGGCCTCAGCGGTGACGAGCGTGGTGCGCGCAAGGCTTCCCTGGCTGACGTGCTCGTCCCGGGCGAGGGCGGTCAGCACGCCGAACCTAGCGGGCGTGAGTCTGACCTCGGCCAATTTCTCGTGGAATCGGCGCGCCAGCAGGTGATGTCCCTGCACAATCAGAAAACCGGTTGATGCGTCGGGATCGAGCGGCTCCGTCAAGGACGGCGTCCGATCTGAGTCGAACTCCCGGGCGGGTGTTACAGCGTAACCGATCTCGACCCGCATGGGTTGACACTTGTTCCACACGAAATGCTCTCCAGCTCTTATAGTACGACTGTTTTGGCGTTCGCCCCGAGATCCCCGACAACGGCCCCCAGATCCTTACCGGAATGGGCGATTCGGGCCCTGGTGAACGAGAGAGCACCTATTGAGCCGCTCGCGGAATCCCTTGCCAGTAAAAACAACCTCTCCAGGCGCCGCCCTTTCTCGTTGGCCACGTGCGAACGGATCAATCCAACGATGTCGACAACACAATATTGTCAACTGCCCGCCGACATTCTGACTCAATCAGATAATCACGAGCAACCCTGAATCATGGGTGCTCTGGCAACGCTGGGTAGCGGCACCAAGCCCACAGCCATTCAGTCACATCGTCGGGAACCAACCTCTCACCAACACCGAAACTGACGACCGTGTCGACCCCTACTGGTGTGATGCCGGCGCTGAGGTGTCGGCCCTCGCACAAAGTGCCGGGAGCCCGCGAGGCCCACAGACGCACATGTTCGCGTTGGCCATACCGGTTCTTGGCCCGCTGGCGCGCCTATCGCTGGGGCGGCGATGGCGGCGCCACTAGCGGAGCGGGTCGGCGGAGGCTGGGGGAGAGGGCAGACTGGAGGGAAGAAAAAGCAACACAACCAACGACGTGCGGAGCAGAAATGACGGACCCCTCGAACAAGGATCGAATCGGGCGTCCGCCCGCGGGTCGACAGTCGCGGTCCGCCGGCGCGATGGGCCCGACCGGGCAGCGTGTCAATGATCGCGCCGGTGACAGCCGGATCCACGGCAAACGGGTCGGCGACCAATCCCAAGCTCCTTCGGCCACGACTGGTCGGTCCGGAAGTCGTGGTGCGCCGCCACGGAGTGACCGACCGCCATTTGTGCGGTCGGACCGGGTCGGTCAGGGTTCTGATCGCCCGCGGGATGATAGTCGACCTTGGTCCGACCGTCGGGCTGATCGGGCGGGAGGTCAGCCCCCTGTGGATCGGCGACCGTCTCGAGAGGGTGGGCGGCCAGCGCCCGGAAGCGCGCAGCGCGAGGGCGACCGGCCGTGGCAGGGCCGCGAACGCCCGGATCGACCCCAGCTCGGGCAGGCATGGGGTGGACCTGGGCAGGCTTCCGACAGACACCGCGCGAGCACTGAGCGGGCGGGATCCGAACCTGAATCCAGCCGCGGTCGCCCCCCGGCGGGCGGAACCCGACGACCCTTCGAGAGCCGGCGGAGTCAAGGGGACGGGACCGGCCGTCGGAACGGTGGAGGTGAACGGCAGGGGAACGGGCGCACCGGCTCCGGACGTCCCGTCAGTGATCGTCCCGTCAGTGATCGTCCCGCCAGTGATCGTCCCGCCAGTGATCGTCCCGTCGCAGATCGGCCCGTCGGGTCGGAGCGACGTCCTTTCGTGAGGGAATCGCGCGCGGCCGCTCCCACTTCGCGGCAGGCGCGGCCTTCCGGCCGACAGTCTGCCGATCGAAGCTCCTCCGATCGGAGTCCCGAGTCCGGTGGTGACCGGCCGTACCGCCCGCGCGCGGCCGACGATCGGCGTCCGCAGTCCGGTGCTGACCGGCCGTACCGCCCGCGCGCGGCCGACGACGGGCGCGGTGGGCCTGCTCCCGCGAGATCTGCGTCCGGTGCCGATCGTTCGACCCCAAATTCCAGGACCGCAGTGCCTCAGGGAAGCCGGTCTGGCCCCGACGACCGGGGACGCCGGTCCGAGGATCGGCCGCGCAATCCCGACAGTCGCCCACCCGCGGCCGGCGCACGTTCCACCGGCGGAGTGGGTGGCCGGCGGCCGACCGATGATCGGGTTCGGGGCGACCGGGCCAGGACTGAAACGGATTTCGGCAGCGACCTGAGCGCCGGATTCGGGGTTTCCCGGCGCCCCCAAGATGATGATAGGCATGGCGCGGATGCTGCTCGGCCGTGGGCGAAGGCCCGGCCGGAAACCCCTGGTCGTCCGACGAGGTACGACGGGGGACCCCGATCGACCGGGAAGGACAGCGGGGGGCGACGGGAGTCGGGGCCCCCTGGTAGCGGGGAGCGCGGCCGTGGTCGTTCTACCTCAGACGAGCGAGGCGCAGGTCGTTCCGGCGGATATGACCGCGATGCCGCTCGCCCCACCGGCCTCGGCCGGGATGCCGGCCGGTCGTCCGGATCCTCTTCGGGCTACGCCGGTTCGGGTAGTCCTGCTCGAGGTGCCGGCCACGGCAGAGCCACAGACCGAGCCACGGGTCCGGGGCGATTCGAGCCCGAGGCGCCGCGATTCGAGCGACGTGAACCGGACCGGGGTTCTCGGGTACGCGAGGAGGAAATAGGTGAGCGTTGGCCGGAACTGCCCGAATGGGCCGACCCGCACGACCTGGACGCGGAAGTACGCCGAGATCTTCGCGGGCTGAGCAAGGAAGGTGCCGAATTTGTCGCCGGTCATCTGCTCGTGGCCGGCGCGCTGATCGACGAAGATCCGGAATTGGCCTGGCGGCATGCCAGGGCGGCCAGGTCCAAGGGTGGGCGTATCGGGGTCGTCCGGGAAACGGTCGGTCTGGTTGCGTACCGGGCCGGCGAATGGGCGGAGGCGATCGCGGAGTTGCGGGCCGCCCGCCGGATGAGCGGCGGTCCGGGCCAGCTTCCGGTGTTGGCCGATTGCGAACGCGCGCTCGGGCATCCGGAGAAGGCGATCGAGCTGTCGAGATCCGTCGAAGCCGCCGAACTCGACCCCGCGTCGGCCGCCGAACTTCGCATCGTCGTAGCCGGTGCCAGGGCCGACATGGGACAACTCGACGCGGCCCTTGCCCACCTGCAGGCCGCCGTCACGGCAGATGAAACACAGCCGCACAGCGGGCGCGTGTTCTATGCCTATGCCGATTTACTCCTGCAGGCAGGGCGTCGCAACGAGGCAATCGACTATTTCGTCAAGGCTTCCGAGATGGATCCCGACGACGAGACCGATGCGGGCGAGCGGCTCACCGAGTTGGCCATGGATTCGGCCGATTCGGACTCGAGCGGAACGGAGCCGAGCGGAACGGAGCCGAGCGGAACGAACTCGTCCGAATTGGCATCGTCCGAATTGGCATCGACGGAATTGGCATCGACGGAATTGGCACCGAACGGGACAGATCTGGGCGGCAGTGATCCGGCTGCGGCAGATCCGGGAATGACGGAACGGGGTGTGACGGCTCCGGGTGTGGCAGATCCGGGAATGACGGATCGGGGAATGACAGGTCGGGGCAAAACAGTTCTGGACAGGACAGATTCGGCAGGGCCAAATTCGTCTGTCAGTGATCGAGCCGACTCGGACTCCGCTACAGACGTCACCCCGCATGCTCCGACCGACCTGACCCCCGGCCAGGCCGAGCTGCCCGTGCAGTCTGGCGACATGCCGTCGGGTCCGACAGGGTCCACGGTCGACAGCGGGACGATCGACACCGGGACGGTCGACAGCGGGACAGGAAACAGTGGGACCGTTGGCGAGGGGACAATTGGCACCGCCACCGTTGACCGCGGGTCAGCAGGGAGCGGGACAGCTGACCTGTCTGCCAACAGCATGCCGGTGGCCGAAGTAGCCAACGCTGAAGAGGACGACGACCAGCTTTCTGCGCCCGATGAGCACCTCCCCGGCCACGACCTCGGACCACTGTTCAGCCACGACGGGTTCGGCCGGTGAGCCCACTCGCCGACAACTACGATGTCCTGCTTCTCGATCTCGACGGCACCGTTTATCTCGGCGGTCAGGTGATTCCTCATGTCGTAGATTCGCTCGCCGAGGCCGCACGGCGCGGCGCCCGGTCGATGTACATCACGAACAACGCCTCCCGGCCGCCGGCCGAAGTTGCGGAGTCGCTGGTGAGCATGGGGATGCCGGCCCGGCCCGAGGACGTCCTGACTTCGCCGGAAGCCGCCGCCACCATGCTGGCGGCGACCCATCCGGCCGACTCTGCCGTGCTCGTCGTCGGCGCCCAGGCCTTGGTGGATGCTGTTGCCGCCGTTGGGCTTCGACCGGTGCGGCTCGCTACCGACAATCCGGTGGCGGTGGTCCAGGGGCATTCGCCGGATACCGGCTGGCGTGACCTGGCCGAGGCCTGCATCGCGATCCGGGCCGGCGTGGACTGGGTTGCCAGTAACACCGACTCCACGCTTCCGACCGAGCGGGGGCTGCTGCCCGGCAACGGCGCAATGGTCGCCGCGCTGGTGGCGGCCACCGGCAGGGAGCCCCGGGTTGCCGGCAAGCCGAATCGTCCACTGCTCGATGCCGCGGTCGAGCGGGCGGGGGCGTCCCGCCCACTGGTGGTGGGCGATCGGCTCGACACCGACATCGAAGCCGCGGTCACGGCCGGGATGCCGTCGCTCTTCGTCCTGACCGGTGTGTCGACAGCCGCCGACCTGCTGGCCGCACCTGCGAGCAGGAGACCGGACTTCGTGGCCTTCGACCTGCGGGGACTCAATGACGATGATTTCGCCGTCCGTATCCACCCGCCGGCCGGTGCGGGAGCGCTCCGGGAACCCGACTGGTCGGCGCACGTTTCTGATCGTGTTGTCCGGCTGACCCACGGCGGCTCCTCCGGGGACGCCGGCCCGTCGAGCTTCGCGCCCGCCCCTGACCCGGATACCGGCCGCCGGCTACGCGCCTTGGCGATTCTGGCGGTTGCTGCCTGGGCCAGCGGGGTCACCGAGGTCACCGGTGCCGACGACGCCGCGCGAGACGTACTGCGCGCGCTGGCTCTCACGACCGGCTGACCGGCCGCGGAGAGCAAGCACGGCGGGAAACTGGCCGAATGGGGGCGGGACCGGCCGAATGAGGCAACGGATCCAGCCGGATGCGGCGGCGGGACCAGCCGGATGCGGCAGCGGAACTAGCCGAAGGCGGCGAGGAAGCGCGCCCGTAGGTCGGTGAGCCGGCTGACGGGTTCGTTGGCAAAGACCAGCCGCAGGTAGTCGGACCCGCTGGGGCCCCAACCCAGCATTGGGGTGGCGGCAACCTGAGCCCGACTGAACAAGAGATCCGAGGCCGCCTGCGGCGTCAGGCCCATCGCGCGGGTGTCGATCAGCAGCGACCAACCGCCCTGTGGCCGGACGCACGGGTACCCGGCGAGTTGTTGGAGGATCATCTCGCAGCGTTCCTGCCAGGTCGCGGTCGCGGCAGAGACGTCGTCGGCTGCATCCGGGGCGGCGAGGGCGGCCGCCACAGCCTGCTGCGCGATGCCCACCTGGCAGACGACATTGGTCAGCCCGACCAGGCGGACATCGGCCATGATGGCCGGCGGTCCCACGACCCACCCGACCCGCCAGCCGATCATCCGGAGCTCCTTGGACGCCGAGCCGACGGTGATCGTGCGGTCGAGGAGGCCTGGGTAGGCGGCCGGGTGGCCGGGGGGCCGCCCGTCGAAGCGGATTCGTTCCATGGCGGCGTCGTATATCACCCAGGCGCCATGGCGCGAGACGGGCTCGGCGAGGGCGGCGAAGTGGCCGGCATCGAGCACTGCGCCGGTCGGCATTGCCGGGCCCATCAGCAGGACCGCCGCCGTCTGCGGCCCGACCGCGGCGGCAAGTTCGTCGGCGTCGGTCGTCCATCCATTGGCGCTGGGAATACAGCGGACGTGCCGGGGAACCCCACCGGCCAGTCGGATGCGGTTGACCAGCCCGGCGTAGATCGGGTCGGCGACCACGACCTCCTGACCGGGTTCGATGGTGGCCAGCAACACGTTCAGGATCCCGTTGAGACCCCCGGCGACGCTGACGCAGTCCGTCCCGGCGTCATAGGGTGCGCCGCTGATGGCGCTGACGTGGTTGGCGGCGGCCTCGCGAAAGGCGCGGTGCCCCTGGAACGGAAGGTAGCTGTTGGCGAAGTCCTGGTCGATGGCCGCCCTGGTGACCTCCAGCGCCACCTTCGGCGGACGGAGGTCGGTGTCCAGGTTCTCCAGCCGTAAGAAGCGTGGATCCCCGGCGGCGTCGGCAGCATCGCCGACCTTGTCAACCCCGATACCGGGAATATCACGCAGACGTGACACGGACATGGGCGACTCCCCGCATTTTCCGCCGGTGGAGAGCCGGCTGTCGGCAGCGGGTCGTATTCTCCGGCATGACAACGGGCGGCGGCAGGTGGGTGTCTGCGTTGACGGCGCGACCGGTCCGATGAAGGGGGCGGCCCGGGGCGGTGAGTTAGCGTGGGGGCACCACATGTCTGCAGTCCGGGGAGCGAACGATGATCGAGAGCGACGCACCCGGTTCGGGTCCGACAGTCCTGCATTCGGCGGAGGTGGTTCGGGAGCCCGGGGCCGACCTGCTGAACAGGGCAGAGGCCGATCTCGGCGCGGCGGCGCGGCTGGGCCTCGCGGACCAGGTGCCGGTCTTCGACCGGATGCACGGAGCGCTGCGCGAGGCGCTGGCGTCCAGTTCCGGTGAGACGGGGCCCGCCCGGTGACAGCACCTGCAACGGCGAAGTCCGCCTGCCCGCCCCGCGCTCGTGCGGGCAGCACGCTCCCACCGCGCGGGGCACCCCAGAGTTCCGAACACCCGCAATGGAGCCGGTGACTTGCGGCGGATGCGGCTGGATGCCGAGCTCGTCCGGCGGGGGCTCGCCCGGTCCCGGGAGCAGGCCACCGAATTGATCGCCGATGGCCGGGTGCTCGTCTCCGGGCAGACCGCCACCAAAGCGGCCACCGCGGTCGATCCTGGCGCTCCACTAGTGGTTGCCGGCGGCGAGGTGAACGAGAACTGGGCCTCGCGAGGAGCGCACAAGTTGATCGGAGCGCTCGACGCGTTCGCCGGAGTCGTGGTGGCCGGGCAGCGTTGCCTCGACGCCGGCGCATCGACCGGCGGCTTCACCGACGTGCTGTTGCGCCGCGGGGCGGCCCGCGTCGTCGCTGTGGATGTCGGTTACGGACAGATGGTGTGGCGTCTGCAGAACGACGAACGCGTCGAGTTGCACGACCGGACGAATGTCCGGACGCTGACGCCCGAGATCATTGGCGGTGCCGTCGATCTGGTCGTGGCAGACCTTTCGTTCATTTCGCTGAGGTTGGTGTTACCGGCGTTGGTGGCGTGTGCGAAGCCGGCGGCCGACCTTGTCCTGATGGTGAAGCCGCAGTTCGAGGTGGGCAAGGAGCGTTTGGGCGCCGGCGGAGTTGTCCGCGATCCGGTTCTGCGGGCCGGGGCGGTTCGCGCCGTATGCACCGCGGCCGGATCGATCGGTTGGGGCACATCGGGTGTCGCCGCGTCGCCGTTACCCGGGCCGAGCGGCAATGTGGAATATTTCGGGCACTTCCGATCGGATGTACCGGTTGATCCGGACGGCATCGCCGACCTCGTTACTGCGGCAATAGAACAGGGCCCGAAATGACCGACCGAAACGTATTACTCGTCGCCCATACCGGCCGGGCGGATATCTATCCGACGGCCCGGCACGTCCAGCGGACGCTGGAGGGGGCCGGATTGAACCTGGTGGCCCTCGCCGGCGAGGGCGGGGAGCTCGAGTTGGCCCGGCTCAGCGGACTGGGAGCCGCTGGGGCGCAGGGCGACTCGCCGGTGGAGTTGGTACTCGCGCTGGGTGGCGACGGGACGCTGCTCAGGGCGGCCGAAGTCGCCCGGCCGCTCCGCGCTCCCGTGATCGCCATCAATCTGGGCCGCGTCGGTTTTCTCGCCGAGGCGGAGGCAGACCGGCTCGACGAGGTGCTGAGAGCAATTATCTCCGGTGAGTACGAGCGGTCGGAGCGGATGACCGTCGAGGTCTCGATCGAGCACGACGGCGAGGTCATCGAGAACTGCTGGGCTCTCAACGAGGTGAGCGTTGAAAAAGCCACCCGGGAAAGGATTCTCGACGTTGTGGTGGAGGTGGACGGGCGGGGGGTGTCGGCATTCGGCTGTGACGGCGTGCTCTGCTCGACCCCGACGGGGTCGACGGCCTACGCGTTCTCGGCCGGTGGCCCGATCATCTGGCCGGACGTGGAAGCGCTGCTCGTGGTGCCCTCGAACGCGCATGCCCTGTTCGCCAGGCCGCTGGTGGTGTCGCCCCATTCGGTGGTGACCATCCAGATCGACCCGGCCGGCCATGACGCGATCGTCGCCTGCGACGGCCGCCGGACCCACGAAGTGCCGGCCGGTGGGCGGGTGCGGGTCTGCCGGGGAAAGCAGCCGGTCACGATGATCCGGTTGGGTGACCAGCCGTTCACGGATCGGCTGGTGGCCAAATTCTCGCTGCCCGTCCACGGTTGGCGGGAGCGTCGTTACTGACCGGGCCCGGCCGGACTGCGTGACCCGTCCATCCGGTGAGCGCAACCAGCACACGCAGAAGAGACACCCGCTAGCGTGACGGCCGTGCTGATCGAACTCCGGATCTCCGGCCTGGGGGTGATCGACGAGGCCGTGATCGAACCCCATCCCGGCCTGACGGTGGTCACCGGAGAGACCGGCGCCGGGAAGACCATGGTGGTCACCGCCCTCGATCTGTTGACCGGGGGTCGGGGCGACGCGGGGCGGGTCCGGGTCGGAGCCGACCGCGCGGTGGTGGAGGCCAGGGTCCTGGGCACCGAACAATCGCTCGCGGCCGTTCGGTCCGCGGGTGGGCGCATGGACGAGGACGGCTCCGTCATCCTGGTCCGGTCCGTCGGTGCCGACGGCCGGTCCCGAGCCCATGTCGGCGGCCGGTCGGCACCGCTCGCAGTGCTGGCCGAGCTCACCGAGCCGCTCGTCGCCGTCCACGGCCAGTCAGAGGCCATCGGGCTGCTGCAGGGCGCCCGGCAGCGGGCGGTGCTGGACCGGTTCGCGGGCTCCGAACCCGAACTTGCCGCCTACCGCACCGCCCGCAGCGGGTGGCTGGCAGCGGTTGCGGATCTCGCCGACCGGACCGCCCATGCCCGCGACCGGGCGCAGCGGGAGCAGATGTTGCGCCTGGGTGTGGACGAGATCGCCAAGGTCGGTCCGAAGCCGGGGGAGGACGTCGATCTGATCGCCGAGGTGCGGCGGCTGGAGAACTCAGATGCGCTGCGCGGTTCGGCGCAGGTGGCCCGGGACGCGTTGACCGGTGATGCCGCCGAAGCGGCGAGCGCCGTCGATCTGGTGGAAACGGCCCGGAAGCTGCTGGAGACCGCCGGCGACGACCGGCTGGCGGCCCTGTCGGTCGAGCTGCACCAGGTGTCAGCGGTGCTGGTCGACGCGGCCGCGGAGCTGGGCGGCTATCTGGACGACCTGGACGCCGATCCGGCCCGGTTCGAGGAACTGTTGTCCCGCCAAGCCGTCCTCCGCGCGTTGACCAGAAGATACGGGCCTGACGTCGATTCCGTACTGGCCTGGCGCGACCAGGCCGAGCGCGACCTCGTCGGACTCGACTCGTCGGAGGAGGCCCTGGCAGCGCTGCGGCAGGCCTGCGCCGACTTGGGGACGAAAGTCGCCGCGGCGGCCCTCGCGCTGACCGCCAAGCGAACGCAGGCGGCCGTCGAACTGGCCCGCCGGGCCACCGACGAGCTGCGTTTCCTCGCGATGGGCCGGGCCACCCTGCGGGTCGCGGTCACCGGCCGGCCCGCCGCCTCCGGTGCCGTCGATGCGTTGCGGATCGGGGACGAGCAGCTGGCGGCCGGCCCGGACGGCGTCGACCGGGTCGAATTCCTGATGACCGCCCACCACGGCGCTCCTGAGCTGCCAGTGGCGAAAGGAGCGTCGGGGGGCGAACTCTCGCGGGTGATGCTGGCCATCGAGGTGGTCCTGGCCGGCGCCGACCCGGTGGCGACCCTGGTGTTCGACGAGGTGGACGCCGGGGTCGGGGGACGGGCCGCCACCGAGATCGGCCGCCGGTTGGCGATGCTGTCCAAGAGTCACCAGGTCATCGTGGTGACGCACCTCGCGCAGGTGGCCGCGTTCGCCGACCGGCACTATGTGGTGGATGCCGGCCCCGGCGATGCCGTCGGCTCGTCAGCGGTCCGATCGGTCGAGGGTCGGGATCGCGATGCCGAGCTCGCCCGGATGCTCGGCGGCACCGAAGGGCCCAGTGCCCGAGCGCACGCAGCGGACCTGTTGGCGGCGGCCAGATCCGGTGCTCCGGCCGATCAGCACCCGACCGGGTAGGGCCTTCCCTCGACGCGCCTCCCGCGATTGACGGAGCCGGGCTGACACGATCGGCCCATGAAACTCTTGTCCCGCCAGTCACGTGCGTTACCAGGGGTCACGGGCGTTGCCCGGGTGTCCCGACGCAGTGACACCCTGCTGCGCCGGCTGAGCGACGGTGACATCGCCGTAATCGACCACATCGACATCGACCGCGCGACCGCCGATGCGCTCGTCAGGGCCAGGGTCACCGCGGTGGTCAACGCGGCGCCGTCGATCTCCGGCCGCTATCCGAACCTCGGTCCGGAGATCCTGGTCGCCTCCGGCATCATCCTGATCGACGAGGTCGGAGAGAAGATCTTCGGCCGGCTCAAGGACGGCGCCAAGATCCGGTTGGACGGCGGGACCGTCTACCTCGGCGAGGAACTCCTCGCGCACGGCATCGAGCAGACACCGGAGTCAGTGGCGGATCTGCTGATCGAGGCGAAAGCCGGGATGTCGGCACAGTTGGAGGCCTTCGCCGCGAACGCCATCGAATACATGAAGCGGGAGCGGACGCTGCTGCTCGACGGCGTCGGAATCCCGGAGATCACCACCAGGATCGCCGGCCGTCAGGTGCTGATCGTCGCGGCCGCCGCCGACACCAGAGCCGAGCTGAAATCGCTGAAGAAGTACATCGCGGACTACCGGCCGGTGCTGGTCGGCGTCGACGCGGGTGCAGACGCGTTGCGGCAGGCCGGTTACAAGCCGCAGCTCATCATCGGGAACCCGGAGCACATCGGACCCGACACTCTGCGCAGCGGGGCCGAAGTCGTCATTCCGGCCGACATCGACGGGCATGCCCCGGGGCTCGAGCGTCTGCAGGACCTGGGGCTGGGAGCCGTCACCTTCCCGGCGACCGGAACCACCGAGGACCTGGCGCTGCTGCTGACCGACGCCCGGGAGGCGTCGTTGATCGTCACTGTCGGGATGCACACCACACTCACCGATCTGCTCGACAGGCAGGGGGGCGCCGCGTCCACCTTCCTGGTCCGGATGCGGGTCGCCAACAAGGTCGTCGAGGCCTCCGCCGTCGCGCGGCTCTACCGAGCCCGCATCTCCTGGTGGCTGGTGATGCTGCTGATCGTCGTCGCCCTCGGCGCGATCGTCGCGGCGCTGCTCATCTCGGACGTGTCCGGAACCTATGTGGATCTCGCCCGGCAGTGGTGGAACGAATTCGTCAACTGGGTCAGGGGGCTCTTCCGATGATTTCCATGCGCTACCACATCGTCTCGCTGGCGGCGATCTTTCTGGCTCTGGCGCTGGGTATCGTGCTGGGCGCCACGAAGATCTCGTCGCCGATCCTGGCCGGGCTGCAGACGGACCGCTCGTCGCTGTCCTCCGAACGGGACCAGTTGGCCTCCGCCAACACCGATCTGACCAACCGGGTCGGGTCCGACGACAAGTTCGCCGCCTCGGTGGGCAGCCTGGCCGTGCGCGGCACGCTTCCTGGCGCCAGCGTCGTGCTGATCACCACCAGCGACGCAGATCCGGGCGACCGCGATGCATTGTTGTCGTTGCTGGCCAGGGCCGGGGCGAAGGTGACGGCCCAGCTTCAGGTGACCGCCGCGTTCACCGACCCGACGCATGCCGCCGATCTGCGCAGCCTGGCGGCGAAGCAGTTACCCACCGGCGCAAAACTTCCCGTCGTGTCGCAGGTCGGTGCGGTCGCGGGTGGGTTGCTGGGCTCGGTGCTGCTGACCGACAAGGCGGGCAAGACCGCCACCAAGGCGGACCAGGCGACCGCGGCGATGAGCGCGCTGGCCAGCAGCGGGTTCATCCAGGCATCCGGCACCGTCACTCCCGGCCGGTTGGTGATGATCCTGACCGGCGCCGCGGTGACCGGTGGCTCGGAAGCCGACCGGGCCGCCGTCATCGCCGACCTCGCAGTGCAGTTCAAGATGTCCGCAGGCGGTGTGGTGGTGGCCGGCCGGTCTGGCGCTGCGGTGCCCACCGGCTCGGTCGGGGTGATCAGGGGGAGCACCGCGTCCAGTGCGGCGGTCAGCACCGTCGACGACGTCGACACCTCGTCGGGTCGGGTGGCGGCGGTACTGGCGCTGGTGGAGCAGAACGGCGGTGGCGCCGGCCGGTACGGATTCGCCGACTCCGCGCAGGCGCAGATCCCCGCGCTCGCGGTCGGCTGACGGGGTGGGGCGATCCGCCCCAGATGACCTGCCGAGCCGACCGGGTCCCGGCCGGTGACGCCAGGTCGGACGCCGGAAGTGTTAGGGTGAAATCCCGTGGAGCGTTGGCCGTCCAGGCCGGTCGCCGAACAGTAGTTCAGGCCGAACAGAAGTGCTGCGGCCTTTGAGCACTCACGGGAGTCATCTTGCCGGTCTCGGTTCGGGTCACCAAACATATCTTCGTCACCGGCGGTGTCGCTTCCTCGCTCGGTAAGGGACTGACCGCGTCCAGCCTCGGCCGGCTCCTCACCTCCCGGGGCCTGCGGGTCACCATGCAGAAAC
Organism: Mycobacteriales bacterium; assembly: GCA_038204125.1. GTDB lineage: Bacteria > Actinomycetota > Actinomycetes > Mycobacteriales > Nakamurellaceae > Nakamurella. Next base: position 15,756 of record JBBRDH010000078.1, read on the forward strand.
TAGACCCCTACATCAATGTCGACCCCGGCACGATGAATCCGTTCCAGCACGGCGAGGTCTTCGTGACCGAGGACGGTTCCGAGACCGACCTGGACATCGGCCACTACGAACGGTTCCTGGACCGGGATCTTTCAGCCGAGGCGAACGTGACCACCGGCAAGGTCTATTCCAAGGTCATCGCCCGCGAACGGCGCGGCGAATACCTGGGTGACACGGTCCAGGTGATTCCGCACATCACCAACGAGATCAAGGACCGGATCACGGCGATGGCGTCGCCGGGCTCCGACGGTCTTGTGCCGGACGTGGTGATTACCGAGATCGGCGGTACCGTCGGCGATATCGAGTCCCTGCCGTTCCTGGAGGCGGCCCGTCAGGTGCGGCACGATCTGGGCCGGGACCACGTCTTCTTCCTTCATGTCTCCCTGGTCCCCTACCTGGCGCCGTCCGGTGAACTCAAGACCAAGCCGACCCAGCACTCGGTCGCCGCGCTCCGCAACATCGGTATCCAGCCGGACGCCCTGGTCTGCCGGGCCGACCGGGACATCCCGGACGCGCTCAAGCGCAAGATCTCGCTGATGTGCGACGTCGACGCCGAGGCGGTCATCGCCACCCCCGACGCCCCGTCGATCTATGACATTCCGAAGGTCCTGCACACCGAGGGCCTGGACGCCTACGTCGTCCGCCGCCTCGGTCTGTCGTTCAAGGACGTCGACTGGACGCTCTGGGGGGATCTGCTCACCAGGGTGCACCACCCCACCGAAACGGTCCGGATTGCGTTGGTGGGCAAGTACATCGACCTGCCGGACGCCTATCTGTCGGTCACCGAGGCGCTACGGGCCGGCGGCTTCGCCCATCGGGCCAAGGTCGACATCGTCTGGGTCGCCTCCGACACCTGTGAGACGCCCGCCGGAGCGGCGGCGGCGCTGGACGACGTCCAGGGGATTCTGGTTCCGGGCGGGTTCGGGGTCCGGGGGATCGAGGGCAAGGTGGGCGCACTGCACTATGCCCGGGTCAACAAGATCCCCACCCTGGGATTGTGTCTGGGCCTGCAGTGCATGGTGATCGAGGTGGCCCGCAATCTGGCCGGCCTGGGCGGTGCCAATTCGGCGGAATTCGACGCCAATGCCGCCGACCCGGTGATCGCCACCATGGCGGACCAGACCGATGTGATCTCCGGGGTCAAGGACATGGGCGGAACCATGCGGTTGGGCTCCTATCCGGCAATGCTGGCCGAAGGCTCTCTGGTCGCCGAGATCTACGGCATCACAACGGTGACCGAGCGGCACCGGCACCGTTACGAGGTCAACAACGCCTATCGCGACCGGCTGGAACGGGCTGGGCTGCGGCTGTCCGGTACATCACCCGATTCCACTCTGGTCGAATTCGTCGAAATGGATCGCGCGCTGCACCCGTACCTGGTCGGCACCCAGGCGCACCCCGAATTCAAATCCCGGCCAACCCGGCCGCACCCCTTGTTCTCCACCTTTATCAGGGCCGCTCTTGACTATCTCGAATCGGAACGCCTGCCGATCGAGGCGGCGGGGGAGGCCGGGCCGCTCGGCGAGGACGACGTGCTGCCCACCGATCTCGGTGTGTTGACGGGTTCGGCCGCAGGCTCCGGAGCCCGGCGTTGAACGCATCCGGGGCGACCAGCGAACTGTTCTCGGTGGTCGGAAGCCGGCGTGAATTCCAGGGCAGGATCGCCAGGGTCCGCGTCGACACCGTGGTGATGCCCGGCGGTAAAACTGCGGAGCGCGAGGTCGTCGAGCACGACATGGCAGTTGCCGTGGTGGCCATGGAGGACGACGGCCGCGTGGTGCTGATCGAGCAGTATCGACATCCGCTGCGCCGCAGGCTCTGGGAGCTACCAGCGGGGCTGCTCGACGTCGAGGGGGAACTGCCGCAGCCGGCCGCCGCGCGGGAACTCGCCGAGGAGACCGGGCTGCACGCCGGCACCTGGTCGACCCTGATCGACGTCGCCGGTTCGCCCGGCTTCTGCAACGAGATCGTCCGCGTCTTCCTGGCGACCGATCTGACCGACATCGGGCGACAGGGTGAGATCACCGACGAGGAGGCCGATCTGCGGGTCGTCCTGGTGCCATTGGCCGACGCGTTGGCCGGGGTACTGCAGGGCAAGGTCGTCAACGCCGCGACAGTCGCCGGCCTGCTCGCCGCCCACGTCGCGTTGAGCGGCGGTGATGCTCCGGTGTCCCTCCGCCCGGGGGACGCGCCGTGGGACACCGCCGGCAAAGGCGCTCCGATCCACGCCACGTCCGACGGTGACTCGGGCGATGCGGGGCCGGTCGGAGCTCCACCGCTGACCGGCGCTGCCGATGGCGGCTGAGTCCCAGGTCGCTGCTCGACCTGACGCCCAGGTGACACAGGCGCCCCCGACGGCGGCGCTCACCAGAGCGCTCCGCGGATATCTCGATCACCTGGCCGTCGAACGGGGTGCTGCGCGGAACACGCTGCTGGCGTACCGGCGCGACCTCGAGCGGTATCTGTTGTACTGCGCGGCCAACGGGATCGATTCGGTGGACCAGATCCAGCCGCACCACGTCAGCAGCTACCTGGCCTCGCTCCGAGAGGGCTGGCAGGGTCGGCCCGCGCTGGCCCCGTCGTCCGCGGCCAGGGCCGTGGTGGCCGTCCGCGGTTGGCACCGGTTCCTGCTCGCCGAATCGGCGACCGCAGACGACCCGTCCGGCTCGGTCCATCCGCCGGCGGCCGACCGGAGGCTGCCCAAGGCGTTGCCGGTCGACCTCGTCACCGCGATCCTCGAGACTGCATCGGGAGATGACCCGCGGTCCTTACGGGACCGGGCATTGCTGGAACTTCTCTATGCCACCGGCGCCAGGATCAGCGAGGCCGTCGGGCTGGACTGCGATGACCTGCCGTCCCCGGGCGCGCCGCTGGTCCGGTTGCGCGGCAAGGGTTCCAAGGAACGGATCGTGCCGGTCGGCTCGTTCGCGATCGCCGCCCTCGACGCCTATCTGGTGCGTGGCCGGCCGGCTCTGGTGTCCGCGGGCCGCGGGAGTGCCGCGGTATTTCTCAACGCCCGGGGCGGGCGGTTGTCCAGGCAGTCCGCCTGGCAGGTGCTCCGCACGGCCGCCGAGAAGGCCGGGGTGGAGGCCGATCGAGGTCCGGTGTCCCCGCACACCCTGCGCCATTCGTTCGCCACCCACCTGCTGGAGGGCGGCGCCGACGTTCGCTCCGTCCAGGAACTGCTCGGGCATGCCTCGGTGACGACGACCCAGATCTACACTCTCGTCACCGTCGACGCCCTGCGCGAGGTGTATGCGATGGCCCACCCCCGGGCCCGCTGACCTCGGGCGGGGCGGGACACCGGGCGGGTCGTCTTGGCCGATCCGGTCCATCCCGCATACCCTCAGTGGTGTCGTCGGGATGACGACAGGAGACGAAGTGGGAGTATCGGCGCGATGAGCCATCCGGACGACGCTGCGTGGATCGCCGCGGCCGGGGCTCCACGACCGCTTGACAGCGCTGCAGAACCGGCGATGGCTTCGGCCCCTACGCCGGGCCCGTCAAGCGCCCGGATGACTGACGAACCGGGGGCCGGAACGGTCGATCCGGCGCCCGACCTCCGATCGACGGAGGCTAACAGCACCCCGCCGGAACGGGAAGTGGTACCGGCGCTGATCCCGAAACCTGCGGTGGGCGGCGGGGAACCGGGGCCCACCGGTCGGGTGCGGCGAAGTGTTCCCGAGCCGGCCCGGCTCGAATCCCACGGCCCGGCCAGGGTGATCGCCCTGTGCAATCAGAAGGGTGGCGTCGGGAAGACCACGACGACGTTGAACCTGGGCGCGGCGCTGGCCGGCTTCGGCCGTCGGGTGCTGCTGGTCGATCTGGACCCGCAGGGCGCGCTGTCGGCGGGCCTGGGGGTGCCGTCCCACGAGCTCGACCACACCATCTACAACCTCATGCTCGAACGGAACACCGCGATCAGCGACGTGCTCACGCCGACCGGTGTCGAGGGCCTCGACCTGTTGCCCGCCAACATCGACCTGTCCGCCGCCGAGGTGCAGCTGATCAACGAAGTAGGCCGGGAGCACACCCTGGCCCGGGCGCTGCGACCGATGCTGCACGCCTACGACTACGTGCTGATCGACTGTCAACCCTCCCTCGGCCTGCTGACGGTCAACGCGCTGGCGGCTGCGCACGGCGTGATCATGCCGGTCGCCGCCGAGTTCTTCTCGCTGCGCGGCGTCGCGCTGCTGGTGGACACGATCGAAAAGGTCAAGGACCGGATCAACCCGGAACTGGAGATCGACGGCGTGTTGGTCACCATGTTCGACGGCCGCACCGTGCACGCCCGCGACGTGGTGGCGATGCTGGTCCAGCGGTTCGGCGACGACGTCTACGACACGGTGATCGCGAGAACGGTGAAGTTCCCGGAAACCACTGTGGCGGGCGAGCCGATCACCTCCTACGCGCCCACGTCGTCTGCCGCAGAAGCGTTCCGCGCCTTCGCCCGGGAAGTGATCGCGCGATGACGCCGCGGACCGGGGTGCGTGCCCCGGCCGCCGAACCGCTTGGAATGCGCTCCGATCACCAGGAGTCGTCGCGGCCGGGTGCGCGGCCCTCTTTCCATGTTCGGCTGGACAACTTCGAAGGCCCCTTCGACCTTCTGCTGCAGCTGATCGGCCAACATCGGATGGACGTCACCGAGGTGGCGCTGCACACCGTCACGGACGACTTCATCACCCACATCCGCGGCCTCGGCGACGGGATCGACCTGGGCGTGGTCACCGAGTTCCTGGTCGTGGCGGCCACTCTGCTCGATCTCAAGGCGGCCAGGCTGCTGCCCGACGGCGAGGTCGAGGACAACGCCGACATCGACCTGCTCGAGGCCCGCGACCTGCTGTTCGCGCGACTGCTGGCCTATCAGGCCTACCAGCAGGTGACGGTGCTGTTCGAGGAGTTGGCGGGCTCGGCCCTGCGGCGCTACCCCCGGGCGGTGTCCCTCGAGGACCGATATCTTGGCCTGCTGCCGGACGTGCAGATCGGGATGAATGCGGCCCGGTTCGCCGACATGGCTACGGCCGTCTTCGAACCCAGGGTGCGCCCCGCCGTCTCGCTCGAGCACCTGCACACCTCGCCGGAATCCGTCGCCCTGCACACCGCCGCCATGCGGCAGTTGCTGGGCGAGCGCGGCGTCGCCACCTTCGCCGAACTGATCGCCGGCTGCACCAGCACCATGCAGATCGTCGCCAGATTCCTCGGGCTGCTCAATCTGTACCGGGACGCCGATGTGGTTTTCGACCAGAGCGAGCCGCTCGGTACATTGACCGTCCGCTGGATCGGCGGTGAGCCGGGAAAGGTTGCCGGCGAACATGTTTCGTACGGCCCACCAGTTGACGGCGCGGAAGAGGAATACGAGTGAGCACGGTCGATCTGGGGGACGTGGCGGAAAGCCGTGCCGACAAGTTTGTCGCTGGGCAAATTGTCGGAGGCGATATTGTCGCTGGCGAAACTGGTGACGAAGAATTCGTTGACCACGGAATTGTCGACCATGAAATCGTTGTCGAAGAAATGGTCGAGAGCGGGATCGTTGCCGACGAGGATGTGGTCGGGGCTCTGGAGGCAGTACTGCTGATCGTTGAATCGCCGGTCCCGGAGGCGGCGCTGGCCACGGCGCTGGGCCACGGGACCGATCGGATCCACGACGAATTGGTCACGCTCGCTGGGCGGTACACCCGCTCGGGCTCCGGCATCGAACTCCGATCTGTCGGCGGCGGTTGGCGGTTCTACACCCGGGACCGGTTCGCGCCCGTCGTCGAGAAGTTCGTACTGGACGGGCAGCAGGCGAAACTGTCCAAGGCCGCGTTGGAGACGCTGGCGGTGATCGCCTACCGGCAGCCGGTGACCAGGGCCCGGATCTCGGGTGTCCGTGGCGTCAACGTCGACGGGGTGATCCGCACTTTGACCTCCCGCGGCCTGGTCGAGGAATTCGGCACCGACCCGGACACCGGGGGGATGCTGCACCGAACCACCGAGTTGTTCCTGGAACGACTCGGGCTGTCCAGCCTGGAGGACCTTCCGTCCCTGGGCCCCCTGCTCCCGGAAATAGACACCTTCGATGACGAGTGACAACCCCACCGCCAAGCGCCGATCCACGGCCGCCCCCAGAAACTCTCGCAGTCGACCCGCCTCCGGCGTGGGCCCCGACGGTTCTGACGACATTGCCGACGATGCGAACGCCGAGGGCGTCCGACTGCAGAAGGTGCTCTCGGCGGCCGGGGTCGCCTCCCGCCGCAAAGCCGAGGAATTGATCCGGCTCGGCCGGGTCAAGGTCGACGGGCTGGTGGTCCGCGAGATGGGGCTGCGGATCGACCCGAAGAACGCCGTCGTGCACGTCGACGGCAACCGCGTCGTGCTGCGCGAGGATCAGGTGTATCTCGCGCTGAACAAGATGCCGGGAATGCTGTCGACGATGTCGGACGAGCTCGGCCGGCCGCACATCGGCCAACTGCTGGCCGACCGGCCGGAGCGGCTCTTCCACGTCGGCCGGCTCGACATGGACTCCGAGGGCCTGCTGCTGCTCACCAACGACGGCGAACTGGCCCACCGGCTCACCCACCCGTCGTACAACATCATGAAGACCTACATGGCGGAGGTACCCGGTCCGATCCCGCGGGATCTGGGCCGCCGGCTGCGCGCCGGGATCGAGCTGGAGGACGGCATCGCCAAGGTCGACCACTTCGAACTGGTCGATCTGCACAACGGCCGCGCTGTCGTCGAGGTGGTGCTGCACGAAGGACGCAAGCACATCGTCCGACGACTGCTCGGCGAGGCGGGGCATCCGGTGTCCCGCCTGGTCCGGACCAAGATCGGCGAGGTGCAACTCGGTCATCAGCGGCCGGGCACGCTGCGCAAGCTCAACCCGGTCGAGATCTCGTTGCTCTACAAGGCAGTCGGCCTTTGATGGGCACCCACGCGACCGGAGCCCACTTGCCCCACGGGGTGGAGTCCTTCGTCATCGCCATCGACGGCCCGGCGGGGACGGGGAAGTCGACGGTGGCCCGGAAGGTGGCCGATGAACTGGCGGCGGGATATCTGGACACCGGAGCGATGTACCGGATGGTCACCCTGGCGGTACTCCAGGCCGGCGTCGACCCGGCCGACCACCCGGCCGTGGCGAATCTGTTGCCGGACCTGACGTTCAGCACCCCGCTGGATACCAGCCGGCAGCGACACGAACTGCGCGGTCGTGACGTGACCGACGAGATCCGCGGCACGGCAGTCACTCTGGCAGTGACTCCGGTGTCGGCGAACCCGGCCGTCCGCGGCTGGCTGCTCGACCGCCAGCGAACGCTCGCCCACTCGGGTCGAATGGTGGTGGAGGGCCGTGACATCGGCACGGTGATCGCGCCGGACGCAGCCCTGAAGATCTACCTGACCGCGGATGCCACCGAGCGGGCGCGGCGGCGTCATCAGCAGAACCGCCGCATCACCACGACTCCGACAGTCGGAGAAGGCGGTGAAGGCGACCGGACCGGCGCCGAACTGGCGGCGGTGGCGCTCGATCTGGCCCGGCGCGACACCTCCGACAGCGGCCGGGCGCACGCCCCCCTGCTGGCCGCCGCCGACGCGGTCGTCATCGATTCCTCCGAGTTACAGGTGGGTCAGACGGTCTCCGTAGTGCTGAAACTGGCTGCTGGCCGAGGTATTTCATGAACGTCACCTGGTGAGCGGTCCAGGCTGAAGTGGTTTCGGCTGGGTGGTGAGGCCCGGAAGTTCTGCCGGTCGGGCGAGGCCACCGATGTGATTCGAGAACGCTTGTCCGCGTTGGTGATCGAGCTCGACGAGCAGATCGCGCGGGACCTGAGGGAAAGTGGGCCAATAGATGTCCGACGACGGACCGAACGAATACAGCAGCTATGTCGCCGAGCCGGTGGCGGGCGACGGAATGTGGACCGACGAATCCGAGTTCGCCGGCTGGGAGGACGCCGATGACGGCGCGGGTGGCGGCGGCCCGGCCGTGCCGGCCCCCACGTTGGCGGTCGTCGGCCGCCCGAATGTCGGAAAGTCGACGCTGGTCAACCGGATCATCGGCCGACGGGAGGCCGTCGTGCAGGACATCCCCGGGGTGACCCGCGACCGGGTGTCCTACGACGCGCTGTGGGGCGGGCGCCGCTTCACGGTCGTGGACACCGGCGGTTGGGAGCCCGACGCCGAAGGGATGGCCGCCGAGGTCGCGCTGCAGGCCGAACGGGCGATGCAAACCACCGACGCGGTGTTGGTGGTGGTGGACGCGGCAGTCGGTGCCACGCACACCGACGAGGCGATCGCAAAGGTGCTGCGGCGCTCCAAGAAGCCGGTGCTGCTGGTG
>JBBRDH010000079.1:0-23909 GCA_038204125.1 Mycobacteriales bacterium
GACCGGTGCCAAGTTCCTGGATCTGCCCGAAGTGGGTGCGGCGCAAACAGCGTCGGCGACCGCGGCGGGTGGTTACGCCAGGGCCATGACCGCTGCGGAGCAGACCGGCCAGCAAGCCGGGATGGTCGACGCGCTGGCCAAATTCGACATCGTCATCACCACCGCGCAGGTCCCCGGCCGTCGACCGCCCGTCCTGGTCTCGAAGACCGCGATCGCCGGTATGCGGCCCGGATCGGTGATCGTCGATCTCGCCGCGAGCACCCTGGGCGGCAACGTCGAGGGTTCGGTGGCCGACGAGACGGTGGTCAGCGCCAACTCGGTGACGATCATCGGTGCCGGCAATCTGCCCTCGTCGATGCCCGCAGCAGCCTCGACGGCCTACTCCCGCAACGTCTCCGCGCTCCTGGGCCACCTCGTCACGGACGGTCGGCTGCGTCTGGACCTCGCCGACGAGATCACCGCCGGCGTCGTGGTCATGCAGAACGGGAAGGCCCTGCACACCCCCGCGCCGGTCGAGGATCCGCCGCAGTCACCGGCCATCCCGGCGGAGCCCGTCACCAGCGCGCAACTCATCACCACCGGTAAGGGAAATCACCCATGACACTCCTACTTTTCGCCGACATCACCATTTTTGTGCTCAGTGTGCTGGTCGGATTCGAAGTCATCAGCAAGGTCCCGGCCACCCTGCACACGCCGCTGATGTCCGGCTCGAACGCCATCCACGGCGTGGTCGTCGTCGGTGTGATGGTGCTGGCCGCCTACGCCAACTCGGCTCTGGGCTACGGCCTGGTCCTCATCGCCGCCGCGTTCGCCGCGATGAACGCGGTCGGCGGGTATGTCGTCACCGATCGGATGCTCGAGATGTTCAAGGTACGTCCGGCGCGGCTTGCGTCGTCGGAGTCCCCGACGGTCGACGAGCCGTGACCGGCTTCGAGACCGCCGTCCACGTGCTGTATCTCGCGGCGGCGGTCTGCTTCATCCTCGGTCTGCACAAGATGACCTCACCCCTGTCGGCGCGCGGCGGAAATCGACTCTCGGCGGCGGGGATGATCGTCGCCGTCCTCACCACCCTGGTGGTTCTGGCGCACGACCACGTGATCACCGGTGTCGGGACTGGCATGCTCGCTATTGGGCTCGCCCTCGGCGCTGCCGCCGGTCTGATGACCGCCCGCCGGGTGAAGATGACCGCCATGCCTCAACTTGTGAGTCTGTTCAATGCGGTCGGCGGTGGTGCCGCCGCGCTCATCGCGTTCAGCGATGCGATTTCACACACCGGATCGGTGCCCCTGTCGGCCCAGCCGGTCAGCACCACGCTGACGACCGTGCTCGACCTTCTGATCGGTGGCATCACCTTCTCCGGATCGCTCATCGCCGGCGGCAAACTGGCCGGGATCGTGCCTGGTCGACCGCTCACCTTCCGGGCCGGCCGGGCGATCAACCTGGTGCTGGCCCTGGTGGCCACCGCCGCAGCAGTCACGTACACCACCGGACATGGCGGCGTGACCATGCTGGTCCTGCTCTGCCTGGCTGCCCTCGGGCTCGGAGTGCTGGCCACGCTGCCCATCGGTGGAGCCGACATGCCGGTGGTGATCTCGCTTCTCAACGCCTTCACCGGCACCGCGGTGGCGATGGCAGGGTTCGTCATCCACAGCACCCCGCTGATCATCGGCGGCGCCCTCGTCGGGGCGGCCGGCGGCATCCTCACCCAACTCATGGCCAAGGCCATGAACCGCTCGTTGGTGGCGATCATCGCGGGTGGTTTCGGCACCGGCGACGAACAGAGCACCGTCGCGTTGACTGCCGGCGGTCCGGTCCGCGAGGTCACCGTCGATGATGCCTGCCTGCAATTGGCCTACGCCACCAAGGTTGTCATCGTCCCGGGCTACGGCCTGGCCGCGGCACAGGGTCAGCACGAACTGGTGGAATTGGCCCAGGGCCTGACCGATCACGGCGTCGAAGTGAGCTACGGTATCCACCCGGTGGCCGGCCGGATGCCCGGACACATGAACGTGCTGCTGGCCGAGGCAAATGCGCCGTACGACGAACTCAAGGATCTCGAGGAGATCAACCCACAGTTCGCCACCACCGATGTGGTCCTGGTGGTCGGCGCTAACGATGTCACCAACCCCGCCGCCCGGCGGATCGGCAACCCTGTGTCCGGGATGCCGATCCTGGACGTCGACAAAGCCAAGAGCATCATCGTGATCAAGAGGTCGCTGGGTCACGGCTATGCCGGCATCGACAACGAGCTCTACCTGAATCCCAGGACGGCGATGCTCTTCGGTGACGCGAAGGCTGCCCTCAGCTCGCTGCTCACCGGCCTGCACGCCTACATCACCTGATTCCGGGGCCGCCCCCGAATTTCACCGCGGATCCGGCTCGCCGATAGCCCGAGATGTGTGACCGGCCAGACACTCTGAGGCGTACTGCGGACAGTTCGGTGTGACGTTCCAGTCGGACCACCGGGCCCTTCGGCCCTGTCGGATGACCACCGTGAGGCGTTGGGTCGACACAAAGGGCTTCGACACTGCCGTTGCCCGGCTCGGACCACCACAGAAAGAGGCTCGACCATGACAACGTTCGCGGACACCCCGGTTGTCACCGATCCAGTGATTGCAGCACCATCCAGGAGCACCGTCTATGCGCGACCGGGGGCTTCCGGCAGCATCGTCCCGCTGCGGACCAGGTACGAGAACTTCGTCGGCGGCGAATGGGTCGCGCCGGTGAAGAAGAACTACGCGGTCGACCTGGCACCCGCCACCGGCCTGCCCATCGCCGAATTCGCCCGGTCGACCGTCGAGGACATCGACCTGGCCGTCGCGGCAGCAACAGCAGCGTTCCCGGCATGGGCCGCCACCAGCACCACCGACCGCGCCGCCGTACTGAACGCTATCGCCGATCACCTGCAGGCCCACCTCGAGCAGATCTCGGTGTTGGAATCCTGGGAGAACGGCAAACCCGTGAGGGAAACACTGGGGGCCGACATTCCTCTGGCCATCGACCATTTCCGCTACTTCGCGGCCGCTATCCGCACCCAGCAGGGCTCGATCAAGAAACTCTCGGCAGAGCTGGTATCCTACCACTACTTCGAGCCGATCGGCGTCGTCGCGCAGATCATCCCGTGGAACTTCCCGATCCTGATGGCTGCCTGGAAACTCGCTCCTGCACTGGCCGCCGGAAACACCGTGGTCCTGAAACCGGCGAGCGCGACTCCGCTCTCGATCCTGTATGTGATGGAACTGATCCAGGACATCCTGCCGCCGGGCGTCATCAACGTCATCAACGGCAGTGGGGCGGCACTGGGCCGGCCGCTCGTCGAGCACGACGGGGTCGGCAAGGTCGCGTTCACCGGGTCCACCGCCACCGGCCGGCAGATCATGAGCTATGCCATCAAGAACATCATTCCGTCCACGATGGAACTGGGCGGAAAGTCGCCGAATGTGTTCTTCGACGACGTCGCCCGTTACCGGGACGACTATTACACCAAGGCAATCGAGGGGTTCACTATGTTCGCCCTCAACAAGGGCGAGATCTGCTCGTGCCCATCGCGTGCGCTGCTGCAGAACGGCCTGGTCGCCGGCGACTTCCTGGACGACGCCGTCTCCAGGGTCAGGCGCATCGTGGTCGGTGACCCATTGGATACCGCCACCGAGATGGGTCCGCAGAACAGCCTCGATCAGATGGAGAAGATCGGGGTCTACCTCAAGCTCGGTCCGCAGGAGGGCGCCAAGGTCCTCACCGGCGGAGCACACGCGGAGCTTTCCGGCGACCTGGCCGGCGGGTATTTCATCCAACCGACCGTTTTCCAGGGCACCAACGACATGCGTGTCTTCCAGGAGGAGATCTTCGGACCGGTCGTCACGGTCGCATCGTTCGAGGATTACGACGAAGCCATCAGCATCGCCAACGACACCATCTACGGCCTCGGTGCGGGTGTCTGGAGCCGCGACACCGACCTGACATATGAGGCCAGCCAGGACATCAAGGCCGGTCGCGTCTGGGTCAACACCTACAACCAGTACCCCGCCGGTGCCGGATTCGGCGGCTACAAGCAGTCCGGATACGGTCGCGAAACCGATCAACAGACTTTGAAGAACTACCAGGAGGTCAAGAACGTGCTGTCCAACCATGATCCGAAACCGCTTGGTTTCTTCGCCTGATTTCGCTGCCTTCGGAAACGCCCATCAGCCTGACGGGAGACGTTCGGTACGGACGCAGGTGCGTCCGTACCGAAGCCGCCCGTGAGGATTACCTGGATTGCCTGGAAATGGCGATCGAGTGGGTGAAACGGGGCGTCCGTGGGATTCACGAATGTTCATTGCCGCAGGAAGCTCGCTCGGTGATCAATGGATGAATGGCCAGCCGTCACCGTCGACACCGAGCTGGTCGAGGCCGAGTTCGCACTGGCAGGGGTTGTCTGTGCTGTCGTCGTACCAGTGGTAGACGAGCTGGTCGCCGGCTGCGTCGTGAAGGACCGATTCACCGCCCGGGCCGTGGACGCCGCCGTGCGAAGCCAACACTTCGCTGCCACCGCCCGCGGTCATCGCGGTGCCGCCTTTGTCGACGTATCCGCCGGTGACGGTCCGGGAACGTCCGACCATCGTCCGGTAATCGCTGGCCGGTCCCTGGCAGCAGTGGTCCCAGGATACGAAGAGGTAGAACCAGCCGCCCGACTCCCAGATGTAGGGCGCCTCCTCGGCGTCCGGATCAGGCCGTGACGCCAGATCGTACCGAGTGGGGTTCGACCCCAGTTGCTTGCCGGTCAGCGGATCGAGCTCGATGAGCTTGACCCCGGACCAGAAGGAACCGAAGGCCAGCCACCACTTGCCGGAGGAGTCGACGAGAAGATTGGGATCGATCGCGTTGTAGTCGCTACTGGAAGTCGACCGGTAGACCAACCCCTTGTCCTGCCAGCTGTTCGGGGCGCCGCTGACGCTGGTGGCCAGGCCGATCGCCGAGTTGTTGGAACCGAAGCTCGACACCGCGTAAAACATCCAGTAGATGCCGTTGTGAAAGGACACGTCCGGCGCCCAGATGTCGGTGGTGGTCAGACCGAGCGGGGCCGGCCAGCTCAGCGGTCCCGAAAACGCCGAGCCGACCCTGGTGAACGCCGCCCGGTTACTCGAACTGCGCATTTCAACGAGGTTGTGCGTCGAGTAGAGGTAGTAGGTTCCATCGCCGGTCTTGACCATCGACGGGTCGTGACTGTGAGCGTCGCCCGTCACCGGGGCCGGGTTGGGGTACCCGGCCGGCACCACATTCGATCTGGCTGCGCACGACGCCACGACGAGCAGGACGGCGGCGAACAGGAGCCCCAATGCCGTCGAGGGCCTGAACCGCCGTCGACCGGTAGCTGTCAGTGTCATGGTGCTCCTTCGCGCAACAACGGGGTTCGGAAGTGCATTCGTCCTACCGTCCTGCACTGGATTATCCAGGATAAATATCCCCCCACCATCGGCAGCGAAGAACCTGCCGGTAAGTAGCCCTGCCTGCCGGCGACTGTCGGCCGCGGAACCAACTACTCGGCCCGGCCGCCCGTCAGCTGACAGTCTCGTCGGGTGCGGTCGACCACCGTCGCAACGTCTATTTTATCGCCTGAGAAAGTCATCGAGCCGCATCTCGAGACGTTCGTGGAGTCCCGCACGGTGTCTTCCCGGCACTCCGCGCCGGGCATCTCACCGGTCGATGCGTTGATCGCCAATGCGATCCTGAGCATCTTCGTACCCCTGTGGACATCGTCATCGCCGACTCCAAAAGTCCAACGGCTGCAACAATAGTCCTGCGGGGATGAGGCGGCTGCCACTCCGTGATGACTGAACGGTGCGGTCGAGTATGCGATGGCCGGCCCTCGGACTGAGCCCACGTCACTGATGCACGCCGCAGGCTCGGGCGGATCTGCGAAACCTACTTCGGCCTCGGCCCAGCCGTTCGCCTCCAGGCCGACCAGCAGGAAGGGGCCGCTACGGTGACCTTCTTCCCCACGATCGCGGGCAGGTCAAGCCGAAACACTGCGGCCCGTGTCAACGGATCCCGGGCCGGGGCTCAATGCCTGGCCAGTCGGTGCACGCCATGCTCCGACGCCGAGCCCGACAGCAAAAGTCATTGGAGGTCGGCGGCACAACGGAATCCGACGGTGGAACAACGGTCGAGGCCAGGGGCGAAAAGGATGAACTTGGCACTGTGCGGTGGTTCCGTCGGTCCGCTTTCCACGTACCAATCGGAGCCCTGCCGCCGGGTCTCACATCCCCCCTTTACGATCACAAACCTGTTGCGGCCGTCCGAGTGCTGGCTCTCTGTCCATTCCCAGACCCGAAGCGCACCATAATCAGCGTGCGTCTCGGAGAGAGCGATCTGCCACTCGTCCTCCGTCGGCAGCCGAAGTCCGTGCCACGCAGCGTAGGCGCGAGCATCGGAAAGGTCGACATAGACCACTGGGTCTCCCTCCGCCCCGGGAACGGGCGCGGAGTCCACCCAGTGCTTCAGGAAGGATGAGGGGTCGTCCGGCCAGTAACCGGAGCCGGCGAGAAAGTCGCAGAACTCCCGGTTGGTCACCGGGTGGGTTGCGACGGCAACGCGAGAGATCGTCACGTCACGCTGGACCAAGACCGTCTGCGAGAAGTCCGGACCGGTCGAATTGACCAGATCCGCCCGGCGGTAGTCCCCGCATTCGCGAAGCCGGAACGTAGAAGCCAGCTGACGCCGGCCGGCGGTGAGCACGACCGTTCCCGGCGGAGTACCGCTGGTCCAGGCCGGTGCCACTGGCACAAGCCGAACGGCCGAGTCGAGGTCTGCGACTGGGGTGCCGGGCCGGGGTGGTTGGGCAAGTGCAGCCAGGTCGACCAGCTCGGCGATCATTCGGCGCGTATCTGCAGTCGTCGATTCGTCCACGACCACAAGGCAACCGACGCCACGGCCGGGTATTTCAATCTCCGGCTGCGCCCGGTCGAGCTCGGCACCTGTCATCAGGTTGAAACAATGTGCCGACGCGGCTGTGACAAGCCCAGGGATTCCGGCGACAACGTCGCCCTCGCTCCGGTTGACCACCGTCCACAGGGATGCGCCTTCCCGGTCCCACCGGCTCGCACTCACTGTCGGCAGGCTCATCTCGACATAGGGGGTCCATTTGCCTTCGGTGAAGAACGCGGACGCTCGCCGATGGATGGGTCGCAAAGAACGCAGGACCGCCTTGTCTCCCTCTTTCCAGGGGTAGAGAGACCCGAAGATATTCTCCCAGAAGACGATCCCAGCACCATTGAGCCACGAGATGTGCAGCTCGTCCCGGTGGTCCTCGTGCCATCGGCGGACAATGTTTTGCATCTGCCGGGGCTCGACCCACTTGTTACGCAACAAGAGTTGCTGATCCAGGTGGTCCGGCCACTGCACCCAGGACATGGCGTGACCCCTGACGCGATCCAGCGGAACCAACAGCTCGGACTGCAGAACAATGCCCCCGCGTATTTCGGCCAAGGCAGCCGGCAAGTCTGTCCCAGCGCTTTTCAAGGTATCGAGAAACACCCCGTCCGCGTTCGTCTCGTCGACCAGGTGGGCAAGCGCGATACTGTCGGGCACGCCCTCGCGGCGGGTTTCGGTGTCCCACGGGTTGTAGTCGAGGATTGCTCTGACACCCCGGGCGTGCAGCCGATCGACGATATTCGCGAGCGCCTTGATACCGCCGGGGATGTCACGATAGAAGTCGAACTGGTTGCGCTCGTCGACTCCGATCCGGGGATACGCATGCCAGAGGATCAATGCGTCATAACCGCCCATCTCCAGCTCCGAAGCCGACAGCCAGCTTTCGACCAGATAGGTGCTCGACGCGGCGTCGAAGAACGTCTCGTCCCACAGCATGACTTTGCCGCAGACAAAGGCTGCGCTTGCCCATGCTGATCCGTCGACGACCTCGAGCCGGGCAGCGGATCCGAGTTCCTTTCGGCACTGAACTCGCCAATCCTCGACCCGCGCTCGCCATCCGTGACGGTCCTCCGCGAAGGTTGGTGCGACAGCCACACTTTCGAAGGCCTCGCCCAGCGCGTCCGCCGCGCTCCGGAAGGTCAGACTCGTCATTTGAGCGCCCCACTGGTGACGCCGCTGATTATCCTGCGCTGGGCGATGAGGAAAACGATGACCATCGGCAGACTCATCAGGATGACGTACGCGAACACAAGATTCCACGCATTCTGGTAGAGGTTGGCGCTCGCCACCTGGAGCAGGTTGAGGGGAAGCGTGCCCTTGTCTCCGCCGCCCAGGACGAAGGACGCGTAGAACAAGTCTGACCAGGTGAAGAGGATGATCAGAATTGATGCGGTCGCGATGACGGGTGCGAGCAGCGGCAGCACGATGCGGAAGAACACCCGGATGGGTCCCGCTCCGTCGACCCGGGCGGCTTCTTCGAGCTCGTAGGGCAGCGCCCGGATGAAGCCTGTCATCAGAAATACGGTGAGCGGAAGGTACATCGATGTGTAGGTCGCAATGAGGCCGAGGCGACTTTCGGCGAGACCGATTGAGCGCAGCTCGAGGACCAGGGTGACGACAGCGGGCGGGATGAGCAGCCCGACCATGACAAGGCCGTAGGCGAGGCCGGCGAGGCGGCCGGTGCGACGGGCGAGAATCCACGAGGCCATTGACCCGAGCACGATGATGACGACCGTCGCGGGAACGACGACAATGACGCTGTTCATGAAGCCGAGCCAGATATGACCCTGGTTGATGGCGTCGGAAAAGTTCTGGCCAATCTGCCAGTGAAGGGGCAGGGCCAGACTGGGCACATCGGTCTCGCCAAGAGGCTTGGCTGCGGTAACCACGACCAGCCACAGCGGGACACCGAGGAACGCGAGTCCGAGCAGGAGCGCGGCGGCGGGCTGAACCAGGCGGCGCCGGGATCGCCTTCGGCCGGTCTGGCTCCGGGCCGAGCTGAACTCGACCTTGGTCATAACACATTCTCCCGCCGGCGCAGCCAGATGATGAGAGGAACGGCGAAAGCGACCACGAGGACGAAAAGAACCAGGCTGGTGGCTGCTGCCTGGGAGTACAGGCCTTCACCGAAGATGAGGTACATGTAGACGTTGATGACGTTGGTCGAGTTGCCGGGGCCGCCTTTGGTCGTGGCGAGGATGACGTCGAAGGAGCTGAGCGCTCCGATGAGTGCAGTGGCCACATTGAAGGTGACGGCCGGACCGATCAGCGGAAATTTCACCCGCCAGAACGCGCCCCATGGTCCGGCCCCGTCGATCGATGCAGCTTCGAGCACGTCTGAGGACACCGATTTGAGGCCGGCTATGTAAATCAGCATCGACAACCCGACCCACTTCCACGAGTGGATCAGTGTCACCACGACGATCGTCCACGTGGTCGAGCCGAGCCAAGGAATGGCGACAGAATGCCCCATAAGACTCGAAAGCAGCGAATTCAGCCCCCCGCTGGTCGTGAGTAAGCCTTGGAAGATGTAGCCGACGGCCAATGCGGAGACCAGCATAGGAGCGAAGAAAAGAAGCCGGACGAATCGGTTGACCCGGGTGTCACGCTCCAGTAGGGCGGCCAGACCGAGCCCGGCGACATTCTGGAAGAAGGCGACCAGAACCGCGTAGATCACCGTGGTCTTGACAGCGGTCACCAGCGTGCCGTCCTCGAAGGCGCCGCGGATCGTGTCCAACCCGACGAAGTTCACCTTCGACTTGAACGCCGACCAGTCGGTGAACGGATAGACCAGGTTCAGCGCATTCGGCACGACGAACAACCCCACCATGACCAGCAGGGCCGGGGTCGCAAACCACCATGGATAGTTCGCCGATACCCGTTTGCGGCGACGGCGGACCCCGGGCAGCCCCCCCGCGCGGTTGCGGCCATCTGCACGCGATTCCATCTCGACTGCCATGCGCCTACCTCAGCTTGAAAGGATGGTGGGGCTCCGGCCCTCAGGGAGAGCCGGGCCCAACGCCATGGGAAGTACCGGTCAGAAGCCTCCGACGCCTTGCGCTTTCCCTTGCTGTTTGAACTGGCTCTCCATCGCGGCGGCGAGGGTTTCCGGAGTCTTCTGGCCGAAGATCATCTGATTGAGGTAGATGTGAATGTCGGGGGCGAAGAACACATAGCCGTAGTACATCTGGGTCGCTGTGGGAAATGCCTTCGCGGCGGCAGTCACAATATCGGGCAGGCCGGCCGGTGAGGGTACCGCCGACTCGATCGACGGGAACTTGTTCGCCGCGATGTAGGCCGGGTAGTCCTCACCCAGCCAGAAGGTGATGAACGCTTTCGACGCCTCTTCGTTCTTGGTGTTCCCGGTCTTGAATAGCGAGATCGCGTTGGTCGCGTCGGCGGCGAATTGTGCGTTCGTGCCCTTTGCTGATAGTGGGAACCAGCCGATCTGTTCGTTGAGCTGCTGGGTTGACAGCTTTGCGGTCAACAAGGGGACCAGTGCGTCGACCTGCACCACCATGGCCGCCTTGCCCGAGATCAGGTTCGCGCCCTGCTCGACAAACGTCCCGGTCTTGTAGTCGGAGTTGGTCAGTCCGCCCTTGATCACCTCTGTGTCGTACTTGCTCACCGCATTGACGAACCGCGGATCGGTCCAGGAGGCCTTGTTCGCGTTGAGGTCCGCCCAGAAATCCGGACCCAGGACGCCGCTGAGCTGCACCTCGGTCTGCCACTGCAACGGCCACTTGTCCGCCCCCGCTTCGTACATCGGCGCGACACCTGGCAGCTTCGCCTGCAACGTCTTCGCCAAAGCGATGAAGTCGTCGTAGTTCTTCGGCATCGCGGTGATTCCGGCCTTCGCGAAGGCTGCCTTGTTGTAGTACACGCCCAGTACCGACGGCTGCTTCACCAGAGCCGAGTACCGAACGCCTTTGACCACGCCGAATCCCTGGTTGGCCGGTGCCAACAACTTGATCCAGGGCTCCCCGTCGAGCGGAAGCAGATTCTTCTCGGGCTGGATCACCGGCAACGCCGAAACAGATGGTTGATACCAGTTCATGTCCGGCTTCGCTCCCGCGGCGAGCTGGGTCGGCGTGTTCCCCTCGTAGGGGTCCGGGATCACCACGGTCTTGATCTTCCCGCCCGTCGCCTTCTCCCACGCCGCGATCGGCTGCGCCGCCGTCGTCGCCGTCGACTGCGCCACCCACATCGTCAACGTCACGCCCTTGAAGTCTTTTGCCGACGTGGCGGCAGCGGCGCCAGCGCTCGTCGGCGCCGTGGAGCTCGCGGCTGCACTCGAGCTCGATCCGCCTGACGAGCCCGACGAGCATCCTGCCAGGGCGAGTGCCAAGGCACTCGCTGCGGCAAAACTTATGCGGCACATTCTCATTTCGATCTCCTTTGATGGGATGGTCTTGGCGGATGCGAAGAAGGGGTGTTGGTCACGAGGACCTCCTTGGACTGCTGGTCGTAGAAGGCAGTTCCGCGGTGGTCGTGCTACCCGGCCTGTCATGAGGGGCGTCCTGCGGGCGACTCAAGCCGATTCCCTGACCACCAGATGCGTGGGAATGAGCTGTCGTTCATACGGTGCGTCCGGGCCGGCGGCGATCCGGCGCAGCAGGGTGGCGGCGCTGGCAGCACCCACCTGGGCGGCGGGATTGACGATGGTGGTCAGACGAGGAGTAACCAGGTTCGCCGTGTCCACATCGTCGAACCCGACCACGGCCACGTCACCCGGGATGGCCAGGCCCGCAGCTCGCACGGCATCCATGACCCCGAAAGCCATGAGGTCGTTGGCGCACATGATGACCCGCGCTCGGTCGAAGGCTGTCAGTAGGCGCGAACCAGCTTCAAACCCGCCATCCCGCGTGTAGGTCGCGTGCTCGACCCGGTTATCACGGAACTTCCCCCCACATGACTTCACGGCCTTGCGCACGGCGGCGAGCCGGATGATTCCCGGTGTTGCCAACCGGGCTGTCGTCAGCGGTTCGACCTCCGGACCGCTGACAAACGCGATGTCGGTGAGATCCTTGTCGAATAGATAACGGACCGCATCTGCGATGCCGCGGGCATCGTCGGTGCCGATCTGGTCGGCCAGCAAACTGCCTCGCTCGTGGGCGATGAGGACAAGCGGCATGACACGGCCGACGATCGAACGGACCTCAGACACCGACATCGCCGCGGGCTGCATGATGATGCCGTCCACCCCGCGAGAAACCATCTCCTGCAGAAATCTTCGCTCGGCGTGGGCCTCCCCGTCCGTGTTGCCGATGATGGATACATAGCCCTCACTGTTGAGCCCGTCGTGCACCGCCCGGGCGACCGCCGGATAGTACGGGTTCGCGATATCGGCCACCAGTAGCGCCACCGAATTTGTCTTCTGACTACGCAGACTCTTCGCGACCAGGTTCGGACGATAGTCAAGCCGGTCGATCACCTCGTAGATGCGCTGCCGGGTAGCGGCCGACACAGCACGTTTACCGCTGAGCGCGTGAGACACCGTGGTCGCACTGACCCCAGCAGCTTGCGCGACATCGGCGATGCTGTGCGCCCTCGTCATCATCGGCATCCTTGCCTACAAATCGATTTGTGTCCCGGTGATCAGGTCTACCGGGTGAGGTTCTGACAAGTCAAGATGGCGGCCGTATGCAAAAGTTTTGCAAGCCGATGTTCGTCAATCAGAGCGCGTGGCCCTCGGGAAGGACTGATCCATCGGTTCAGAGTCCGGTCGGTATCGAACCCGATCAGATTTCGAGGCCCCTGGTCGGTACCGGCGACCATTGGTCGACCGGTTGAATAATGAAGGGAATACGTAGTCTGCTGTCGCCGTCATCTGCGGCGTGAGAGCAGCGACGTGACCCTGAGAAGACTGCTGTTGATCCACACATCGGAATACTCCACCGGGCGTCCGTCGGTCAGGTACGTCACCTGTTCCAGATATTGCACGGGATCCCCCACCGCCAGGCCGAGATGTATCGCAACGTCCGGGGTTGCCCGCTCGGCGGTGAATGTTCGGCGCCCGGATCCGATGGTCAGGCCGTATTTGTTCTCCAGCGTTCCGAATAGCGAGTTCGTGCTGTAGTCGACGGCTTCTATGCCGGGCGCCAGGTCGGTGCGGACGAAATTGTCGAGCAGTGCCAACGCACCGTGCCGTGTGCTGCGAACGCGGCGCAGCCGGAGAACCGGTTGCCCGGAGGTGACCTCCAGCAGGCTTGCGATCGGGCGTGCCGCCAGGATCAGTTCGCAGGTAAGGACTGTCGTGGCCACATCGAGACCCTGACTGGCGAAATCCTCCGACAACGAACTCAGCTTCTGAGCGATCGCCGGCTCGATGAGAGTCGACGTGACGAACGTTCCGCGTCCCTTGATCTGGCGGAGCAGCCCTTCGGCGATCAAGGTTGACAATGCTCGCCGCAGCGTTCCTCGGCTCACTCCCCACTGGCCGGCCAGCTCCGGCTCGGTATGCAAACGGTAGTTGCTGGGCCATTCGCCGGAGGCGATACGCCCCCGTATCCAGTCGGAGATCCGGGTGTGCAACGGCACGGCGGCATCTCGATTGAGATCCGGTCCGTTCATCATGGGGGATCCAGCCTTGCCCGCCACGTCGCCTCGCCAACTCGGTGCGTCTTGTCAAAGGAACGGGAAGTCGCCGCCTCGACTGGCAATCGTAGTCAGTAGCTGGTGACATGACTTCCCTCGTTCCGTGCCAGGATCGCCGGACCGGCGCTGGTACCGAGCAGAGCGGCACCGGCTTCCAGCAGCGCGATTGCCTGGTCGTAGGTCTTGATTGCACCTGAAGCCTTGACCAGCACCCCTTGTGGCGCTCGGGCGACCAAGAAGCGGACGCTTTCTGCGCTTGCCGTCTCGATCTGTCCGCTGCTGGCATTCTTGAGGTAGCGGGCACCGGCCTCCACAGACAGCTCAACGGCGAGTTCCTTTTCCTGCGCAGTGAGTAGTGGGAGTTCAAGCATGACCTTGACAGGAACGCCGGCGGCTCGTGCAACTCCAGCGATGTCATCGCGAAATGCCTGGTAGAGACCACTTTTCAGCCAGCCGATCTGGACACCGATATCGAGTTGGGTCGCACCCGCCCTGACAAGTTGCTCCGCCTCGAATGCCTTGCCGGCGCTGGTGGTCACCCCCACAATGGGAAAATCCAGCGCAGATGCAACTTCGACTCCGGTACCGGCCAGTTCCGCTGCGACCAGCGCGACCCACGATCCGGGCACCATGGCCGCATTGAAACCCAGATCCACTGCCTCCTTGGCGTGCGCGATCATCTCGTCCCGGGTCACCCCGGCCTCGATGCGGGTGTGCTGGATGTAGCCGGCAAGGTCAGCACGCGAGAGTGCTCGAAATTGTTCAGCCGTCGGTGTTCCGGTCATGTCGTATCCTCCTTTATCGGCATTGGCGGTCGCTGGTGGATCACCTTGGAGATGTTCTTGGGGCAAGGTCCCGTTGGTGTTGCAAGAACTTCTCGAGATCCTCGGCCGTCGGCAGCGCTGCCAACACACCGTCGGTCGCGACTGCGAATGCGCCCGCTGCACAGGCCCGCTGAACGGCTACCCGAAGAGGCAGCTTCTCGGCCAGTCCGGCCGACAGAGCCGCGTTGAAGCTGTCGCCCGCCCCGGTGGTGTCGACGACATTTCGCGGTTCAAAAGCTGGCACACGCTCCATATGCTGACCGGCGCTCACCAGCGCGCCTGCTGCTCCCAGGGTCAGCACAATGGCGGCGGGCGTGCGTTCCCGCATTCGCGCGACGAGCTCGGTTGGCGAAAGGCCATGCTGTGGAGTCAGATCGAGCAGGATCGGCGCCTCAGTCTGATTCGGGGTGATGACGTCAAAGCTGTTCCACGCGTCGTCGGGCAGCGGCACCGCCGGCGCCGGATTGAGTACCGTCATCGTGCCGACCTCGGCGCCGAGCTGCAATGCCCTCGACACCGCGAATAGCGGAATCTCCATTGACACCAGCAGCACGTCCGCCGCTGCGATGTCCGCCCGAAAGCTGTCGACCAGCGAATCAGTGAACTCACCAAGCACGCCCGGCGCGATGATGATCCGGTTTTCTCCGGAAGGCTCGACCATGACCGAGCCGACCATCGTGGCACCCACACCCGTTGCGACCGCGCTTGCGTCGACACCCTCAGTGCGCCAAAGGCTTTCTAGCTGCCCGTCCGTAGCTGTCGTCGCCGATGATGGTCAGAAGTTTCACGTCCGCACCCAGACGTGCAGCGGCAATGGCCTGATTGGACGCCTTGCCTCCCGGAATTTCGGCGAAGGAACGGGCCAGCACCGTTTCGCCGTCAGCGGGAAACCGATCGAGCCACATGGTCAGCGCGACCCCATAGCCACCCACCACCGCGATCTTCAAAGGATCTCCATGTCTATGTACAACCCCGTACATGCGAATGCTAGGTGCTCCGCCGCCACTTGGCAAGACCTGTCACGCGATGGTCGTGTCGAGGCGGTTCAGGGGGCCCCAGGGCGACGACGGGGCCGGCAACCCGTGTCCTACCGCGCAGGAGCTCCAAGTTTGCATCGAGCGGAGGTCGGCCCAGGCCACGGAGCGCGGCGGGTTCAGTGCACTGACCATTGGGTTGACGGCGTGCCGGTTATCGGCAGCGTTGCGGGGTACTTCAACGACATGCGCCGAGAACACCTTTTCCGCGGACCCTGGCCGCTCGATCTGAGGAGAGAAGTTGACTGACTCGGCGGCAGCGGCACTGGTGATCGTCGGGGGCGGGCCAACCGGTCACGCCGCGTTGAAGGCCTACCGGGCGGCGGGTTCGGCGGGCCGGGTCGTGATGATCTCCGAGGACACCGCAGCCCCCTACCACCGGCCCCCGCTGTCCAAAGATTTCCTGCGCGGCGAGTCGGGCGAGGATGCCCTTCCTCTGGAGCCCCTGGCGTTCTACCGCGACGGCGACACCGAATTGATGCTGGCCGATTCGGTCGTGGCCGTCGATCCGCTGGCCAGAACGGTCATCTTCCGGTCAGGCGGGCACCTCCGCTACGAGAAGTGCATCCTGGCTACCGGGTGCGAGCCGGTCCAGCTGGACGTGCCAGGAGCCGGCACCGCCCTCCGCCTGCGGTGGCTCGAGCAGGGCCGCCGGCTACGTCAGCGGGCACAGACCGCCCGCAGCGCAGTGGTCATCGGCTCCGGATTCATCGGGTGCGAGGCGGCCATGTCGCTGGCCCAGAGGGGCCTGTCCGTCACCATGGTGTCGCCCGAGCCCGCTCCGCAACTCCGCCGTCTCGGGGCGGCCGCATCGGTGCTGATCACCGAATGGCTGGAAGGCGAGGGCGTGGAGATCCACCGGGAGGCAAAGGTTGTCGAGGTCGGTCAGGGGCGGACCGTCCGGCTTTCCGACGGGGCTGTTCTCACGACAGACCTGGTGCTGTCCGCCGTCGGGGTCTTGCCGCGCATCGAACTGGCCGAGAAGATCGGCGCCGACCTGCGTGACGGTCGGGTCCTGGTCGACGAACGGATGCGTACGTCCGTCCCCGATCTGCTGGCGGCCGGCGACGTGGTGATGGCCTACAACACCGGCGCGCAGCGGCATCTCGCCGTCGAGCACTGGGGCGAGGCCGAGCGGATGGGCGAGATTGCCGGCACCACAGCGGCCGGCGGGCGGGACCAGTGGTCGAATCCGCCGGGGTTCTGGTCGGAGATCGGCAACCACACACTCAAGTACTCGGCCTGGGGCGACGGGTTCGATGAGGCCGTTCCGGTCCATCGCGACAACGGGGGCCTGACCGTCTGGTATCTCAAGAACGGCGTCACCGTCGGCGTCCTCACCAGCGAAGCCGACGACGACTACGACCGCGGGCAGGTCCTGGTCGCGGCCGGATCGCCGTCGCCGATTTGAGGGGACGCGAGCCGTTCAGGCCAACTGGAAGTAGACATCGAACGCCTCTGCCAAGCGGCGCTCATTCCTGGTCCGACCGATCATCCCAGACATCCCGGTGGCCACAAAGGCAAGCCAGTTTCCGACCTCCGGGCGGTGTCGCGCCGGCGGTCGGGCGGTGACCCGAGTCAGGTCCAATAAAGGAGGCGAGCAGCGGGTAATCGACGCTCCAGTTCCGCCGAGAACCACGTCCGCATTTCGACCATGATCTCCCGGGGATAGACGTATTTTATCCCGCCGAACTTCGAACGTTTAGGGCTGCGAGACTCCTCTTCCATCTCCAGCCGGGTTCTCGGGTACCACTGGAGCAGGACGTCCTTACTGGCTGGCGTAAACCTGTGCGTGATGATCTCGGCGGTGAGATCGAGGTCTGGAACATCGGTCACAGCCAGAGCAGCATCGTCCAGCAATTGGCCATATGCCTCCCGCCAGTTGTCGATCGGCATCACCGGCGCGATGGTCAATCCAATCCGGTAGCCCGCCCGGGCCATTGCCCGCAGCGCCTGCAAGCGGGCCGGCATCCGGGCGGTGCCACCCTCGAAACGGTTGGCTATCTCCACCGCATTGACCGAGAACCGGACCCGGGTACGGCGTTGATGATCCAGCTCGAGCAGACTGCGGACATCGTCGAACTTTGTCGTGAAGCGCAGTTGTACATGGTCGCCGAACTCGCCGGCGCCGACCCGCTCGATAGCCTTTCCCAGCGATCCGGTGACGTGTTCGATGCCCAGCGGGTCGGTGTAGCAGGACAACTCGAATGTGGTGCCCTCGTGTCCGCGGTCCGGCGTGCCGCTGGTGACGTGACCTCGCCCGCTGTGGGTACCGATACCGGCCAGCACCTCGTCGAGATTGGCGTAGACCCGGGTGACCGGAGGCCCGGTCAACGATCCGGCCAGATAGCAGTACTGGCAGTGCGCCGGGCAGCCTCGCGCCAGGTCGATTCGCCAGTCGGCGCTGGGCGGGATCGGTTGGGGCTTGAGAGCGCTTGGCGGCGCCAACACGACGGCCAAAGTCGCTTTTGCTCGCGCGTATGTCTCGCGCTCGGATGCGGCTCGCATTCCGGTGAGCTGGTTGCCGGGCAGGACCGAGATGTCTGTGACGCCGGCGGCCAGGCAGCGCCGCACGATCTCATCGGCGTGCGGGTGTTCCGCGGCTGCGCGGGTGATCCGAACATGTTGGGGCACCCACAGCTTGGTGGGTACCTGGGTCGAGTATTCGAGAAGATCGGACATTGCCCTGTTCAACGAGACTGGGGAGTCGTGCGTTCCCTGTGGACGGAATACGTCCTGTGAGGAAAACGACGCCCATCAGATACAAATGTCCGGAGGCATTCCGCCCACCGCCGGCAGCCTTCGGTCGGCGGTTGCGTCTACTCAGCGAATCAGCACGGCGACCAGGAGAAAGAGACCGACCAGCCCAAAGACGCTTCCGATCACACGCAGGACGACCAGAGCGGAGCGGGTAGGAGTCCTACCGCGATTGGCCTCGTCTCGGACCTGCCGCATGCGCCAGGCAAGCGCGGGGAGACGCACCAGACCGCGCCCATCGCGATGAACAGAGACGCCACGATGAAGAAAACCCAACTCGGTCCCGCCAGTCGCATCTGCGCACCATATCGACGATCCCACCGGTCGCAGAACGGGGCAGTTCCAATCCAGACGATCTTTTGGGTCGCGCGTGCTGATGGTGCCCTAGTTGGTGTTGCTCGCTGTTGCGCCGTGATCGTCCAGCCAGGTTTCGAGTTGTGGAGCCTCTGCTCGTCGAGCTGCGGCAAGTGGAGTGAGGCCGTCGTAGCCGGACCAGTTGATGTCGGCACCGCTGTCGAGAAGGATCTCGGCGGTGGCGAGTTGGCCTCCGTAGCAGGCCCCCCAGAAGCTGCTGTTGATGTTGTCGGCGGTCTGATCGTCGGTGTCGAGCAGCGCCTGCACCCGGTCGACGAGGCCAAGGGCAGCCGCTTCGAACAGGTTGCTCTGGGCGCCGCGTTCGACGAGACGCCTGGCGGCGGCCCACTGACCGAAAGCGGTGGCGTCGGCGAGAGCTGTCCCCCCGGCAATGACGGCGCCGCGGGCGTTGATATCGGCGCCGGCATCAAGAAGCGCGTCGAGAGCGTCGAGGTCGCCACTACTGGCCGCCCAGTGAAGCGGGGTTTCGGGTTGTTCTCCGATGGTGGGCGTGTTCGGATCGGCGCCGGACTCGACGAGCGCGCTGATGACGGCGGAAACGTTCGGAAAGTGACCTGGCCAGTCGGTGGCCATGTGCAGCAGGTTGCGGCCGCCATGTCGCACCGATCGGCTCGTCGCGAGGTCGGGATGTTCGGTCAACACCAGTCGCAGCGACGGCAGATTCCCGGTATGGATTGCATCGATCGCAGTGCGTAGGTTCGGGTTGTCGATCAGGGCGTCGCGGATCCAGCGGTCCGATGGTGCGCCGGTGAGGCCATCCGGGGTGGCATATCGGCGGCACTGCAGGCCGTAGCTGTCGCGGTCGAGGGCGGCGGGCTCGACGTCGAGGCCGTTGACGCGCAACGTTGGTGAGCCGAGGAATCGGTGGGTCTGAGCGTCATCGTCGTTGCCGATGCGGATAAGAGAGACCGGGGCATCGATGTCGTGGTCCTTCAAAAGCTGCCGGAGGTGGGGCAGGAAGGTCTTATGGTTCGGGCAGTCGTCGAAGTAGAGCAGCTCGATGGTAGGCGGCGGGTCCAGTTCGCGGATGTCGGCGATCAGTCCTTCACGGAGCGTGAGCCGGACGGTCACCGCCTTCAGAGAGTCCTCCGGGTCGGGACTTGCGATCCGCAACTTTGCAGTCAAAGTGCCATCGTCGCCGTGGACGTCGGTGATGTGTAGGGTGCGGCCGGCGGCGATGAGACCAGCGTAGAAATGTCCGGCCTCGGCCCGGTTGGTGCATTCATTGCCGCCGTGTTCCCCACCCCAGTGGACGTCCTCGGTGAGCAGCGCGGTGAAAGCTTCCCTGCTGCGGGCGGCCAGTGCAGCCGGGAATGTTGTGGTCAGCCCGGATGTTTGGTCGTTGTCGGACCTCCCGGCCATGGCAACACTCCTTTGCTCGGGCAAGGCCACAAGTATGGCCCCGGTTGCCCAGCACTGGCTGAAGCAGCTGTCCGAGGCATGCGCAGTGTAGTGCCGTAATACCGGCAATACGGCGATTGCTTTGCAATTGTGGATCGGATCAGGAGCTCATTAATCGCCCGCACGCCAGGCGCCGCACCCCGGTCCACACGGCCAACCAGTTGGGCATGCTCTTCTCCACGCTCGACTGCGAACCCCGCCGGCGTGCAACGCCTACCGGGGATCGAGGTCCCCACTCTCGTCGTCCCCAGCCGCATCCGGTTCTTCCCGATCAGCGTGGACACCAAGAGAAGTCCCGGCACGGGGCCGCAGACAGCGAGCGAGCTCGCAGATCGGAGGTTCGGCGGATGCCGATGCGGAGTTCCCGGATTGTCTTCGTGATCGGGCCCTTGCTGTGCGACTCCGGTGAAAGGCAGTGCGAAGGCCGAGGGGACGTCCCAGGGCCCCAGGGCTCTGTTCGGTCCGGGGCCACAGGCAAGGTCAGAGCGGACGGGTGAATGGGGGAACCTCCGTTGATGGCTCGTCATGCGTCAACCTTGTGGATGCGTTGCGCAGGGGTACGAGGGCTTGGCCGTCGTGACGTGGCAGGCGCCGGCCTGGGATTTGTCGACTGCCAACTGAGCACCGCCGGCCCCGCGATACTCCGGTGAGTCCGTCGCTGCGCGTGTTCGATGGATTGATGTTGGGCCGAACAGGTGGTGTGTCAGTGATGTTGGTGTGTTGGCCATCCGGGTGGGGGGTGGCGCCGAATTGCATGACAGTCGTCACAGGCAGCAGTTTGTTTGGGGTGTCTTTCCAGTGATGCCAGGGCTGTTGACGTCGAATGTTCAGGCCCGCGTGGCGGGCGTCCGGCATGTCACAGGAGGATTGATGTCAGGTTTGAGCCGTCGAGGATTGATCAAGGTTGCCGGGGTCGGTGTCGCGACCGGTGTCGGCGCGGCAGCCCTACCGGGGGGTGCTGCCCTGGCCGCTGTCCCGGCCGCCGCGGTGGTGGTTCCGGCCGGTTCGGTGCGCCCGAGCGGGTCTGGTTCGTTGGTTGCGCATGTGCAGGACCTTTCCGCGGGAAAGGTTTCGTTGCTGGTCGGTGACACCGAGTTCCATGTGACCGACCGGACGTTGGTTGCCGCGCTGGCCACAGCGGTGGAGTCGGCCCGCCGCTGCTGAACCCTCGTGCTGCGCGGAACAACCCCCCCCGGGCGGGTTCTGCGCGGCCCACCTGTTCGGCCGGTCTGTTCGGCCGGTCTGTTCGGCCCGCCCTGCGGTCTGATCGTTCGACCGCCCCGCCCCCCCTTTTTTGTGAAAGGTCGCAACTGTCATGTCGTCCCACCGCGAAGCCCCTGAGATCTCCAAGGATCCCAACGCCGACAACACCGATGTGTACGCGTTCGTCAGCCCCGACGCACCGGACACGGTCACTTTGATCGCCAACTTCATTCCGTTCGAGATCCCCTACGGCGGCCCGAACTTCAGCGAGTTCTCCGACGACGTGCTGTACACGATCAACATCGCCAACGACGGCCGGGCGCAGGCTGACATCAGCTACCAGTTCCGGTTCACCACCTACATCCGGAACAAGAACACCTTCCTGTACAACACCGGCCCGATCGCGAGCATCGACGATCCCCATTTCAACCGGCCCCAGTACTACAGCGTCACCCGGGTCGTCCACGAGGGCGGCTACACCAAGTCCACCCTCCTCGCCACCGGCCTGGAAGTTCCGCCGTGCAACGTCGGTGAACGCAGCACCCCCCACTACCAGGCCAGGTTCGGTGCCCGCGCGGTGCATTCGCTGGGCGCCAAACGGAAAGTGTTCGCCGGGCAGCGGTCCGATCCGTTCTTCGTCGACCTGGGCAGCGTCTTCGACCTGGCCGGTCTGCGCCCGCTGAACCAGGCCCACCTCATCCCGCTGCCAGTGATGCAGGGGATGAACGGTCTGCAGGGCATGAACGTCCACACCATCGCGTTGCAGGTACCCAAAACGGACCTGTCCGACGAGGGCCACCACCCCACCGACCCGCTCGCCAGCCGGTCGGTCATCGGGGTGTGGGCCAGCACCTACCGCAGCCGGGCCCGGGTCTGGGACGAACAGGAACACCGCTCCCGCGGGCACGGCGGCTGGGTCCAGGTCTCCCGGCTCGGTAACCCACTGTTCAACGAGGTGATCAACCCGATGTCGGTCAAGGACCGGTGGAACGCGCTGCTCCCCTCCCACGACCACGAATTCGCGCAGTACGTCAACAAACCCGAACTGGCCGCCCTGCTGCCCGCGCTCTACCCCGGCGCTTTCCCGAACCTGGCCGCGTTCAACGCTTCCGGCCGCCCCCGCGCCGACCTGCACGCCATCCTGCTCACCGGAATCCCAGCTGCCGTGCTCAAAAAATTCACCACCTACACCGGCCCGGTCGAAGCCGATCTGCTCCGCCTGAACATGGCCGTCCCGCCCACCACCGACCAGTCCACCATCAGCGACCTCGGCGTTCTCGGCGGCGACCCCGCCGGATTCCCCAACGGCCGCAGGGTATTCGACGACGTCACCACCATCGAGCTGCGCGCGGTCGCCGGGTTGAGCCTGCCGCTGGTCTACCCGGACTACAAAGTCGACGCAATCCTGGTCCCCGATCCCAAAAACCCCGCCGGGCTGCTGCGCGACGGGACCAAGTACACCAACGCGCCGCTGCTGCCGTCGTTCCCGTATGTGGCACCACCAGCCAGCGGCTACCTCACCAAGCCGCCGGTCCCCGCGGTCGGCTGACCCGATGACGCTCACCCGCACGGAGCTGCAGGCCGCGAACGCCGCCGAGAACCCGCACGCCGGCAAGGGTCGGGCCGTGGTGCTGGACATCGGCGGTGACATCGGAGCGCTGATCGTGACGATGCCTGCAGCGATGGCGGATCTTGAGGTCGAGATCGTTCCGGCCGGGTCGCGCCAACGCGACCCGGCCGGCGCGGTGGCGGACCGGCATGGTCACCCGCACCCCCACGCCAGCGACCACCATCACGACCACGACCACGACCACGACCACGACCACGAACATCCGCACATCCATGCCGCCGGTGCGCCGCCGCACGTCGCGGTGGTGGCCCGGCCGCTGCCCGACGGCACGGTCACGCATTCGTTGGTTTACGACTCCGTGCCGGCCGGCCGGTACGACCTCTACGTGCGCCCGTCCGGCCCAATCCGCCTGACCGCCACCGTCCAAGGCGGCCAAGTGACCCAACTCCAATGGCCCACCGATGGCGAACTGGACACCGGGAGACTTCGGGAAGTACCTGACGTCTAACTGTTCGGACCATTTGACGGGTGCTGGTCTCGCAAGCTGATCTGGCGGGTTGGCCGATGATCCCTGCAGAATATCTGCGCATCTGTTCCGATGATGAATTCGGGCCTATATGGGCCGAAGTCGTTTTCGATTGACACGTGTTGGCAGGAGGACGCGATGACCACCGGACTACTGACCTGTCAGTCCAGGTCCAGGACCGTCGTGCCACTGACGGGGCGGCCCGTCGAAGTGGGTTCGCCAGGTAGGCAGCGCGTTGCCGCCGCCCGGCGAAGCGGGCCGGCTGCGGATCCTGCTTGCCCAGCACCGTGGGCGGTGAATCACGGTGGGTGAGCAGGCCTTCGGTGTCGGCATCGCCGGAAACCCGACCTACCTCCCGATGGCCGGACTACGGACAGCGTGTCGCCAGTCGCCGCGACGGCCGGTACCGGCGGTGGTCCGCTACCCGTCGAGCCACCGACGACCTCCTGCAAAGCATCGGCATCACCTCCCGTTCGGCACTGCCAGCACCGGCCACGGTTGGACATCCTCCGGTTCGGCCCGAAGATGAGGAAAAACATGACCGCTTCTGCGCAGCCGGCCTCCGTGCCATCAGGTTCGGGTTTCAAGCAGTTCCGCGCGGCGTTGTCCCGCCACGACTGGGCGGTGCTGGCCGGGATGTACGGCTTCATCATTGCGCTGCACGTCGTCGGGTTCGGGGTGCTGATCTTCCTGGTCGTGCCCAAGTCCTA
>JBBRDH010000080.1:0-23730 GCA_038204125.1 Mycobacteriales bacterium
GGGGAGTCACCTGCAATCCGGCGTCGTCGATCGGCAACACGACGAGGCCTGCCTCGACCGTGCCTTCGGCCACCGCTGCAGCGACGTGCACGGAGTTCAGGCCGACGCGCCGCACCCGGACTGCGGGATGTTCGGCATGGAACCGCTCGACCAGGTCGGAAAGCAGGTAATAGTCGGCGTTGCGCAGCAACCCGAAGGTGGCCACTCCACCCCCCAGGACGCGGATCGCTTGCACCGCAGCAGTTCCGCCGTCGGCGCCAGCCACCGACTGCTCCGCGTAGGGCAGCAGCTCGGTGCCCGCGGTGGTCAGCAGCAGTCGCCGGCCACCACGCCGGAAGAGCGGCAGTTTCAGTTCTACTTCCATGCGCCGGATCAGCTCCGAAACCGACGCCTGGGCGATGTGCAGCTCGACGGCAGCGGCGGTGAACGAGCCGGTACGGGCCGCCGCCAGGAAAGCGCGCAGTTGGTTGAGTGTCACGATCGATTACCGGCCCGGGTCCATAGGACAACTCTATGCCAAACAGAGGAAGACGCGGGGTTGTCCTGTCGGGCGTATCTCACTAACCTGCATACGCATGCAGCTCAATTCGTCAGTCCTGGAGGCCCAGGCGGGTCGATTCAAACTGCTCAAGGCGCCGGAGCGTTCCGGGCCGCCCGAACAGCAGGATCCCAAGGTGGTCGCCACGGTCAGCGAAATGCTCTCGACCATCGAGAAGGGAGGCCTCGACGCGGTTCTCGACTACGCCGAAAAGTTGGACCACCCGACGAACGGTGTCCTGGAACTGGACCGGGCAAGTATCGACAAGAGCCGGGATCGGCTCTCCCCGGAGCTCCGCGAAGCCCTTGAACTGGGTGCCGAGCGGACCAGGAAGTTTGCCGTGGAGCACAAGTCCCACCTGGTCGACTTCGAGACGGAACTGGCCCCCGGCCTGATCACCGGGGTCAAATACGTACCGGTGCAACGGGTCGGCGCGTATCTGCCTGCCGGTCGATTCCCCATCCTGGCCAGCGCATTCATGACCGTGAACGTGGCCAAGGTGGCGGGCTGCGAGACCGTGATCGCCTGCACCCCACCGCAGGCCGACGGCCAGGCCGACCCTGGCGTGCTCTACTCCACCGTGGTCTCGGGGGCCGACCGCATCTTCCTGCTCGGCGGGGTGCAGGCCCTGGCCGCGATGACCTTCGGTCTGCTCGGTGAATCCCCGGTCGACATGCTGGTCGGAGCGGGCAACGCGTTCGTCGCCGAGGCCAAGCGGCAACTTTTCGGCAAGGTTGCCATCGATCTGCTCGCTGGTCCGTCCGAGGTCGCGGTGATCGCCGACGACACGGTCGACCCGGAACTGGTCGCGGCCGATCTTCTCGGTCAGGCCGAACACGGGCCGGCTTCTCCGGCGGCTCTGCTCACCACGTCCGAAGCTCTCGGGCTGGCCGTTATCGAGGCGGTCGACAAACAGCTGGAAACCCTGGCCACCAGAGAGATCGCCGGCCCGGCCTGGCGCAATTATGGATCTGTCGTCTGGGCCAGTGACATCGACACCGCCATCATCCTGATGGACGATTTCGCTCCCGAACACCTGGAAATCCTGACCGCCGATAACGAAACGTACTTCGATCGCCTGCGGAACTACGGCTCGCTGTTCATCGGCGAGTGGAGCACTGTGGCGTATTCGGACAAAGGTATGGCGGGTACCAACCACACGCTGCCCACCGCGGGTGGGGCCAGGCACAGCGGCGGGCTCTCGGTCTCGCGATTTTTGAAACCGCTGACCTACCAACGGATTGCCCGCGCGACCACACCGGACCTGGCCAATGCGGTGGATACCATCGCCAGCTACGAGGGCATGGCCGCACACCGGGCGACAGCAACCAGACGGCTGGCCGTCTACCGCGAGTAGTCCTGACGACGAGCCCGGCCGGCAGACACCGTATTCGCCAACGTCCCCCCATCCGACAGGAGCAGGTCATGACAGGTGCATCGTCTTCAGCTGGTCCAGGGGTGATGCCGCGGTGACCCCCCTGTTGGAAGCAAGCGGCATCTACAAGAGCTACGGACACGTGGAAGTGCTTCGTGGCGTGGACTTCTCGGTGGAGCCTGGCGAGGTCACCACGCTGATCGGCGACAACGGTGCCGGGAAGTCAACCCTGGTCAAGATTCTCTCCGGGGTGATGCCTCCCGATCGGGGCGAGATCCGGCTGCGCGGTGAACCGGTGACCTTCAGCTCGCCGCTGCACGCGCGGGAGCTCGGTATCGAGACGGTCTATCAGGATCTGGCGCTCGCCCCGGACCTGGGTCCGGCCGAGAACGCCTATGTGGGCAGGGAACTTCTCAAGCCGGGGCTACTGGGCCGGCTCGGGGTCATCGACAAGAAGACGATGCGGGAGAAGGCGCGCGAGGCCTTCGTCTCCATGGGTACCGACGTCAAGGACATGGATGCCCCGGTGGCTGCCCTGTCCGGCGGCCAGCGGCAGAGTGTGGCCATCTGCCGCTCGGTCATGTGGGCCAAGGGCCTGGTCTACATGGACGAACCCACGGCCGCGCTCGGGGTGCGCCAGACCCGCAGGGTTTTGGACATGATCCGCCGCGTCGCCGATCGCGGGATCGCGGTTGTCCTGATCAGTCACAACATGTCGGACGTGCTGCAGGTGTCGGACCGGGTACAGGTGTTGCGCCTGGGACGCCGGATAGTCGAGTACGGGCCAGGGGAGGCTGATGTGGAGACCTTGGTGGGAGCCATGACCGGTGCGTTGGACGGAGTCCGATGACCGTCTCGCCGGACGCGCCGGGCGTCCAGGTCAACGCACCGATTGCGCCGTCCACCACCTCGTCCGCCGATGGCGGGGTCACCCTGTCGACCGAGGCCAACACGATGGGGAGCGAGGAGGTAGCCCCGGAGTCGGCCGAGTTGAAGGCGTTCCAACGGGCGCGGGTCCGCCGCAAGCTCCTGGGCAGCACGCCGTTGTTGATGTTCGGCGTACTGGTGCTCATCTTCCTGGTCTTCTCGATCGCCGAGCCGGCAACCTTCCCCACGTTCGCCAACGCGCGCAACATGATCGACGACACCTCGCCGTACCTGATCATGGGTATCGGCTTCACGTACGTGATGATTGCCGCCGGGTTCGATCTCTCCCAGGGGTCTGTCCTGGTGTTCGGGCAGGTCATCGCGGCCAAGGTGATGGTCGGGGTCGGTGGTCAGGGTGGCTGGACGGTGGCCGTCGGATTTGTCGCCGCAATTGCGGGTGGTGCCGTCTGGGGACTGTTCAACGGGCTGGTCATCACCAAGCTCCGGGTACCGCCGCTCATCACCACCCTGGGTTCGCTCGGAGCCGCGCTCGGGATGGCCGACCTGTTGACCAAGGGTCAGGACAACACGCCGACCCCGAACGCGCTGACGACCCTCTCCACGGCCCTGCCGCTGGGCCTGTCGTGGCGGGTCTGGGTAGCGCTGGCGCTGGCCGTGGTCGCGGGGCTGTACCTGCACCTGACCAGGTACGGCCGGCGCACGTTCGTCATCGGGTCCAACGAGGAGGCTGCCCGGCGGGCCGGCATCAACGTCGACCGACACGTCATCAAGCTGTACATGATCTCGGCGTCGGTAGCCGGTCTGGCCGGCATGATGGCGCTGATCAACAACACCACCACCACGGTCGGCGGTCACGCCACCGACAGCCTCATCGTGGTCACCGGAATTGCCCTCGGCGGGATCAGCCTCTTCGGCGGCAGCGGGCTGATGGTGGGCACGGTCATCGGCATGTTCATTCCGACGGTGCTGTCCAACGGCCTGATCCAGATCAAGGTGCAGTCGTTCTGGCAACAGGTGGTCATCGGTTTCATCCTGATCCTGGCCGTCTATCTCGACCAGTACAAACGCCAACGCCGTAACCGGGTATAGCCGGTTCGGGGCATTCCGTCTCATCCACAACCCTCGAGCGGACCGGTAACCCGCCGGGTCGCTTCCATTCGAAGGAGAAACGTTTCGTGAATGCCAAGACAAAGGTCGTCGTCACGGCCGCCGTTGCCGCGGCGGCGGTGGTGCTCGCCGCCTGTGGCAGCAGCAGCTCCACCTCAGCGTCGTCCAACAGCAGCGCTGCCAACACCAGCGCCGCCAACACCAGCGCTTCCAGCAGCATTTCGACCGACAGCAGTTCGTCGGGCAGCTCGGCCTCGGTCACCGACACCGCCGGGTCCTCGAGCGTGAGTTCGCCTGCCGGATCGGAGTCCGGTTCGGCGGGTGCGTCCTCGGCCGCCGCGTTGCCGACCCTGACCGACGGTGCGGGGAGCGGCAAGAAGATCGTCTACATCCCGGGTCTGACCGGGGTGGCGTTCTACTCCTCGGTGTCCTGTGGCGCGCTGGCCGAGGCCAAACGGCTGGGCGCCACTTTCGACACTCAGGGTGATCCCGCCTTCGCCGTGGACAAGCAGACTGCGGTGCTCAACGCAGTGGTGGCCACCAAGCCGGACGCGATCATGATCTCCATCACCGATCCGAAGGCGATGATCGCCCCGTTGGCGAAGGCCAAGGCCCAGGGCATCAAGATCATCGGCATCGACGGTGACCTCGATGACACGAGTGTGATGTCCACCAACATCCAGTCCGACAACCTCAAGGGCGGTGCGCTCGCCGCGGACCGGTTGGGCGAGGTGATGGGCGGCAAGGGCACGGCGGCCACGGTCGACAACGCGGCCGGCTCGCACATCTCCGACGACCGCTTCAACGGCTTCAAGACCGAGATGACCGCGAAATACCCGAACATCAAGGTGCTGGATCGCCAGTTCACCGCCAACTCGTCGGACAAGGCGGCCTCGGTCGTCAAGGCATCGATCGCCGGTGATCCGACGATCACCGGGGTGTACACGCTGGAGACGGCAAACACCCAGGGCGCTGCCACCGGCGTGCAGCAGTCCGGTAAGGGCGGCCAGGTGCACGTCGTCGGTTACGACACCTCGGACCCGATCATCAAGGCCATCAAGGCCAAGCAGGTCGATGGAACAGTCGCCCAGTTCCCGTTGGGGGAGGGGCAGACCGGAGTTCAGTCGGCTATCACGTTGATCAACGGCGGCACGGTGCCCCGCAACCAGGGCGAGCCGTTCTTCATGGTCACCCCGGACAACGTCGACTCGGCCGACGCTCTCAAGTTCATCTACAAAACGACCTGCTGACCTCGCCTGCTCACGTGATGATGCCGGCCCGGCGGGTGACCTCTCCCGCCGGAGCCGGCATCGCTCCGGGGCGGCGCGGACCGCCAGTGCCGCGCCCGTCGACTGATCCCTGACCGATCAACAGATTCCGAAGGTAGCGTTTTCCCTCATGGCCCAGAAAGATGTCGCTCCAAGCACAGTGACCGCCGATTCGGGAAGCGCGCTGGAGCCGGCCGCGCTCGCGGACAAGGCCGCCACGAACGGCGGCGTCGACCCGGTGGCCGGGCCGCAGCGGCGTGGCCTGGGCGTCGGCGACCAACCCCGCGGCACCGTCCCGATGTCGTCCCTGGCGGCGCCCGGTACCAAGCACGCCCGCATCATGCCACCGGACTTCTCCATTTCCATGCGCAGCGGGTATGGCACCGTGACGCCGGATTCCACCCGAAGCGGCAAACGGCACGGAATGCGTGGGTTCGACGAAACCTATACCGACATCGTCGATTTCATCCTGCGGGACACCTCGCGGATCTGGGACGACCAGGACGTCGGCTACATCTACGACACCTACGCTCCGGGCTGCCGGGTGTACGACGACAATGGGATGAAGTACGGCGTCGAGCGGGTGGTGTTCGAGACCATCCAGTCGCTCAACGCTTTCCCCGACACGCGGCACTACGCCGACGATGTGATCTGGGCCGGCGACGACGACCAGGGTTACGCCACCTCGCACCGGGCAGTCAATGTCGGTCACCATACGGGGCCGTGGCGGTGGGGCCCGCCGACCGGGCGCAAACTCAACACCTGGGTCATCGCCAATTGTGTGACCCGCGACAACGCAATCTTCGAGGAATGGGTCCTCTACAACACCGCCGCCCGGCTCAGCCAGATGGGTGTCGACGTGGTCGCTGCGGCCCGCGGTTTCGGCAACGAGAAGGCGTCCGGAGTTCATCTGTCGGATCAGCAGTCGGTCGAGGTCGAACGCCTGCTGGGTGGCCGCATCCCGGAGCCCTACCCCGCAAATGAGCGTGATGGCCACGGTTTCGACGTCGACTACGAGGTGCGGGCCTTGTTCCACAACGTGTTCAACAGACGCAACCTCTCGGCGGTGGACAAGGCCTATACAGCGAACGTGCGCTGGAATGGGCCGACGAATCGGACCGGCTACGGGCGCGCCGAGGTGAAGGGTATGGCGCGCAGCTTGTTGGCCACCTTCCCGGACCTGGGTATGCACGTCGACGAGGTCTACTGGATGGGCAACGAGGCCGACGGATTCGCCGTCTCCGCCCGGTGGACGGCCTCGGGCACTCATCGCGGCTACGGCCTCTACGGCCGGCCGACGGGACGGCGGGTCTTCATCTGGGGAATTTCCCAGCTGTACTTCGTGAATGGAAAAATTGCCGAGGAGTGGACGCTGTTCAACGAGTTCGACATGCTCAGCCAGATCCTCCGGGACGATGCGCCCGGCGTGCTGGGCTGAGATGTCCGGTTCACCTTTGCTGATGTGGCCGAGGCCGTAGGGGAGTGGGTCGTCGTCATCGGGACGATGCCCGACTTCTCCCTGCAATTGGAGAGGACCGGTCAGCGGTCGATCCAGGTTGCTCAGGCTGCAGGCGGCACCGAGGATGCCATGACTGCGTCGGCGCGGGCCCACGCCCGGTGCAGTCCGAGCGCTTCGACAAGGTCTGTGGTGAAGGGCTTTCCCGGTTTGGGGTGTAGCAGGATGCCGGGGCCGGCACTGATGCCGACGTTCTCCAGGATGGTTCGTCCGTCGCCCCAGGCGCCGATGGTCTTGCAGTGCCGGAATGCTTCCTGCAGGAGCACCACCAGCTTGATGTCGCTGGTGGGGGTGGTGCCCTCCGCGATCAGCAGGGCGTCGAATTCGATGGATCGGGCGGTGCCCAGGGTGCGGTCCACGGGCACCGTCGGGCTCAGCATTCCGCCGACGGGGGCGATGGTCAGCACGCTCACTCCCAGTTTGGCCAGCGCGGTTTTCAGTTTGGCGATGCCGGGTAGGTCCGATCCGGTGTCGGCGATGACCCCGACCTTGCGGCCGGCGACCGATCCGGGGGTGGTGGCGATCTGCGAAAGTGCCGGGGACGGGGTGACGTCTTTCGCGGGGTGGCCGGTGGGGGCTGG
This sequence comes from Mycobacteriales bacterium, assembly GCA_038204125.1. Classification (GTDB taxonomy): domain Bacteria; phylum Actinomycetota; class Actinomycetes; order Mycobacteriales; family Nakamurellaceae; genus Nakamurella. The sequence continues at coordinate 7,274 of JBBRDH010000080.1, forward strand.
CAGGCCGAGTCCGGCGGCCACCTTGGCGCACAGATCGGCGTCGACGTCGGCCAGTACGAGCAGTTCACGTTCCTTGATGGCTTTTTCGTAGCATTTGGACAGTTCGAAGGTGAACGCCTCGACGATGTGGGTCTGCTCGAGCGGGGTGAGGCTGCGGTAGAACATCGTCGCCTGCGAGTAGTGATCGTCAAAAGATGCCGGTTGCGCCCGCACTTTCGAGCCATCCACCGGGGTGGGTGTCGGGATGTAGCCGCCGGCGGCCCGGTCGGCCATGACCGGTTCGTCGCCGTCGATGCTGTTGGGCACATATGCGGCGGTACCGGTGTGGATCATGTTCTGGTGCATGCCGTCGCGGAGCAGGTCATTCACGGGGCAGTGCGGTGCGTTGATCGGCAACTGCGAGAAGTTCGGGCCACCGAGCCGGGTGAGCTGGGTGTCGAGGTAGGAGAACAGCCGGGTCTGCATCAACGGATCGTTGGTGACCTCGATGCCGGGGACCAGGTGACCGGTGTGGAAGGCGACCTGTTCAGTTTCGGCGAAATAGTTGGTGGGGTTGCGGTTCAGGGTCATTTTGCCGATCAATTGCACCGGGCATATCTCTTCCGGCACCAATTTCGTGGGGTCCAGCAGGTCGATGCCCAGATAGGTTTCGGTGCCGTCGTCGGGCATCACCTGGATGCCCAGTTCCCATTCCAGGAACGCGCCGGCGTCGATGCCGTCGGCCATGTCCCGGCGGTGGAAGTCGGGGTCGAACCCGGCCGCGAGTTGGGCTTCCTCCCATACCAGCGAGTGCACCCCGGCCAGAGGCTTCCAGTGGAACTTCGCCAGATGGGTCTCGCCGGCGGCGTTGACCAGGCGGAAGGTGTGGACGCCGAAGCCTTCCATCGTCCGGAAACTGCGGGGGATGCCCCGGTCGGACATGTTCCACATGACGTGGTGGGTGGCTTCGGTGTGCAGGGAAACAAAATCCCAGAAGGTGTCGTGCGCGGACTGCGCCTGCGGGATCTCCCGGTCCGGTTGCGGTTTCGCGGCGTGGATGAGGTCGGGGAACTTGATGCCGTCCTGGATGAAGAACACCGGCATGTTGTTGCCGACCAGGTCCATGTTGCCCTGCCGGGTGTAGAACTTGACCGCGAAACCCCTGGTGTCGCGGGCGGTGTCGGCCGAGCCACGGGAACCCAGCACGGTGGAGAAACGGCAGAACACCTCCGTGCTCACCCCTCCCGCGAGGAACCCGGCGGTGGTGACCGCAGCTGCGGTGCCGTAGGAGACGAAGATGCCGTGGGCGGCCGCGCCGCGGGCGTGCACAGCCCGCTCCGGGATCCGCTCGTGGTCGAAGTGGGTGATCTTCTCCCGCAGGTGGAAGTCCTCGAGCAACGACGGACCACGAGGGCCGGCCTTCAGCGAATGGTCGGTGTCCGGCAGATGCAATCCCTGCGCCGTCGTCAGATATCGACCGCGCTGAGCCGCCGTCGTCGTCAGGGGTGCCCTGGTTGCCGTGGCTGGGGCTTCCGGAGCGGCGGTGGACCGATTCGACCTGCGGGACGGGGACATGAGGTGCACTCCAGTCGACAATGGTTGGCACGAGAAGGAACCGCAGGGGACGCGCCGTGTTGGCCGGCCCTGGTCCCGGAGGCTGGTTCCGGGACCAGGGGCTTGCTCAGATCAGACGCGGGACTTGGATCCGAAGCGGAGCCACAGCAGCAGCACGATGACCGCGCCGATCACAGAACCGACGATGCCCGACGGCTGGAAGAAACCGTTCTGGGCATCCTTGTGGAAGAGCAGGTAACCCAGGAACCCGCCGACGAACGAGCCGACGACGCCGATGGCAATGGTCGCGGCGATGGACAGATTCTGCTTACCGGGAACGATGAGGCGGGCGAGAAAGCCGGCGATGATCCCGATGACGAGCAGACTGATGATCAGTCCGAGAATGTGCATCAGTACTCCGGGAGTTTGTTGGGGTCCAGCGGGGGTGACCGTCCGGGTCGGACCTGACCAAGGTGAGGTGGGTAGTCTTGCAGACGGTCTGCGAAGAATGCGACCTACGCCGGTTGATCAGCGACGGTTCATCATCTGCTTGGCGGCGAAGGCGGTGATGCCGGCCATGGCCGCTTTGAGCAGCGGGTTACCGCCGCCTGCTCCGCCGCCGCCCAGCATTCCGCCGAGTCCGCCGCCGCCGCCGAGCATTCCGCCCAGACCGCCGGCTCCGCCCGAGCCGCCGCCGAGCAGTCCGCCCAGACCCCCGCCACCGCCGCCGCCGAGCATTCCGCCAAGGCCCCCGAGGGCGCCGCCACCGGAATTGCCGGATCCGCCGCCGCCGGAATTGCCGGATCCGCCGCCGCCGAGGAGCCCACTGAGCAGACCGGGGGACTGCTGGTGGACGCGGGTGGTCAGATCAGCCAGCTGGCCAGAATCGGTGTAGTCGGCACTGTTCGGGTCGAACCCGGTGTTCACGCCCTGGCTCTGGGCGTGCTGGCCGAGTTGCTGCCCGAACTGGGCGCGCTCGTCGGGGGACATCCGGTCGAAGGCCTGCGCGGCGGACTGCCGGTAGGTGTCGTCGTCGACCTGTCCGGCGATATCGCTGTAGCGGCCGGCCACCTCGCTGTCTTCGTAGCCCTCGTGGGGAGCGCCGTTGTCGTAGCGGTCGTTGAAGTTCTGGTAATCCTGGCGGGAAGCTTCATCGCCGGCGCCGCCGCCGAGAAGTTGATCGAGTAAACCCATGGAAGTCCTCCTAGGTCGGGCGCCCAGGGCGCCGTCCATGTCGACGCCCGGTCGGGCGCCAACTCACATGCCGAATGAGGTCGAGCTATCCGCCCGGGGCCCCGCGTCAGGTCAAGTGACCTGGTGCCGCTGTGGTCTGCGGCGGGTGCGGGGCTGCCCGAGCGGATGATCAGCGGGCCTGGAGGCCGGCGTCGTCAACCTTGCGGTGGAACCGCATGCCGGTCTGTCCGCCCAGGACGGCGCCGAGCAGCGCGGCGAGCAGTGCGGCGACGATGGCGATGATGGCGGTGGTGGTGACGCTGCCCTCGTTGACCGGGATGCGGGGCAGATTCAGCTGTGCGAACAGGTTGTACTTCGCCCCGGCGGCGGCGGTGAGTGCGGCGATGACGAGGGTGGTGATGATGGCCCAGATCCACACGGCGACACCCTGCTTCGCGCCGTTGAAGCGCGCCATCCGGCCGGCGACATATCCGCCGCAGAAGTAGGCGATGAACAGGATGACCAGTAGCACGATGCCACTGACCAGGCCGACCGTCTTCGCCGCGGCGGTGGCGTTGTTTGCCTGCGCGGTGGCTTGGTCCACGTTCTTGGTGGTGGCCAGGCCGAATGCCACGCCGGCAGCGGTGAGCAGCGAGGTGAGTAGTACGGCGACGCCGGTGGCGGTGAGCCAGCCGAAGAACGCCGACCCGAACTTCATCCCGCCGAACCGTTCCTGCTGGCGGGCGACCAGGGTGTCCCGGTCGACGGTGCGGTCGACCACGGTGTTCCGCTCCACGGTGCGGTCGACAGTCCGCTCCGGAACCGGCTCGAAACTGGCAGTGTCGTCGACCGGTCGGTCGGCGAACTGGCGCTGCGAGGTGTGCGTCACCGCGGGGGCGTATTCGGGGTATGGGGACGTGGCATGGTCGGCATCGCCGTAGTCGGCGGCCGGGTACTGGGTGGATCCGGAACGGTCGTCCGTTCCAGGTCCGACTGGTGTACTCATTGGGGTGCTCCTTCGCAAGCGTGTTGCTGGTGGGTTTTACGCGGATTGATGAGGTCGGTCTGCGGCGGCCGGCCCAGCTTCACTTCTTCGGGCCGCGCCGGCGTTCAGCCGAGACGTTCGGGGTTGGTACCCGCGCCGTCCTGTTCGATGCGTTCCTGACGGACGGCGGCGTTGACCTGTTGGGTCGATTGAACGGTGTCTACCCGGATCCGGACCATTTCGACCGGAACGACCGTGGTGTCGACGCTGACCTTTTCCTGGTGCAGCACGATCACCAGAGGTGTTTCGGCGCCGAGGTTCTCGCTGCCAACCGGGGCGAGGTCGGCGCCCTGGCCAACATTTTCTTCTGTTGTGATCTCTTCCTCGGTGATGCGCAGTTCTTCCCGCCGGACCGGGACGGTAATGGTCTGCATCTCGGTGACGACGACTTTCTGGATCCGCACCCTTTTGTACACGGCGGGCACGGTATCGACGTGCAACTGTTCTTCGGACCGGATGAGCACGATTTCACCGTCGGGCTGTACCGCCGCAGCCCCGGTGTTCACCGGGAGCGATGCTGTTGCGTAGTACTGCTCCAGGGCCGCCGCTTCGCCCGGGGTCAGGGGTTGGCCCGCCCGGTGGGCGGGAGCGCCGGCTACCACCGCGTGGGCGAAGGGCACCACGACACCCGCCCCGGTCGACGTCGCACTGTGCAGCGGTACCAGGGCATTTCGCCCTGGCCCGGTGGTCACGGTGATCCAGCCGGGCATACCGCTGTTCTGATCGACAATGACTTCGGTGACCGTCCCGATCGGCGCATCGTCGGCGCCCAGGACAGTGCTGCCGGTGAGCCCGGCGGCCTGCTCCGCATCAATCACGGCTGCTCCTTCATTGTTCTCGATGAACTGTTCATTTGGATGACCGGCCTCACGTGCTCGACCGGCCGACGAAATGGGTCAGCCGGGGAGGAGGGCGCGGGCGCGTTTGGCGGCCTTGCGGCCCAGGCCCTGCAGCAGCTCGGCGGGTCGCTGCTGCTCACCCTGCTGGGCGCCCAGGATCACGATGACTGCGGTCAGTGCCGGGGTGGCCCACTGCAGGATCCGGAGCTGCTGCTGGGTGTTGGCGATGTCCTTGGGGGTCCCCGCCGACGGCTTGGTGCCGCCCTCGGCCGGGACGGAGTCGCCGGCCGCGGCGATCTTGGTGCCCAGGACGCCGGAGTAGGCGGTGGTCGCCATTGCTGCGGCGGTCAGGACCGTTTTGACGATCGTGTTGGCGGTGGTGCCACTCTGCGCGACGACCCGGCCGCGGTTGGCGAGCACCAGTCCGGCGCCGCCGATCAGATGCGCGCCGATCGCGCCGGCGGCCACCGGCGCCCAGCGGGCCCAACCAGCGGCGGCGACCTTCGCCCGCTCGGTGGGGTCGCTGATGTCCTGCGAAGCGCCGTTCAGGCCGACGGCACCCATGAGTGACCCGCCGAACCAGGCGGCGGCACCCAGATCATGCAGGGAACGGATCACGGTGTTGCGGTTGCTGCTCATGGAAACTCTCTTTCACACATGGTCGGTTACAGGGTTCTGGGCGTGCGGTGCCGGTTGGGTCGGCGGCCGGGTTGGGTCGGCGCGGAGGCGCCGACCCAACAGAGGCGGATTACTTGTTCGCGTGGTTGGTGTCGTCGACGTCCGCGGCGGTGACGTCGCTGTCGAGTTCGATCTGTTCCTTGCGGACGGTGCCGGTGACCTGCCGGTTGTCGGTGACGGTCTCGGTGCCGACCCGGATGCGTTCGACCGGGACGACCTCCTTGTCGACCACGACGCGGTCTTCCATCAGGACGACCTCGTGCTCGGCTTCGGTGATGACCGGGCCGTCCATCGCCTTGGCGCGGTTGGCTTCGGTGATCGGCTCGCGGACGACGCGGACCTCGTCGTGGCTGACTGGCACCACGACGTTCTGCTGCTCGGTGACGACGATCTTGCGGAGCCGGGCCCGGCCAGCCTCTACCTTTTCGGTGCCGACGCGCAGGTGCTCCTCGGAGCGGGTCATTGCCTCGTCGGAGTTCGGGCCGGACGTGTCGTGCCCGACCCCCCGGTCCACCGCACCGCGCTGTGCGGTGGTGGTGGTGGTCTCGGTGTAGCCGGCGCCGGCGGTCAGGCCGTAGTACCGGTACAGCTCGGCTTCCTGGGTCTCGTCCAGCGGTGCGTCGGCGTCGAAGTGCGGCGCGTCCTTGATCATGGGCTTGTCGAACGGGACCTTGATGACATCGCCGTCGACGCTCGCGCTGGACAGCGGCACGAACGCCTCGTTGGCGCCGAAGAAGCCCGTCTTGACGGTGACCCAGCTGGCCTGGCCGGTTTCGTTGTCGGTGTAGACCTGCCCGACGCGGCCGACCTTGTCGCCGTCGGCGTCGATGACGGTTCCTGCAGTGAGGAATCGCTCTGCCTGTGCCTGATCAATCATTGAAAATGTCCTTTACTAATTGTCGAGTACTTGTGGTTGCTGTTCTGGTGGTCGGGACATGTATCGCTGTCCGACCGGGGCTGTCCGACCGATTGGTCGGGCCCTGGGTGGCCGACCGCGTCAGCGGCCGGCATTGCCCTGTCGTGCCGGGTGGCTTCCGTCGCCGCGGTTCTGGCCGGCGCCGGTGGCCTGCTTGGCCGGGTCGGCGAGTTGCTTGGCCTGGTCCTTCATGGACGGTGCCTGCTGGGCCTGGGCCTTGAGCTTCGGCGCCTCTTCCTCGGCCTTGGTCAGGTACTGCTCCCAGCGGGTCTGCATGGGCTTGATCAGGCCGCCGCCGGCGCCGACGACGATGACGCCGCCGATGATCGCCAGGATGGTGATCAGCACCGGGGTGGTGACGGTGGTGGCCACGCCGATCTGGTTGAGAGCGGCGACGACACCAAGGAACAGGATGAACAGCGACGCGATGTTCGCCAGGGTCTTGCCATAGGACAGGCCACCCAGGGTGCCCTGGATGAGGGTCTTCACTCCGGCGGCGATGGCGGCGGCGATGATCACGATGATGATCGCGATGATCAGGGCCGGCAGGAACGCGATGATCTTCGTCAGCAGGTCGCTGATCGGGTTCGGGCCGAACACGCCGAACGCGAGCTGCAGGACGAACAGCACCAATGCGTAGTACACGATCTTGGCGATGACGTCGGAGGCGTCGAACTTGCTGCTCTCCAGCGCCTTCTTGATGCCGCCCCGTTCCACCGCCCGGTCGAAGCCGACCCGGGTGAGCAGCTTGGACACCACCTTGGCGATCGCCTTGGCGATCAGCATCCCGATGATCAGGATCGCCAGGAAGGCGAGCAGCTTCGGCACGAAGGTCAGCACCGCGGTCAGCGCGGCGGTCAAGGACTCTTTCACGTGTTATTCCCCCAAGGATTTGGCAGCGGGGCACCATGCCCCACCCACTGGTGCCCGTTTACGGTGTAAACCAAACTGGGCCTTGGAGGAATTCTGCTCCCACTCCAGGTTGCCGTTTATGCCGTAAACCGACGAGTGGTCCGCAAACTATGCACATGCGGAGTCGGTGCAGGTGGTGGCCTCGCTGGCGCGGATCGCTGGTACGCCAACGGTTCCGCGCCGGGCCGACACCGATGCCGGACCGAGAGGGTGCGGGCGCCCGGGGTGCCGCCGGGGAGGACCTTCGTCGGGTGCGATGCGGAGGGGATCACCGCCGGGCACGTTTGAACCGAACCCCAAACGTTCACTTAGACCGGTGAACGATCGGAATCGCGACAGGCCAGCCGCCGGAAGCCGACTCCGGGCGTCGACCAACGCGGGTCGAACGGGGCGGTTCTAACACGGCAGGAGAGTGGTGGCCGATGACGGTGACCGAAATCGATCCGGACAGCGTCGAAGGCCGCGGTTCCAAGGCCGCGGTGCTGCCCGCCGCTGCACCGGGTAGCGGGCGGAGCCAACTCGACCGACGGCGGATCCTCGGCGCCGCGGTCAAGCTGATCGACCTCTACGGCCTGCGGGCTCTGACGATGCGGCGGCTCGGCGGCTACCTCGGCGTGGACGGTATGGCCCTCTACCGATACATCCCGTGGCGGGAGGCGCTCATCGACGGCGTGGTCGAGACAGTCATCGATGAGTTGTACGGCGACCCCGACGTGCATCTGGAAACCGTCGACTGGCAGGACTACCTGCAGCGGCTGGCGCACGGCGTCCGGCGGATCGCGCAGGCCCACCCTGAGGTGTTCCCGCTGATCGCCACCCGGCCACCGGCCGCGCCGTGGATACGGCCGCCGCTCCGCAGCCTGCGCTGGATGGAATCGTTCCTGCAGACCCTGCACCAGTGCGGCTTCCCCGACCCCGACGCCGTCGCCGCCTACCGCGCGTTCTCCAGCTTCCTGCTGGGTCATCTGCTACTGGAGGTTTCCGTGAAAGGAGTCGACATCGGACCGGTGGACGAACCCGACCCAGGCACCCCCAGAGCCTCCGACCTCGACGGCTACCCCCGCCTGCAGGGCCTGCAGGAAGAACTGTCACAGAACCACGCAGCTGCCGAGTTCGAACAATCCCTGGAGAGCCTGCTCGGCCGCCTCGAAACCCAGCTCCACCGCAGCTGACCGGACACGCGAGCCCGCGGCGCAGCGGTTGCGACGAAGGGTCGGTCAGCTGGGCGGATTGTCCCCGGGCCAGACGGCCCCGCCGTCGCCGACGATTCGCACAGCGCTTCGCAGCGTGTCGTTGTTGCCGTCCTTCACCAGGTAACCGGCGGCGCCGGCCGCGGCCGCCCGGCTGAAGTCATGCCCGCTCCCCGAGGCGCTGAACATCAGCACCGCAACGGCCGGGCGCTGCGAGGTCAACAGGCGGGTCGCCTCGAATCCCGACATGACCGGCATGGATGCGTCCATGATGACCACGTCCGGGTCGACCGCCGCTGCCGCCTCGAGCACTTCGGCGCCGTCCGCGCATTCGCCGACCACCACCATCCGGTCGCCCTGCCCGATCGCCTTGGCCACGGACAGCCGAACCAGCTCATTGTCATCGACGATCAGCACACGGATCATGTGACCCTCCTCCCTACCCCGACATGACCAGCTGCCCGGCACCGGGCGGCCGGAGCGGAGTTATCCGCTCGCGCATCGCTCCGGGCGCGCAGGGTTCTTCGAGTCGCTAACTGTCGCCGCTGCTGGCGAATCGTGCACACGCCTGACTCGGGAGTGACCGCCCACGGGATGCGCCAGGGGCCGTAGGTCGAATCATTGATCAGCCCGCCGGCCCACCGAGGTGGTCGACGTGGTCGAACTGCTGCCGGTTCATCCGGGTCTCCAGGGCTCGACTTCCCAGGGCTGAACCCGAACGTAGTACAGGTTCACAATGTAATACGGACTACGTGTTCACCAAATCGGCGGCGAAGCGCGACGACGGAACGCGTCGCCTGCTGGAGACTGTCGAGGTACGGGATGGCGGCGTTGACAAGGCATTCATCGGGACCGCTGTCCTGCTCGGCCAGCGCCGGAGGGCCGCAATGAGTAGCTCGCTCGAGCTGTCTGACCGGGTGGAGGATTTCCTACGCGCCCCGGTGGCCGCGGTGATGTTCGCGATGGCCGACCGCAACGACCTGGGCGCCGATGCGTTGGCCGATGCCGGCACCGCGTGTGTACTGGCCAGCTGGGCCTTGTCGGAGCTGAACCCTTGGGCTGGTGACGGGTCAGCGTTGGGGACGCGTGCCAAGGCTCTGAATGTGGTGCGATCCCGGCCGATCCGAGAGCTCGTGGACAGCGTGCTCGCCGATCCGCGCAACTCCTGGTGGAGTGCGCCGTCTGAGCGCAATGGGCAGCTGTTGCTGCGGGGGCAGGACGACCAGCTCGCAGATCCGCGGCAGCTCCCGGTACCGGTCGGGCCGATCAGCGGTTGGGAGACCTACGCACAGAAGCCTGAACGGGCCGTGATCACGACCACCGAACTGGCGGGCAGCGAGCACGCGGAAATCTGGTCCAGCGGCCATGCCGACCTGGCATGCGGCGGCAGCGACTGGTCTCCGGTGTACCCGGTCGAGCAGTATCGGCTGCAGGTAGCGGCGGACGCCCGGGTCTTCGAAGTGCACTCCGCCGCCGATTGGCACGCGTTGGCGGCCCGCTACGGAGATGCTGGGACACACCGCGGTTCCGATCCCAACCTGCAGGACCTTGCCGGCATCGACAACGGGCTGGCACCTACCTGGAGCGCAGTGGCCGTGGACTACGACGGTGTGCACCTCAGTTTTGCTGGGATGCTCTCCGCGGTTCAAGCGCCGGTGAGCGATGCGCTGACCGGCACCACAACGCTGTGGGCGTGGAACTGGGAATGCACACATTGGATTCGCCCTGCGTTCGCTGCCATCGAAACCCTTTCCGCTCTTCGGGAACCACCCGAGTCGTCGTACCGGTCGCGGTCATGGGACCGCTCAGTCGGAATCTGACCGGGCGCCCGCCCGCCGACCGTTCTCCGGATTCGCGCTGGAAGGAGGAGCAGTCCTCGGCCGGGTCACGTGGGCGTTCCGAGGCCGTCCGTTCGATCGGCCCGATCCCTGCATCGTCTGGCATTTTTTACTATCGCCCGCGGGCGCGACGTTGCCGTTGCCAGTGCTGACATCGTGGGGCAGGCGCTTGACCTCCAGCTTCTGGATGAGCTCGCGGTCAGCCTGGTGCCGATGCTATTGAGTTCGGGAAAGGCCTACTTCGGCACGCTCAAGCGAGGGCCGATCGTGCTCGAGGACCCAACCGTCATCTCGGGTGCACGGGCTACCCACCTGCGCTACCGGGTGCACCGCTGAGCCGCCTGAGATTTGATGCGTTCGGGGACCTCAACCTGGCTCTGAAACGCTCCCGGTAGACGGATCCTCAATCGGCTCCGCATGTGCTCACCGCAGCACGGCGGCAGGAGGTAAGCAGCCTGCACTTGCCGGTCAGTAGAATCCACCTCATGAGTTCTGGCGCGGTTTTGGACCGGGAAGCGATCGCTCGTGCGTGTCGAGCGCACGACGTGCGGCGCCTTCGCGTGTTCGGCTCTGCGGTCAGCGACCATTTCAGACCGGAGCACAGCGACGTGGACATCCTTGTCGACTTCACCGCAGACACACCAGATCCGTTCGACGCCTACTTCGGCCTCGAGGAAGACCTCGAGCTGATTTTCGGTCGGAGGGTCGACCTCGTGATCGCCGAAGCAGTCCGTAACCCGCACTTCGCCGCCTCGGCTCTGGCCAGCGCCGTTGAACTCTATGCAGCTTGAGTCAGCGGCGTTTCTCTCGGACGTCCGCACAGCAGGCGTGCGGATCAGGAGATTCACGGAAGGGCTGAGCGCGGCGAGCTACGCTGCCGACGAGCTGCGCAAGTCGGCCATTGACGCCAGCTGGAGATCATCGGAGAGGCGCTGAACAGGCTGCGCAATATCCTCGCGCACGGTTACGCCGTGGTCGATGATGCCGTCGTCTGGAGTGCGGTCTCTGAATGGATGCCCGCGCTATTGACGGTCGTGGAGAAACTGCTCAACGAGCTCGGCTGAGCGCACCCTAATTCGTCCCGATCAGCGTTCGGCCATCGACGCAGACGTTGGCCGGCGCCGCATTAGTTCTTGACCCATAGGTCAAGAACTAATGCGGTGAGTGCATGGGTCGCGTGCGCTCGCTGAGTTCTTGATGAACACGATCGTGGGCCTGGCGTCATGGGCAAGACCTACGACGGCCCCACTCTGCACCGCATCGTCGACAGCGCCCTGGAGATCCTCTGATCAGTGCGCGAACCACATCCGCACGATTGAGAGCTCGTCCTTTAGTTCAAGAATGAAGGGAAGTCAGCGATGGACCTGAACCTGAATGGGCAGTTCGTCGGCTCCTAAAATTGCTGCTTGGAGTACCCAGGACAGCGACCAACGTCGAAGGCTGATCGAGCAGTTGTACGCCGAGGACGCCGAGTTCTATGCCGAACCCGGCGACGATCCGGTCCAGCGCCGTGGCCGAACCGAGATCATGGACAACATCACGCAGGTGAAGCGGCGGGTCACCCAGGGAGTTGGCCTGACCACTGAGAGCACCGGGTTCGCCGAGAACCACGACCTGCTCAGGGTGTCGTGGAAGATGACGGCTCCCGACGGCAACGTCGCAATGGCGGGAATGAACCTGCTCATTCGAAACAGTGACGGAGTGGTCGTCCGCGACTACATCCTGATCGGGTAGACAACAACGAGCGACAACCGCCTTTGAACCTCCGTACCCGGCGCCCGAAGGAGGATCTACCGGGAGCGTTTGCCCGCCTGCAGTGAAGCAACCGTCGTCACCAACCGCAACGAGCGCGTTTCGGGTTTCTTGGCATCCTCGATCCACCGCACCCACTCCTTGCGGTTCGTGTAGGACAAGCCGTCGAAGAACACTCTTGCCGAGGATTGGGAGTCCAACGCCCCAGCCAGGTCATCGGGAACGTCGACCTCACGGGTCACGGTGTCGACCACGATGTCCACCTCAACGGCGTCGCCAGCTCTGACGCCCGCCGCCACGCGATTGGCGGCGCTCAGCGGCACGAAGAATCGGCCACCCATCGGGGCCACGGTCGTCCGGTAGCAGTGCCCCCCGACTCTCACCTGTACCGACGGTCTTTTGCCTGAGCCCAGCGCGACTACGACCTCATCGGGCACCACGATGCCGGTCGCGGTCTTGCCACCCAATTCCACAGCGGACTGAAACCTCATCTGCTCAAGGTAGCGGCCGAAGTCGTCCGTGTGCGCCGCCGCACCGCTCATGGATCGGTGCCCGGTCACCGATCCTCGAACGACGATCGCGAGATCTTGGCCGTCAGCGGCCGCATGGCCAGCATCGTCACAGGTAGACGCTCGTCTTACGGCGCGGGCGGCCAGCGCGATGTGGACGAGACGTGCCAGACGCGGCGGCATACGTGGTCTTCCGATCGCGCGCGACCTAGCTTCGGGTCCGGCCTGGAAGCTTGAGCCCACGGATCGCAAGAGCTACCTCGCTGAGGTCGCCGTTGAGCTGGTGGTCTCGCCCGGAGAGCACGTGCACCAGCGCCCCGGGGATCGCCTTGGCGTAGTGGACGGCGTGGGTGGCTGGAGCCGTCTCGTCCTTGGCTCCATGGAACACATGCACCGGAACGCCCGCTGGCAGCCGGTCGCCCAGGTCGCCGGAGAACTCGAAGTCGTCGCCGGGCCAACCACCCCCGCCGACGAACGGGGCGGCGATCAGCACAATTGCGGCGAGCTGACGCTCCGGTGGACGATCGATGAGCGCCTGCACCAAAATTGTCCCGCCGATCGAGTGGCCCGCGACGACCGCACCCTCGTCGAGGTGCGCCATCTCGCGTCCGATCGCTGCGCTCCACCGCGGATAGCTCGGGTCGCCCTCGTCCGGCATCCGCGGGTAGCGCACCTCATATCCAGGTCCCAGACCCGACCTCAAGCTCTCAACGAGGACGTTGTCCCACTCGTCATGGGTTCCCTCGCCGCCCCCCTGAACGAACAACACAGCCATGCGGTGGCTACACATGACTTCTTGCGAACATGATCGCTCCTGGAACATCCTCATCTGGTCGCATGACCAGTTCGGCCTCGATGGTAAACCGCTCGTGGAGGGAGCTGAGCCCACACGCCGCGGCCTTCGGTCCCATCCACAGGATCGGGGATCGGCAAACCGGTACGTCCGGTCAACGATCGGTAACCGGGCGGGGCGATCAGCCGACGTCGCGCGGAACCGACCGGTCGCTGGGTCAACAGGCCGACAGGGTCCGAACAGAATGCCCGGCGCAGACCACGGTACGGTTTGGGAAACGACCGCCATGCCTAACCTACGTGTCGCTGAAAGAAGGCAAGCTAATGACCACGATCGCGCCGTGGCTTTCGGTGATCGATGCGACCGGTGCGGTGGACTTCTGTCGGCGAGCGTTTGAAGCAACTACCGGCGAGCTGGTCGAGTTCGATGGTGTCGTCGAAATTGCCGAGATGTTCGTCGGCGGCGCGCCATTCTGGGTCCAGCGGGACAGCGACCTTCCAGCAGACGCCGACCCAGGACGAGCCGTTCGCATGATTATCGTGGTCGATGATCCAGACCCTGCCTTGGCCAGAGCCCTCGCCGAAGGTGCCGTCGAACTCGCCGCTATGCACGACGAAAACGGATGGCGTACCGGCCGTCTCGCCGATCCCTACGGACACCAATGGGAATTCGCTCGACGAACGATCGACTGATGCCGATCGGACTGCGGTGACGCGCCCGCCCGCGGTCGTTTGCCCGGTGTTATACCCGAATACGCCCGTCTCGCAAGAATGCACCTGCGCTGTGAGCGAGGTGGGTGCCAGCATCGCGGGAGGATGACGACGGACAGCTGTCACCCGCGCATTGCGACCGGAGATGACGCCCCCCCCAGTTGTTGCGCGACGGTTGACAGGAAGACGGCATACGGCACGGACGCTCCTGCTGCTTGCCCCTCTTTTCGGCCAGGGTCGGTCCGTCGTGCGCAGCAGCCAGCGGACTCGCAGCAGCCAGCCCAGAACGCTGCCAAACTCACAAGTTCGGCGCGTGTGATCGCGATGCTCGGCCGGCGGTTGGCCATTGTCGCGGACCCGCGCAATCACTTAGCCCGGGCAACATTCTCGGCGGGGCTCCCGGTCTGACACTGCCGGTCGTCGGGGTGGCCCAGGCCCGGGGAGTTCGGGTGTCAGTCGGGCCAGTGCTGGCGCAGTTTGGCCGTGACGTCTTTGAGGATCCGGGAGACCTGCATCTGGCTGACGCCGATCAACTGGCCGATCCGGGCCTGGGACAGGTCGAGGTCGAAGCGGAGCCGAACCACTTCCCGCTCCCGGTCGGTCAACAGCTGCAGTGCAACTTTCAGGGCCAAGGTGTCGTCGACGGCGTGTAGTGCCGGGTCGTCCGCGCCGCAGTGCAGGGCGATGTTCAGACCCGGGCCGTCGGTTGCGTCCAACGAGGGCGGCCGGCACCACACGCCGGCGGTGCGGGCCTCCCGGACCTCGGCCGCGCTCGCCCCGATTCGGTGCCCGATGACCGCATCGCTCGCTGCGGGGCCGGGCCCGTTCGGGGTGTCCCGTTCTGCGGCGCCGATCGCGGCCCGCAGTTCCCCGATTCGGCGCGTAGGTCGGACCAGCCAGGTGTGGTCCCGGAAGTACCGTTTGATCTCCCCGGCGATGGTGGGCACTGCGAACTGCAGGAAATCTTCGCTCCGGTCCGGCAACCACCGGGCTGCCGCTTTGACCAGGCCCAGGTAGGCCAGCTGCTCCAGGTCGTCGTGGTCGACGCCGCGGCCGCGGTAGCGGGCCGCGATGGCCTTGGCAACGGGGAGATGTTCGGTCACCACCAGCCCCTGCAGCCGGCGGCGTTCCACCGGGTCGGTGCACCCGGCCAAAGCGGCCAGTACAGGCTGCAACCGCTCGACGCGCCGGACATCACCAGGCCGCCGCGAACCGCCTGCAGTCCCATGGCCCGGATCGGCCGGCTCGCCCGTGGCCGGCGGCGCACCCGCCGGCCGCCGAAAAGACAGGACGACCCCCGGCGGCCGGTCCGGTCCGGTCGGCTTCTGCGCCTTCGGCTGATCCGGAGGCGATGCCGGCTCCGGAAATCCGGGATCCGCCCTTCCGCCGTCGTCAGGTTCGGGCACCAGCACGGGCGGCGCAGCGTACAAAAGATTCGAATGGCACGGGAAATCGGGCTGGAGAGACACCGGGAGACTCCATTGGGTCGAAAAAACCACCTGGCTCCACTGCTGGACCAGCACGATCGAGAGAAACGTACCGCTGTTACAGCCGGCTCCGGCATGGTGAAACTCGGCAAATCGAACGGGCCTGCGAGGGCTGCCTGCATAATCCGGTCGGACGGTGCCGCGGAACCGCAGGTGCAGGTTGGCTTTGTGTCGGCCCTCTCAGCTGCCGTCTCCTTCCCACCGGCGCCGGGCGGTTCCGGGCCGGGAGGACGACCTGGCGTCCGGTGGTTGTCGGTGCGCCGCAACGAAACGACCGGCGAGTTTGCCGCTGGGTGGTGAGACTGCATCGGGAGTGTATTATTATCAACTATCGTGACTAACAGCGTCGAACGACAGTCGGGCGTCCCGCTCTATCGCCAGATCAAGAGGATCCTGGTCGAAGAGATCCGGCGGTCGGACGATGAGAGTCCGCTGATGACGGAGGAGGAGCTGATCCGTCGTTTTCGGGTCAGTCGAGCGCCCGTCCGCCAGGCTTTGCGAGAGTTGGCCGACGAAGGGATCGTCTACCGCGAGCGGGCAAAAGGGACATTCCCGGTCAGGCGCCCGACCGTGGAGCGGCCTGCGACGCTGAAGTTCGGCGGCCTCGTCGGGTATCTCACCGAACAGGGACTGGAACCGGTGACCCGGGTGTCCGGCGTCGAAAGGATTTCGCCGCCGATCGAGGTCGCAAAGGCGCTGCGGCTAGGTCCCGGCGAACGCGTGCTGACTTTTTTCCGCTCGGTCGTGGTGAAAGGGCGCCCGCTCTCGTCCGCGCGCATCTATATCAACAGTCCGGAGGAGTTCGCTCCCACTGCAGCCGAGCTCGAGGCGGCCGGCTCGGCGATCACGCTTCTCGAGGCGCAGTTCGGTGTCGTGCTACCGCTTTCCGAGCACCATGTGCGGGCCGAGTTGGCCGGGGAAGCCGAGGCGGCCGAGCTCGACGTGGAGGTGGGCTCGGCGATCATGGCGCTCGAGACCGTGGTGTTCACCCGGGAGGGTCCGCCCGCGGTGTGGCGCCGGGCGATCCAGCCCGCGGGGGAGTTCACCTTCATCTTCACCACCACGTCGCCCTCAGACTGACA
>JBBRDH010000081.1:0-23603 GCA_038204125.1 Mycobacteriales bacterium
GGCGTGTTCGACATCGGGCCTGGCGCTGGGCTATCCGTTAACAGTTTGGTAACCACACCGCTGACGCTCGCCGCCATCGGGCTTGTCGTCGCGGACCCCGGGCGACGACGGGTCGTTGTCCGGGGTTTCCTGTGGCTGACCATGGCGCTGAGCCTATCTTACGCGATCACTGCCGCGTGCTGGCTCGTTGGCGGCGTGGGGTCACTGGATCTGACTGCATTTTCGATCAGAGCCGGTGGCACATCAGTTGCGCACGTTTACTTCCCTTTCACCCCGACACTGTCGACGACGTCTGTCAATTTCGCGTCGCTGCCAATCCCAAGGTTCACCGGCTGGGGCAGGGAGCCCGGGTGGATGGCCATGTTCTGCATCGTTGCCTGGTTCCTGTGGCCCAGGGTGGGACGACTGCGCTGGTACGGCCGACCGATCCTGCTCGTTGGGCTCCTGGGCACGAGTTCAACCGCCGGTTTCGGAGTTTTCGTTTTCGCCGTTGCCATCGAGTACTTCCTGCGCCCAAAGGCCGGTCGCAACTTACTAGTCGGCTACCTGTGGCTCCTGACTGGACTGGCAGCTGTGTTGGGCGCGATAGCCGTAGCTTTCAACGCGCCGGTCGTCGGCCTGACGGCGAAGTCCACCGTTAACGCCGTGTCACTGGACGAGCGCTCCGCTGCGACCTTCACCGGTCTGAACGCCATCACAGCCCACCCACTGGGCGGTGACTTCAGTGTCGCGAAGTCCGGGATCAACATCGTCTCTTCGCTCGCTCCTGCGGGAGTGCCATATGTGCTTCTGATCATCGCGGCCATTTGGGCGCCGAGGTTCAAACTCCCCAAGGCCGGTAGGGGCTCTTCCACGACACCCGTCGCAGTTATTTTCCTGACCCTGCTGCTGTCGCAGCCGCCCGCCGATTCGACTCTGGCCTACTTGCTCGTCGGGCTGATCTACATAGTCGCTACGCCCACGGGATCACCACGACGTTTCGACGGAGCCGGGAGTTTCGGCACCCCCATCGCCGAGTCCGTTTCCGTCCGGGGAAGCACCGCTTCTACCGTCGGTTGACCTGGCACCGCAACCCCCCAAGGGGCGCTCGTCATCGACGTCGTCGCCACCGCTGTTCCGGCCGTCAACCGGCTGCACGAAGAAGCTCACGCTTGAGATGCTGGATCTGCTCGAGGTGGGCGGTCCGCTGATCGGCGTTTTCGAACCGCATTTTGACCACCCGCGCCGGATTGCCCGCGACGATGCAGAAGGGCTCGACGTCCTTCGTCACCACTGCCCCGGCTGCCACCACAGCGCCGTCGCCGATTGCGATCCCGCCGAGCACAATGGCGGCAGATCCGATCCACACGTCGTGACCGATTTCGACCTTGTCCGCCGCGCCGGGCACCGTCCGGTCGCCGACCCAGGTGCTCAAGGACATCGGGACCCCGACCTCGTCGGTGGCGTGATCGTTCCGCCCGAGGATCTGCACGGCAGTGGCGACGAGAAAAAAGTCCCCGATGGTGCCCGAAACGTCGATCACCGAACGTCTCCCGACGTTGGCGAAATCGCCGATGACGAGTCCGTGGTGGGACCCGATGGTGCTGCCCAGTCCCGCCCGCAAATTGGCGCCGACTGTCACCGCGCCGCTCAACGAGGCCCGGTTGAGCACTGCTCTGACGGGTTTTTCAACCAGAGACGGCAACCTGGACCTTCCCCGCATCGTTACGTCAACCATGCCGGCCATCCGTCCGCCCTGGTTTGCAACGGCTCTTCATTGAGCGCGTCGACGATCCCGGCCGCCATTGCTTCTGCCGAATACAGAGCGATCACATCTCTGGACAGCGAACCGGGGTCGATCTCACCGCGGCGGGACCAGGCGACGTCGATGGCCGCTGCCAGGGCGTCGACGTTGTCACTCTCGAAATATTCGACGCCCCCGAACCTGTCGAGCTCGATCTCGGGTGAGTGCGGCTCGTCCTTGGCCACCAGCACCGGAACGCCGAACCCCAGGCTCTGGGTCAGACTCAAACCTGCATATCCCGGGGACGCCGCGGTAAAACTATCCGCATAGATCTTGCGGAGCGCGTCGACATCGGTGATCCAGCCGAGAAATTCGACGCTGTCACGGCAGCCTGAACGGTCGGCGACGTCTTCCAGCTGCTGCCGCTGATCGCCGTCGCCGACTATCGTCAGCCGGCTCCCGGCCCGCGACGCTTGGCTGGCTGCATGACCCCGCACCAGTAGTTCTACCTTCTTGGCGCCGGTCAACCGCCCGACGTAGGTCAGCCGCTCTCGCATCGACCGACCAACGCCGGTCGTGGCCGAACGTCCATCGGTGCTGGAATGATCAGAGGCCTGCGGATCGGCGGCCCGGTCATCGGCAGCCTGGAGGATCTCGCGGGGGTACAAAGCGTTGGGCGCCACCCAGACCGGGCTGTCGGGAAGGTCCTCGAGCGCGGCTGCCACCGTTCCATAGCCGTACAGGATCGTCCCGCTACCCATCCGCCGGAGGCCCCGCCGGAGCCACCCCGTGCCGGCGGCCCTACCTTTCCGCGGGTACAGGTGTCCCCAGAGCAAGGTACGGCGGCCGAGCGCCTTTCGGGCCGCGGTCAGGACCCAGGTCGAGAGACTGCGCGGATTGAGATCCAGCACGGCGGTTTCGGCCCGCAAAACATCTTTCCAACAGCCGGTCTGCAGCAACAGCCGCCTGCCGAGCAGAAACCTGTTCTTCACCAGCCGGTAGTCAGCGTGTCCGATACCCGTCCGAACAGTCGGGTCAGTGTGTTCCGACCCCGCGTACAGCCGCAGCGAACTGCCGAGCCGCCGGTAAAGTTCATCGACGCAGTACTGACGATAGAAGGGAATCACTGCCAGATACATGACGAACGGCGTCGTTGGCCGGACGCTCCGGTTCGCACGAGGGCCGGGATGACGT
Source organism: Mycobacteriales bacterium (assembly GCA_038204125.1). Taxonomy (GTDB): domain Bacteria; phylum Actinomycetota; class Actinomycetes; order Mycobacteriales; family Nakamurellaceae; genus Nakamurella. Next base: position 2,918 of record JBBRDH010000081.1, read on the forward strand.
CGAGACGCGTACGGCAGAGGACGGGAGCGCCGCTGTCGGGGCAAGGACTCCTCCCTCTGCTGACCGGTGGAAATCATACCGAGCGAATGACCGTCCGGCGACGCGGGGACCGATCGGTCGCGATCTGATCCGCTCATCGGATGGTCAAAATGCCGGCCGGATGAAGTTTTCCGGCCGTCAGGTCACGAAGCGCCAGGACATTTCCGGCAATACGACGTCGATGCCCGGCTCGATCGGGCCCCACGACCGACCTGGCAATATTGTTGGGCAGGCCCTTCAGCAGGAAAACGGTCAATTCGAACCGGGAAATCGACCCGTTCTTCCTGAGGTGAAGGGCGTTTGCTATCTGCGAATAGCCGAAGCGGCGGTGGGCGGTGCGACCACCCGACGATGCCCCCCGATGGACCATTGCGGCATCGGGCAGTCGGTACAGTGCCCCCAGCCGGCCCAGGCGACGGGAATAGTCCAGATCCTCCAGCCAGCTGTAGAGCGGCAGTTCCTCGTCGAACCTCAGATTGCCCGCCCAGGCAACTCGCACCAGGCAGTTGCAGCCGTACAGGCTCGAGACCCGAACCGGTAGATCGACACCCGGCACGAATTTTTCGAGCAGGGACTCCGACTCGGCCGTCGTCAACTCACGCCCGAGCGCCGCACCGTCCCGGATCACCCGGCCTGTCACCCCGGCCGCGTCCGGGTGGGTATCCAAAAATGATTGGCCGCACTCCAGATACCGCGGATGCAGCCTGGCGTCATCGTCGAAAAACGCTGTGTAGTCGGTTCTTTCCAGGAACGCCAGCCCCGCGTTGCGTTGGGCGGACGCCCCTCGGGTGCCGCTGATCAGGCGGACTATTCCGCGAATGGACTCGGGCAGTTGCTCGGATGAGGGAGCGTCTTCCGGCGTCGGGGTCGACAGCACGATTTGGTCGATCCGAGTTGTCTGCCTACTCAGGTCCCGGAACAGGTCCACCAACGGCCCTGGCCTTCCGGCGGATGCGACCACTACTGATATTGAACTCAAGCCCTTCCTCCATTCGTCTCTACTTCTGGCAGACCCGATCGGCGCAGGAAACTCGGTGCCCGACATGAGTGGTCGGCGTCGCCGGTCAGCTCAGCATCGACAAGATCCCACGGCGAAAATTCCCTACCATTTCATCGAGTGTTGGATATCTCGCCGTCGCCACGCTCCGTTCGCTCGATCGGCCGGTGACGTCGAGTAACAACGCGGCGAAAGCGGCGGGACCTGGCGGCGACGTGAACCGGGAAACGCCTTCGACCAGATACTCGTTCTCGGGGGCGTGGAATTCGTAGGGCGCAGTGACGAGCGGTAGACCCAGGGCCAGGCTTTCGACGGCGATGAGACCGATGCGGCCGGGCATGGCGAGGCTTTGGACAGAGCGTGCTATCAGCGCCTTCTCGGCCGGACGGGCGAACCCGAGGTGGACGACCTGGCCGCGGGCAATCGCGGGGGCCAGCAGGTGTTCCTGCGCGCCGTGGCCGGCAGTCAATAATCGGAATCCCCGGTCGAGGTCCCAGAGCTGGTCCAGCGCAGCGGCGAGGAAGTCGATTCTCTTCGGTCCGTCCAGCCCACCGATGTACCCGGCGGTATGCCCGGTGGTCAGTTGATGTTGCTCTGCAAACTTTTGGACCTCGTCGTGATGCAGTCGGTCGAGGGCCTCGCTGGTCGCCTGGACATCGACCGAATTCATCACCGTAGTGATTTTGTCATCGCTGATGCCCCATGATTTCGCCTGCGCCGCTCCGCCTTTGGAGTACGCGAAGACGTGATCCACATGCCGGGCCTGCCAGGATTCCAGCGCGCCGTCCAGGGCATTCGGCCTGGCAATGTACGACTTGACGTGACCCCAGACCCCGACCCTGCGGTGGGTCAGGCCTCGGCGTGCGATTGCAGCCCAGGTGTCGGGCGACGATCCGAGAAGCCCGACGATGATGGCATTCGCGGACGCCTGCGCCCGATTGCTGCCGTAGTACGCGGCGGTCCGCCCGCGCACGGTCAGCGCCTTTCCCCGGGTCCGGGTCAGCCAGGGCCGGTCCACTGCACCATCCTGTCGGCGGGCAGCGTCGCCTACCGGTGCGGCGGCCGCCACGGTGCAGGAGATGCCCTCCTGCACCAGCACATCGACGAGCCGTTCATAGAACGGGAGGCGGTACTCGGGGACGTAGGGCTGGACTATGAGCAATCGATCCACCTCAGGTCCCCTTCCGGTTCGTCGTCGCGTAGCGATCTTCGAGAACATCGACCACTGGGCCGATCCCGTAGGTACGGACAGCGGCGGCCCTGGCGAGCCGGCCCATCGCGGCGGCCCGATCCGGGTTGTCCAGCAGGGTCCGAATGGCACCGGTCAGAGACTTTTCGGTGTGGTCGACCACCAGGCCGCCGCCGGATTCCTCGACGAACGGCGCGAGCTGACAGGATCTGGTCACCACCACCGGGCGAGCGGCCGCCATGGCCTCGATGATCGTCATACCAAAAGGCTCGTTCGCGGCGGGCAGGACGTAGATCGACGAGCTCTGCATCCGGGCCTGGGTCAGATCCGGACTCAGCGGGCCCTCCCAGGCCACCTGGCGTTGGGCGCCGGCGGCGGCGATCAACAGCTCGACCTTCTTGGCCTCGCCCTCGTCCGGCCCGACCAGCGAGAACTTCACAGCGGGATAGTCATTGGCCAGGATGACCGCGCTCTCGGTGAATGCGACGGGTCTCTTTCGCTCGTGCATCCTGGCCAGGAACAGCACATTCGGGGCTTTCGGCGGCGGGACCACCGCGTCGCTCACACCGATGCCGTTCGGCAGCTTGACGAACACGCCGGCAGAGGAACCCGACACCTGCCTCAGCCGGGCTATTTCCTGATCAGAGAGCGCAAAGACGGTGGTCGCGGCATTGATCGACTTCCTGGTCTCGATCCTGTCCACGGCGCGGGTGAAAGCGTTCGCGGGAGGGTCGATCATGCCGTGCGTCTGCACGTGAAAGGGGAACCGGCGCACTCTGCTGTAGTGGCTGACCGGCATCGTGACGAGGTCCCGGGCGAGGTGAATGTGGATCGCGTCGTAGGTATGGCCCTTGCGCAAGACAGACAGCAGCAACGCTGGTGAGAAGAGGCCGGCGAAACGGAGATGCGGAATCGCCCGATAGGCCTTGGTCAGCGTGACCGACGTGCCGGCGACCTCGACCGGGGTGCTGTCGGGGTAGCCGCGGGCGGCACCGACCAGCGTCACGTCGTGCCCCCGACTGCGGAGTTCGTCGGTCTGGTTCAGCGCGACCCGCATCGGACCGCCGAATGCGCCGTCAGGGGTGAAGAGGGTCACGACCTGGAGAATCTTCATCCCAAAGCCGGAACCGCGACCCAGCGGCGCGGCCTGGGACAAGCCGTCGCCGCTTCGTCTGCCGTCATGGAAACCGAGGGTCATTCAAGGCGGGTGACGGTCGTCGGGGCGAGAACCACGGCGCCCGGTTCGACGTCACCGGTCACCATTGCGCAGGCGCCGACCACCGCTCTGGCTCCGATATTCACACCGCGAAGTACTGTCGCCCTGGCGGCCACCCACGAGCCGTCGCCGATGGTGATCGGCGCATTGTCGAACTCGAAGGTCGGGGACCGCCGGTCATGGGACCCGGTGCACAGCAGCACCCCTTGCGAGATGCAGACGTCGCGGCCGATGGACACCGGCTCGAGATTGAGGATCCATGTTTCCTCACCGATCCAACTGTCGGCGCCGACGGCCAATTTCCAGGGCCAATGGATCTTGACGTTATGCCTGATCAACACCCCGGTGGCAATGGTGGCCCCGAACCGGCGGAGAATTAGCAACCGCAGCGAAAGGGGGCACCACCACCGCGTGGTGACCAGACCTGATGCGGCCAGCCAGGCGACCTGCCAGGCCCGGTTTCGGCCCTTGTCGTAGCCTGCTCCGGTGAAGCCGGCAAGCCGCCGGGTAAGCGGGTCCGGTGTTGTCCGGCCGACCAGGTCGGGTGAGTTCGAGCCGATCACCTGCGCAGGCCCTTTTCGTGGGACAGGAACCATTCATAGGTGGACGCGAGCCCGGCGGAGAAGCTGATCTGCGCCTTCCAGCCCAGGTGCTCCAGACGTGACACATCCAAGAGTTTTTGAGGGGTGCCGTCGGGTTTGGAAGTGTCCCATACGATGGCGCCCCGATAGCCGACGGTCGATGCCACCGCTGCGGCGATGTCGGCGATCGTCTGGTCCTGTCCAACGCCGACATTGATCGGCGCCGGGTCGTCGTAGGTTTCCAGCAAGAACAGGCACGCGGCCGCCAAGTCGTCGACGTGCAGGAATTCCCGGCGGGGAGTGCCGGTGCCCCAGCACACCACGTTCGGGCTGTCGGCCTCCTTGGCCTCATGGAACCGGCGGATCAGCGCCGGCAGCACGTGACTGTTCACCGGGTGGAAATTGTCGCCGGGTCCGTAGAGATTGGTGGGCATTGCCGAGATGTAATGCAGTCCGAACTGGCGGCGGATGGCCTGGACCTGCAGAACCCCGGCGATCTTGGCGATTGCATAAGCGTCGTTGGTGGGCTCCAGCGGCCCGGTCAGCAGCGAATCCTCGTGGATCGGCTGCGGTGCCAGCCGCGGATAGATACAGCTCGACCCGAGGAAGAGAAAACGCTCGACACCGCTCTGCTGGGCACCGTCGAGCAGGTTGACCTGAATACGCAGATTCTCGGAGAGAAAGTCGGCGGGGTAGGTGTTGTTCGCGACGATCCCGCCCACCCGGGCGGCTGCGTCGATGATGACGTCCGGTCGTTCTTGGTCCAAGAATGCGGCAACGGCGGGCCAGACGCGTAGGTCGAGCTCTGCAGAGGTGCGGCCGATGAGGTTCGAGAAACCTTCGAGCTGGAACAGCCGCCACAGCGTGGAGCCGACCAGGCCGCGATGCCCGGCGATATACACCTTGGCCTGGCGGTCCAGCGGGCCTACTCCAGGAACGGTCGTGGCTGAATCTGTTGCCCGGGATAGGATTTCGTCGGCAGGGTTCACTGTGCACCTTGTCGGTCGGCTGGGATCAGCGGGCCGGGTGGGGTCGGTTCCCGGGGCTGGACACTGGTGGTCACATTCACTGCTGACCGCTCTGAGATATATCCCTTTCCGTGTGAGCTTGCCGTGAGGGCTTCTGCCCGTTCCCGACTCGCCTCCACCCACCGTTGGCGCCCCCGTATCGCGTGGCCTCCCTAACGGCTCCCGGACCCATCTATGACCTCCGATCTACCCGTTCGGTGGGCTAAGGTAGGAGATCAACAACAGGGACCCAGCCAATCGTGGAGCCTTTGTGCAGATTGGTTTGGCTCGTGAGTGCGCGCCGGGCGCCGAGTGCGGTGACGGTGGGTTGCAAATCGGGACGCGTTTCTCTACCGACGGTAGTAAATCCAACGAAAAGTGGATGCTCGACGCATCGAATGGCCAACCGATCACCGACCGTGATGTCACCGGCGACTCGATGCCGGCGAACCTTGATCGCCGGCGGATGTCACCGACCGAAGACGATGGACCCGACCGGAGGATGTAAATATGCAGGAGAACCAAGACCGGACCGGCAAGGTGGCTCTGGTGACCGGGATCACCGGGCAGGACGGGTCATACCTGGCCGAGCTCCTGCTCGAAAAGGGCTACACGGTGCACGGGCTGATCCGCCGGTCGTCCACGTTCAACACCGTGCGGATCGACCATCTTTATCAGGACCCGCACGACGAGAATGCCCGCCTCTTCCTGCACCACGGTGACCTGACCGACGGCTCTCGACTGACGACACTGCTGGAACGGATCCAGCCGAACGAGATCTACAACCTCGCGGCCCAGTCACACGTCCGGGTCTCGTTCGACGAGCCGGAGTTCACCGGGATGACGACCGGATTGGGGACCACCCGGTTGTTGGAGGCGTTTCGGGCGACCGGCCTGCCCGCCCGGTTCTACCAGGCCAGCAGTTCGGAGATGTTCGGCGCCACGCCGCCCCCGCAGGACGAGACCACCCCTTTCTGGCCGCGCTCGCCCTACGGGGTCGCAAAGGTCTATGCCCACTGGATGACGCGCAACTACCGGGAGGCATACGGCCTCTTCGCGGTGAACGGGATTCTGTTCAACCACGAGTCGCCCAGGCGCGGCGAGACATTCGTGACCCGCAAGATCGCCATGGCGGCCGCGGCGATAGCAGCGGGGAAGCAGGAATATCTGTACATGGGTAACTTGGATGCCGTGCGCGACTGGGGTTATGCCAAGGAGTATGTCGAGGGCATGTGGCGGATGTTGCAGGCCGATGTCCCGGACGACTACGTGCTGGCGACCGGGACCTCCTATTCGGTGAGGGACTTTCTCGACTTCTGCTTCCGGGTCGTGAACCTCGATTGGGAGAAGTACGTCAAGTTCGATCCCCGATATCTGCGGCCCACAGAGGTGGACTCGCTGATCGGCGACGCATCGAAGGCCCACCGCGATCTGGGCTGGAAGGCCGAGGTATTGCCCCCCAAACTCGCCGAGATCATGACGATGAGCGAGGTTTCAGCGGTCTGATCTCCGCAGGGCCGGTCCCCGGAGCCGGCGATGCCGCCTCTTCCGGCGATCGCAGGTGCAACGGCGCCATGATGGCCGCGACGGCCGCGTCGAGATCGACCGCGCAGGCTTCGAACGCAGCCAGCGGGCGGCCCATCGGATCAGGCAGGTCGTCCTGTTCCTGGGAACCGGGTTGAACCGTCCCTCTGGCCGCCTTCGCCTCGACCAACAATTGCCGCCCGAGGTCGCTCGCATCAGCTGAGAAGAGAGGGGGAACTGCAACGCTGAGCCGCGCGAATTGGCGGATGGTGAACGTCCGCCCTATCGCTCCGGGCAGCATCCGCACCACCGCGGAGCGGTGTTCCCTGGCCGAGGTCAGCACGAGGTCCGCGGAGCCGATCATCGACCGATCGATCATCCGGCTCCGATGACCTTCCACGAAGGCGCCACGGTCGAGGAGCACTCTGGCCGACAACTCATGAATGCCGCGGTCGACAGCCGCGTCGGTACCGGCGGATTCGACCGCCCAGGAGTTTCGATCACCGAATAGGTCCAGAGTTGCCCTGCGCAGCAACTGCTCTCCGATTGGTGACCGACAGTAGTTAGCGGTACAGACCATCAGCACCCGAAAGACTGACATTTATTGCATTCTCCTCACTGCGTGTGGGTGTCCGGCCGGCCGCACATAGCCCATTGGACAGGACAGGGTGGTCCGGGGATATTCTCGGGAAGTTGGATGTCGACGTGAGTCACATGTCCGTGAGTCACAGGTCGAGGGGAGCGTTCCATCTTGAAAGCCGATGAAGCCGAAATACTCGGCGAGCTCGTGTCGGCTGCCCAGGGTAGCCGGGGAAGTGACGCCGACATCGAGTCCGGCTGCCCGAGCAAGAGTCGCCCGGTCACACCGCCGGCATCGGTCCGCCCGGCCAAACATGGTGCGGTCGGGACGATTTCCGAGGGGCGGGATTCCGCCGGGTCCGGTTCCACCGGCCCGCGGGTGATCCGGGAGCGGCGGCCGCACCATTGGATGAGCACCTACCGGCGAAATGTGATGTGTACCGATGTCGTCATCGTGGCCGGGATGGTCTTCGCCAGTCAGACCATCCGGTTCCCGGGCCGGGCGACCATGGCCGTCACCGGAGCCCATGGCTTCAACTATTGGATGCTGTCCATGGGGCTCGTCCTCACCTGGGTGCTGTCCCTGGGCATCAACGGGGTATGGGATCAAAAGGTTCTCGGTTCCGGGCCGAGTGAATACCGCCGCATCATGCAGGCCTCCTTCTACGTCTTCGGCTTCATCGCCATCTTGTCCTACCTGGCCAGAGCCGACATCGCCCGTGGGTACCTGGCGATGGCTTTGCCGCTCGGCCTGACGGGGGTGCTGGCAGGCAGGTGGGTCTGGCGGCAATTGCTCCACGAGCATCGCCGGTCCGGCAGTCATATGAACTCCGTCCTGGTGATCGGCGGCCGGAGCAGTGCAGTGGCACTCGCGTCGCGGCTGCGCAGCGCACCGGACTTCGGGTACCGGGTGTCCGGTCTGTGCCTGCCGCCCGCTGCCGTCGCCTCGGGTAGCGCAACGGGAGAGCTCGACGGCTTCCCGGTTGTCGGCTCACTTGACGAGGTGGTCGCGGCCATCGACCGGGTGCGGGCAGATACCGTTGCAGTCTCTGCATCGGAGTATTTCGGTTCGGAGCAGGTGCGGCAGTTGGCGTGGCAACTCGAAGGCAGCGGGGTCGGTCTGTTTCTGGCGCCGGCCCTGACCGATGTCGCCGGCCCGCGCATCCACATCAAGCCGGTGGCCGGGCTGCCCCTGATGCACGTCCAGGAGCCGATGTTCAAGGGACCGAAGCTGGTCATCAAGACCGCGCTGGACTTGATCGGCGCGGCCTTGGCGCTGGTCCTCCTGTCGCCGGTCGTCCTGCTCGTGGCGACCGCCATCAAGCTGGACGACAGAGGGCCGGTCTTCTTCCGCCAGGAAAGGGTAGGTCTCGGGGGCCGCAGCTTCCGGGTGTGGAAGTTCCGCTCCATGAAACATGGCGCCGACCTGCAGTTCGCCACGATCCGAGAATCGGCGGGCCAGGCCTCGGGAGTGTTCTACAAATCTGCCGACGACCCGAGGGTGACCAGGGTCGGGCGGTTCATCCGAAAAACCAGTATCGACGAACTGCCGCAGCTCTTCGACGTCATCTCCGGGCGGATGAGCCTCGTCGGACCCCGGCCGCTGGTTCCGGGCGAGGGCGCCGAGATCGGTAACTTCATCGAACGGCGAATGTTGGTGCGCCCGGGGATCACCGGGCTGTGGCAGGTTTCCGGGCGATCGACCCTGAGCGCCGAGGAGCGGATCCGACTCGACTTCTACTATGTCGAGAACTGGTCGGTCGCAGGTGATCTGGTCATCATCGCGAAGACAGTACGCGCGGTCCTCGGCAAAACCGGGGCGTACTGAGCGACCCGCGGCACAACCACTGGGCGAACCAGGCCGGTGGTTGCCAGGCGGTCTGCCTGTCGTGCAGGCCAAAGGGTTGAGAGGTGGGTGGGGCCGGTGGGACTCGAACCCACACTGGCACGGACCTAAACCGTGTGCCTCTGCCAATTGGGCTACGGCCCCGCTGTCGCCCGGCGAGCCTACCGTTCCGCCTTCCGGGGAGGTCAGACCGCGCCCTCAGGCCGCGCCGTCAGGCCGCGCCGTCAGGCCGCTCCGTCAGGCCGCGCCGTCAGGCCGCTCCGTCAGGCCGCTCCATCAGACCGCTCCGTCAGGCCGCTCCATCAGACCGCTCCGTCAGGCCGCTCAGTCAGACAGGGAGGCCGAGCTCGGCGAGGATCCGGCCCACATGCCCGGTGGCCTTCACGTTGCGCCAGGCCTTTTCGATGATGCCGGTCGGGCCGATGATGAAAGTGGAGCGGATGACCCCGACCACCGTCCGGCCGTAGTTCTGCTTCTCTCCGTAGGCGCCGTAAGCCTGCATCACGGTCTTGTCCGCGTCGCTGAGCAGGGTGATTTCCAGACCGCTCTCGGAGCTGAATTTCGCCAGCCGGCCCGGTTCATCCGGCGATACACCGAGCACCGTATAGCCGGCGGTGTCGAGGTCGGCCCTGGCCGCATTGAAATCGCAGGCTTCGGTGGTGCAGCCCGGCGTCATCGCCGCCGGATAGAAATAGAGGATGACCCGGCGCCCGGCGAAGTCGGAAAGGCCCACGGCTTTGCCGGTGGAGTCCGGCAGGCTGAAAGCCGGAGCCTGGTCGCCCACGTCGGGGCCATTGGCAGTCATGGCGCTAGGGTAGTGCGCTGTGGGTCGCGCTCGGAGCGGCCCGGCACCAAGGGGAGGCCCGTGTGGCTCGCGATGCAGACACCATCCAGACGGAGATCGAACGCGCCCGGGATGCGCTGGCCGTCACCGTCGACGAGTTGACGACCAGGGCCAACCCGAAGCGGGTCCTCGAGCAGGGTAGGCAGACCCTGGTCGCCACCCTCGCCGACCCGCGGGTGAAGTACTCCCTGATCGGCGTGGGTGCGTTGGTTGCGCTGGTGGTCCTGCGCAGGCTGTTTCGCTGAACGACCGCCGGCCTGGGTCCGATTCCGGTCCTCGTCCCCGGCGCCACTGTCGTCGCACTTTCTCGGCGGTTCATCCGCCCGGCCATCTTCCTCGGGTCGATCTCACACCCCGGAGAAGCGCTTTCACGCTGCCGCAACGACGGCTGCCGGTACCCTGATGACCGTCGGCAAGTGCCGGCGGCAGCAGCCATGACGGTGTTCGGCTGATGATCCTGAGCTCGTGAGGCGGACTTCTTCATGCGTCAAAGGTCGACAACTCCGACGCGCCGGCGGCGGCTGCTGACCGTGCTGGCGGTGCTCGTGCCGCTCGTCGCCGGCTGCACATCGCAGGCCTCGAACGGAGGCACCGCCGTTGCCACAGTGAATTCGACCGTCGCACCCACCACGAGTGGGTCGGGTTCCAGCTCGATCAACTCGGTCTCTGTCCCGCCGATCTCCGGGTCCGAAACAGCCACCTCTGGGTCCAGCCCGATCCCCACCAGTACGCCGCCGAGCACTTCGCCGAGTCCGACTCCCATCGTCCCGCCGGTCGCTGCTGTCGCGGCCTCCCCGGTCTTCGGCGCTGCCGAACTGTCGCCGTCCCAGCCGATCAAGATCTCCGTGACCAAGGGCAGGATCACCGCGTTCAAATTGACCAATCCCGAGGGAAAAGTCGTCAAGGGCGCCGTCTCCGCCGACGGCCTGTCGTGGTCGCTCGGCGAGGTGCTCGGCTTCGGCCGCGTCTACACCGCAGCCGGAACGGCGCTCGGTACCGACGGTAAGTCGGTCGCCATCACGGGAACGTTCACCACGGTGGAGCCGGCGGACCGGATCCGAACCATCATCACCCCCGGCGACGGGGAAGTGGTCGGGGTGGCTGCACCGGTGATCGTCAGGTTCGGCCAGAAGCCCGTCGACCGGGCGCTGATCGAGAAGAGCGTCAAGATCACGACAACCCCCGAGGTCGAGGGCTCCTGGGCGTGGATCGAACACGACGATGGCTTCTGGGGCCTGGACTACCGGCCGAAGAAGTACTGGCCGGCCAACACGAAGGTGCACGTCGAGGCGAATGTCTACGGCCTGAAGTTCGGTGACGGCGCCTTTGGCGGCGGCGATGTGACGTCCGACTTCACCATCGGCCGGAACCAGGTCGTCTATGCGGATGCGACGAGCTTCCACCTGGTGGTCAAACGCAGCGGCGAAACGGTAGCGGATTACCCCGCTTCATATGGCAGCGGCGACGACATCGGTGACCCGAACCGGGTGACCCGTTCCGGTATCCATGTCGTCAACGAATTGCTCAAGGTGCACAAGATGAGCAATCCAAAATATGGCTATGTGAACATCACCGAATATTGGGATGTCCGAATCAGCGACAACGGCGAATTCATCCACCAGAACCAGGGGACGGTCGGGGCCCAGGGCACCATCAACGTGAGTCACGGCTGCATCAATTTGTCCGCGAAGAATGCGAAGGCATATTTCGAATCTGCTCTCTACGGAGATCCGGTCGAAGTGACCGGCACCAGCGTCCAGTTGGGCCCGGCAGACGGAGATCTCTTCGACTGGACGGTTCCCTGGTCGGAGTGGCTGTCGCTGTCCGCGCTTTGATCCGGGTTCTGCGGGTCCGGGGGCGATAACGACGTTGAGGGCTTCGGAGTGCTCGACGCTGGTCGTCGCGGGGCGGCTGATCTACTTCGCCCGGGCCGGTCCGGAAGGTGCACTGTCGGCAGACCTGTCATTCCAACCGATTGACTAACGGCCCAGAACTGACCCGGCCGAACCACCGCTGCGCAACCCAGTGCAATCGCCGCGATCCAAACAGTCCTCACCACAGTCGCAGCGAGACGATGTGACTCAGGCGTGGTACCTGCACCCGAAGGTGACGACCCCACCTCTACTGCACGCCGGTTACCGTCACCTCGTTCAGCGCTTGGCGTGCCTGGACCAGACGAAGCAGAAGACCCCGAAGGCAGCGATTCCCAGGGCCATCAAGGTGAGCAGCACCGAACCGTACGGCTGGGAGCGCAATGTTCGCAGGGCACTGTCCAAACCGCCCGCCTTGTTCGGGTCGTAGTTGATGGCGGCGGTGCAGAACAGCACCCCGACAATGGCGAAGGCGATGCCTTTGGCGATGTATCCCACCTGGCCGAGCCTGGTCACCGCTTCGGTAACGCCGCCGGTGAGGTCCTTGACGAATTTCTTCTTGGCCCCGCGGTAGACCAACCGGCCGCCCATCACGACTATCGCGAGCCCGACCGCGATCACCAGCACCTTGCCGAAAGGCACCGACAACACCTTGGCCGTCATCGATTTCTCGCTGCTGCTGCTCGACTTGCCGCCACTGATCACGGTGGACACCGCACTGACCCCCAGCGCCAGATAGATGACCGCCTTGCCCGCCGAACCCAGCCGCTTCACCACCTTCTTCTTGTCGTCGTCGACCTCCTGGTGGCCCCAGATGGCAGTGAACAATTGCCATAGGGCGAGCGCAAAAAGTCCCACCGCGGTGATCCACAGCAGCACGTCGCCGAATCCGCTGCCGGCCAACTCGGAGAGCGCCCCCCGTTGGGAGGCCTCCTTCCGGCTGCCGGTCCAGGCGATCTGCACCGCTATCCAGGCGACCAGCAGGTGCACCAGGCCGTAGGCCATCAAGCCGACCATCACCAGGAGTTGGAACGACTTGCTGTTCTGCACCTGTCGGCCGGCACTCTCGGCCTCAGCTGCCGCCGACTTGACCCCCGCCTTGGCCCGCTCGGTACTACTCATCTCCGTTGCTCCCGTCCCGCGTCGTCGCGTTGCGCTGGGTGGGCATCCTGCCGCGTGGCTTCGGCGGGCGCAAGGGCGGGGTAGCGAGAACGCTATGTCGGGCCCTGCGGAAGTCGCGCGCAAGGTGCGCCGTGCAAGGCTTGTCCGAGCGGCAGAGCGCCGGAACACCTGCGGCATGCGGGAAGGGGTGGTTCGGGTGCATCGCGGTCCTCGGCGGGATGTGCTCTACAGCCTGTCGGCGTTGTCGTTGCTGCCGCACCGATCTCGGGCAGGGATCCTGCGCCGGGCCGGCGTGGAGGTCGGGGCCGACACGTTCTTCCTGGCCGGGACCCGGTTCACCGGACCGCACCGGATCCGGATCGGCGGCAACGTTTTTGTCAACTACGACTGCTATTTCGACGCCGGCCAGGGCGACATCACCATCGGTGATGGAGTCCGGCTGGGCGACCATGTCCGGCTGCTGACCTCGACCCACGAACTGGGCCCGGCCGAGCGTCGTGCCGGGCCTGTCTGTGGCCGTCCGGTGGTGATCGGGGCCGGGACCTGGGTCGGCTCGTCCGTCAGCATCCTGCCAGGCGTCACGGTGGGCGCCGGCTGTGTCATCGCAGCCGGGGCGGTCGTCACAAAGGATTGCGGTCCGGACGAACTGCTCGCCGGCGTACCGGCCCGCCCGATCAGGTCGTTGCCCACTGCCTCAGGGTGATCCTGTATCCAGTACTGCCAGATCTTGCGATAGATCGTCGCCCTGGAGATGCCGACCTCGGCGGCCGCCCGCGCCCTGTTGAAGTCATCGGTCAGGAGCCCGGCCACGATGGCGTCACGCTCCAGGGTCTCCAGCGACATGAGCTGGCGCCGACTTCCGAATCGACGGTCCCTGCCCCGACACCCGTGACAGCAGGTGGGGAATGAGCAGATGCAGGTCGTCGGGGCGATGCCGCACCGCGGAACCTGCAGCGAATGACCAAAGTGCGGGAGCAGGTGCGCATCCACCCTTGTGCCGGTGCGATCCGCAGCCATGGCATGGCCGGAACCGGCTCTACCAATGCGCTTTTCGTGGCGATGCAGTCCGCGGCCGCGGCGAGCGGCGACTATCTGTTGCCGACGGTGTTCCATCCGGCGTCGTCGGACGAGTACCGGCACATCAGCAACGGGTACTCGATCCTGCTGATGGCGGTGGCCGGAGCACTGCGAGGATCGACTTCTGGCTGCGCGGATTTGATGCTTTATTCCTGTCCCACGGTCACCATTTGTGCTCATTTGTTCCGCGCAGACGATGATGATCCGCGCCGCGGTGGGCGGCTCGGCGGGCGGCGGTGGGCGGCGGTGGGCGGGCGGCGGTGCGGCGCGGATCTTGGGTGCCGATCGATGTACGTCCGGCTCGGGCCGAAGAGTCGACGAGTCGTGCGTCGAAGCTGCGGCAAGAACGCGGTCTCGCTGTTTGCAGCCTCAGCGGGTGGTGCGCTGCTTCACACTTGCGCAGCCGCTCGGTGTCAACGTCGTCGAGTTTGGGCCCGTTGACCACAGGGGATCGAGGAATCGATCACTCAGAAGCCGTGGCAAGCCCGCGGATTGTGCGGACTACGGGAAACGGTGCGCCATCAGGGACTCGAACCCCGAACCCGCTGATTAAGAGTCAGCTGCTCTGCCAATTGAGCTAATGGCGCGTTGCAACGTTCTGCGTCGCGAGGTCGAACTCTACAGGTTGCCCGGCGGCAACAGAAAACCCGCTGGTCGGGCGTGGACGTCAGCCGCCCGGACCGCAACAGGGCCCCGATCCGAAGATCGAGGCCCTGCTTGGGTTCTGGGTGAGCGACGGGACTCGAACCCGCGACCACCGGCACCACAAGCCAGTGCTCTACCAGCTGAGCTACGCCCACCATGCTCTCTGCCTGCCGCCGTGCACCCGTGCTGCCATCGGTGCCTGGTTGGGCATCCGCCGGCAGCGGGACGCCATAGTCTAACCGACCCGTAGGACCGATCGTGCCGGGTTTCGGCAAGCTTGGTTCACGGCGCAGTGCCGCCGAGCAGTTGGGCTGCCACCGCCCTGGCCTGGTCGGTGTCGGGGCCGGGGGCGGGGACGAACACGGTGCGACGGTAGTTGTCGTGCTCGCGGATGGACTCGATGATGTCGGCCAGCGCGCGGTGCGCCATGCCCTTGGCCGGCTGGGCGTAGTAGGTGCGCGGATACCACCGTCGGCACAGCTCCTTGATGCTGGAGACGTCGATCATCCGGTAGTGGAGGTACGCGTCGAGTTCCGGCATGTCGCGAGCCAGGAATCCGCGATCGGTGCCGATCGAGTTCCCTGCCAGCGGCGCCGTTCCGGGCTCCGGCACATGTTCCTTGACGTACTGCAGCACGAGGGACTGCGCCCGCGCGATCGTCACCGTGGACGCGCGCACAGCCGCCGTCAGGCCCGATTTGGCGTGCATGTTGACGACGACCTCGGGCATGGCCGCCAGCGCCTCCTCTGAGGCATGGATGACGAGGTCCACGCCGTCGCCCAGGATGTTCAGCTCGCCGTCGGTAACCAACGCGGCCACCTCGA
Organism: Mycobacteriales bacterium; assembly: GCA_038204125.1. Lineage (GTDB taxonomy): Bacteria > Actinomycetota > Actinomycetes > Mycobacteriales > Nakamurellaceae > Nakamurella. The sequence continues at coordinate 18,279 of JBBRDH010000081.1, forward strand.
TCAACGCATCATTGACCACGTCGAGGCCGGTCATCTCGCAGTCGATCCATACCAGTCGGTCATTCACAAGTCCTCACCCTAGCGGCCCGGCACCCGACCGAGCTTGCTCCGTTCTGCCCGTGTCACTCGTGCGCCGATGGACGGACACCGTTGCGAGGAGGGCCGCCCGATGATTCGATCGTCGTCCCGAAGAACGGCCGGAGGTTGCGGCTACGCTTCGTAAACCCCGGCGAGGCAACCGGGACTGTGATGTTGCAGGGGACGATGTTGGAGGGACCACCATGACTGCGCCCGAGAGTGCTCCGCCCAATTCCCCGGCCGGGAAGATCGCCGCGGGCTACGACACGATGGCGCCGTGCGTGACGGTGGGCTCGGTGGTGGTCGACGGCGTCGTGGATCCCACCGCTCTGGTCCGCATCCCGCTGTCCATGTTCAATCGCCACGGACTGGTGGCCGGTGCGACCGGTACCGGAAAGACCAAATCCCTGCAGGTCATCGCCGAGCAGTTGTCGGCTTTCGGTGTTCCGGTGCTGATGCCCGACATCAAGGGCGACCTGACGGGAATGGCGACCGCCGGAGTTACCAGCGATCGGATCACGCAGCGGGCCGCCGATACCGGCGATCAATGGGTGCCCTCCGGATTTCCGGTCGAATATCTGACTTTGGCGGGGGGAGCGACGGGAGTTCCGGTGCGGGCGACCATCGATTCGTTCGGGCCGATCCTGCTCTCGAAAGTGCTCGGACTCAATGAGACCCAGGAATCGACCCTGGGCCTTATTTTTCATTGGGCCGATCTGCGGTCACTCCCGCTGTTGGACATTAAGGACCTGCGCGCCATCATCAGCCATCTGACCAGTGACGAGGGCAAGGCGGATCTCAAGGACCTGGGCGGCGTTTCGGCGTCGACGGCCGGCGTCATCCTCCGGGCCGTCACCAACCTGGAGGCCCAGGGAGGCGACGTCTTCTTCGGTGAGCCACAATTGCAGGTGTCCGATCTGCTCCGCACCGCACCGGACGGACGGGGAATGATCTCGCTGCTGGAAACCGCAGATCTCCAAACCCGCCCCGCGCTGTTCTCCACCTTTCTCATGTGGTTGCTCGCCGAGTTGTTCGAGGAACTCCCCGAGGTGGGCGATATCGACAAACCCAAACTTGTGTTCCTCTTCGACGAGGCGCATTTGTTGTTCGCCGACGCATCGAAAGCTTTCAACCAGGCAGTGCAGCAGACCGTCAAATTGATCCGGTCCAAGGGCGTGGGCGTTTTCTTCTGTACGCAGCTGCCGACCGACGTGCCAGGTCCGGTCCTGTCCCAGCTGGGCGCGCGGATCCAGCATGCGCTGCGTGCCTTCACTCCCGACGACCAGAAGGCGCTGAAATCCACCGTCCGGACATACCCGACCACCACGGTGTACGACCTGGAGACGGCGTTGACCAGCCTGGGGACCGGGGAGGCCATCGTCACGGTGCTCAGTGAACGTGGGGCGCCGACGCCGGTTGCCTGGACCAGAGTCCGGGCGCCACGCTCGTTGATGGGCCCGGCCGAGGCCGGCGCAGTCACCGCTGCCATCGCGTCCTCGCCGCTGCAGGCCAGGTACGGGCAGTCGGTGGATCGGGAATCTGCCTACGAAATGCTGACCGGGCGGCTCTCCGGTGCCGGTTCGACTTCGGGCGCCCCTCCGGCCGGGCAGAACACCGGCGGCGACGCGCTGCCGCCGGCCACGATGGACCCGATGCCGATACCCTACAACCCATCTGGCGATTCAGGTCGGGGCCAGGGCAGTGCCCGGGGAAGTGCCAGAGGACAGGCTGAACAGCGCCCCCCGGAGGAGCCGAATGCCGGCGGCGGCTTCCTGGGCGGCATGATGGGCAGCCCGGTGGTCAAGTCGTTTCTGCGGTCGCTCGGCACCTCCCTGGGCGGCTCGCTGGGACGCTCGGTCTTCGGAACCAGGTCACGCCGGCGGCGCTGACCGGCTGCTCCGCGGTCTGCGGGTCGGCGTCCTGGCCGAGGGAGTGACTGTGCTTACGTGGTTTGTCGTCCTGATCGTTCTGCTGATTGCGGTGGTGGCAATGTTCGGTTTCAAGTCGAGGAAGACTCGAGAAGCTGCGGAACTGGCTGACGCCAAAGCCGAAGCCCGACGGTGGACGGAGCGGCTCGGTGGCCAGGTCTATTCGCTGAACGCCGGAGACAACGCCCCGGCTCGGCAGTCCATCGCCGACGCCGCCGAGCGGTTCAACGCTGCCGGATCACAGATCGAGCAGGCCGCATCGATCGCCCAGTGTCGCCTCGCCATGCAGACCGCGCACGAAGGGCTCTATTACGTCCGGGCGGCCAGAACCGCACTCGGCATCGACCCGGGGCCGGAACTGCCGCCGATGCCTGGTCAGCAGCAGGCGGGCCGGGTCAGCGAGGACCGGTCGGTCGCCGTCAGTGGCCGCGAATACCAGGCATCACCGGCTCCGGGCGGCCGGACGCCGTACTTCTACCCGGGCGGGATGGTCGCCGGCCGGCCGGTACCGGGCGGCTGGTACTCCGACCCCTGGTGGAAGACGGCCATGGTGGCGGGAGCCTGGGGAGTGGGCAGCTACCTCGTCGCCTCGACCCTCTTCTCCGGAATGATGGGAATGGGCGGGATGTACGCCTACGACTCCGGTTTCGAGGCCGGCTTCAGCGAGGCGCGCGAGGACGGGTATGGCGATCAGGGCGGCAACGACGGCTCGGGGTTCAGCGACAGTGGCACAGACGGCGGCAATCCGGACGGTGGCGGCTACGACGGCGGCGGTGACAGCGGGGGCGGTTATGACAGTGGTGATTTCGGCGGTGGTGATTTCGGCGGTGGTGATTTCGGCGGTGGCGGCTTCGATGGTGGGGGCGGTGATTTCGGTGGGGGCGGTGACTTCGGCGGCGGGGACATGGGCGGTTTCTGATCGGCAGCCGGCCCGGCGGTGAGCGGTCCGAACGTCAGATTTCCTGATTGATCGGCAGCATGACCAGATCCCGAATGCCCACGTGCCTGGGCCGGGTCAGCATGAACAAGATCGCCTCCGCCACGTCCTCGGACCGTAGACCCGCGCCCGCCGCGACCCCCGCCTCGACGTCGGCTTCGCCGGTGACGTGCCACAGATCGTTCAGCACAATTCCCGGGGCCACCGCGCCGATCCTGATCCCGGACCCGACGAGTTGCCGCCGGACGCCATGGACGAAGGCCTGTACAGCATGTTTCGACGCCGAATAGATCGGTTCCCAGTCGATCGCCTGGTGGCCGGAAATCGAACTGGTGACGACGATGTCGCCGGCGGTGCCCGTCTCGCGCATCGCCCGGATCGCGGCGTGCACGGTATTGAAGACACCGGACACGTTGGTCCGCAGCAGGTCGTCGAAGGCTGCCGTATCGCCTTCCCATAACAGTCCGGGCAGATAGACGCCGGCATTTGCGACCAGGACGTCCAGACCCCCGAAGGCGCTCAGACACGACTCGACCAGCACAACGCCCGCCCCGGGATCCCGGACATCGAGCGGCAGCACGCTGACCGGTCCAGGCAGTGTCCCTGCAGCTGCCATCAGCTTGTCGGCCGACCGGCCAGCGAGCAGTACCGAGGCGCCGGCGAGAGAGACCGCTCGCGCCGTGGCGAGCCCGATACCGGAGCCACCTCCGGTGACAGCGACTGCCCGGCCGGTCAGTGGAAAGGGGACGTCCAAGATCTAACCTTCCGCAAGCGTCGAGAGGCACTGTTAGCAGCGGTCCATCATCGCGCACCGGGCCGCCCGCACCTGAGAGAGGCCATCCGATCCTCCGGTACCCACAGTCGGTGCCAGAAGTCTGGTCACCGGTCTTGGAGACCTTCCATTGGGCGCACACTTCGCTTGCATCCGTAGACGGCGTTCCTGACCACACCGTGGCCTCGCTACTTCCCAGCACGAAAGGTGGTCGGACGCGGTTCGGCGGCCGCGCCCGACCAACCGCTACCCAGAGTGATGACAAATCCGCCACCGCCACCCGTTAGTCGTAGTAAGCTCATCCCACTTGCGGCATATATACCGCGGTGAGCGGTTGATCATGTGCGCTGGGTAATCGGTCCCCTGGTGCCCTTGGCGGCCGTAGTCGCCTCTGGGAGGGGTGCTGCCGGTGGTCGCCGATACGACGAATGCAGGTGAGGTTGGAGCCGCCGACCCGGACCTGTTGAGCGTCCTGGTGGTCGACGACCACCGCAGTTTTGCCGATCTGCTCGCCTGGGCGCTGAACGAGGTCCCCGGAATGACCTGCGTCGGAACGGCTGCGACGGCCAGGGAAGGGGTGAGGATGGCCGGACGCCTGCAACCGGACGTCGTCGTGATGGACATCGAGATGCCGACGGAGGACGGAATCGTCGCGACCCGCCAGATCCGGCAGGTAGCACCGAAGTCAGTCATCGCGGTGGTGACAGCGCACAACACCGGGGAGTGGGTCTTCAGGGCGGCCCAGGCCGGGGCTTCGGCCTTCATCTCGAAGGACGGATCGATGAAGGACATGATCGGCACGCTGCGACAGGCCCGGCAGGGCCAGATGCTCGTCGCCAATTCGGCTTTCGCTCCGGCCGTGCCAAACGCCGCCGGCCCTGCAACTGGGGGTGCGCCGGCCATGAGGCCGCGAGAACTCGAGGTACTCCAGTTTCTCGGGCAGGGTTTACCTGCCAAAGAGATCGCGTCGATTCTGGGCATCAGCATGCATACTTGCCGCGGCTATGTGAAGTCACTCCTGGGCAAGCTCCAGGTGAGTACCCAACTCGAGGCCGTTATCAAGGCCCAGCAGTTGGGTCTATTACCCTCCGGATGAGTAGGGACCGCCGCGGATCGCGCGGGCGCCGGCAATTCTCGGTGCGCCATCACCTAATTGTCTTTTTGGGCGTCACCATACTGGCATTGATTCTCGTGTCGGTGGGCGCAGTGATTGCCAGCCGGACCCTGGCCAGAGGAGTGGCGCTCAAGGACGCCGAGCGGACGACGGCCCGGCTCGCAGACCGGGTGATTGCCCCGTTGCTGCCCGCGGCGTTCCGTTCCGGATCGCTGCAGCGAGCGGACCTGGACCACGCCATCGAGAACAGGCTGGCCGACGGCTATCTCACTCAGGTGACGATCTGGGATTCCACCGGCAGGGTGTTGTACGACGTGGACCCCGGACAGATCGGCGAGGTTCTGACGCTCCCTGCCGAGGCGCAGGCGGCCATGCGGGACGACGTGATCTCCTCGGGCGTCACGCGGCAACAGGAGGTGGTGGGCGGAACGATCAAGGGCGCCCAGGGTTTCGTCGAAGTCTTTGTGCCGTTGAGAGTGAAGAATGCACCGAGGTT
>JBBRDH010000082.1:0-23200 GCA_038204125.1 Mycobacteriales bacterium
GAGGGCGCTGCGGAGTTGAACGGTCATGATGGATGCATTCTCGCCCATCAACGATCGTTCTCTCATCGGGCGGCGCGATGGGCTTCGGGTCGCGGTTCTCCCGTGGGAGGGGCAGGTTGCGGTAGTAACAAGCCATGACCACTGTGGGCCGCCGCGGGAGCCGCCGCCGGCGACTAGTCGGCGCGCTGGTGGTCTTCGCCGCCACGACGACGGGGTGCAAGGTGAGTCCACCTTTCTCCCGCCCAGCCTCGGGTCTCGTCACGCAGGGTGCGGCGGGTACCGCGACGGTCATCGTGACCGTGCCTGCCCTCGGGAACACAGGGCCCGAACAGTTGACCAACCCTGCGGGCTCGTCCTCGTCGAACTCGACATCCGGCCGACCGGGCTCGTCCTCGTCGAACTCGATATCCGGCCGACCGGGCTCTTCGAGCGATGCTTCTTCCTCCTCCCGCTCATCGGCTGGCGTCCCCACGTTGCCGGACGTGGCTGCGACCTCAACCGTTGTACCGGCATCGACGGGCGCCGGCCCGACCGAAGTTGCGGTGTCACTCGCGAATTGCATCGGATGCGCGGTGCTGGCGACCCGGTCCGCTGTCGCACCCGGTCTGTCCGCCGCTCTCATTGGCACCAGCCAGGGCAGGGCCGTGCTGGTGGCCGTCCGCGCCAACGGAGCGGTCGCCGGAGCGGTGAATGTGCCTTACGGCAGCCAGTTCCCGGCCCCGGCCGGTGGGGCGCTGCCCTGCGAGGCGGGTCAATGCGTGGTGATCGCCAAACAGTCCGACGCCAACGCGATTGCGTCCGCCTTCGCTTTGTCCGCGTCCGGTTCCTGGACCGACGTCAGCGGTCCCGAAGGCTTCGCCTCCCAGACCCCGCTGGCCCGGACGTTGGTGCTGCCGACCGGCCTGGCAATCGCCGTCCAGGACCGGGCCGGCGGAGTCACGGTCTGGACTGTGCGGGGCTGGGACCGGGCGCGGTATTCGGTGATCGGCTGCGCGGCCGCGACGGGAACACTGGCCCCGCAGGCGCTGTCGATGGCCACCTGCCTGGCCTGACGTGTGCTTGTCTCGGCCGGCCCGGCGCCGCGATCATGGACGGTCAACCCGTTTTGCGGGTGATCATGCAGGCCGGTAGGGTTGCCGATCGGCGGCCTCTACGGGGGTGGCCCTGGGAAGCGTGCCAGAGCGGCCGAATGGGACACACTGCTAATGTGTTGTGCGGGCAACCGCACCGAGGGTTCAAATCCCTCCGCTTCCGCGGTGGCACGTCCCGGCTCCGGCCACTGATCCACTGCTCGGCAGCACCGCCCCGGAAGGAAAACTGAACACGCGCCTGTAGCTCAACGGATAGAGCATCTGACTACGGATCAGAAGGTTGGGGGTTCGAATCCCTCCAGGCGCACTCTGTCCGAAACATGTTTCACCATAACATGTTTCGGATCAATAGGTGGCGGTAGCAACACACAACCTACTCATGCCAGGATCACACTCTCATCCTCAAAATTCCATAGGTAGCTCAAGACGGCTCAAAGCCGCTCTGGCACAACGTGTTCGGGACGAGGATATCGCCGGACCCGTTCGCATGAATCGTCAGCCTCGCGGGCTCGTCATCCTCACGCCGGCGGCATCGGAGCTGCGACTTGAGGAGCCAGCGGCCAACTTGGACACTGATGCCCCGCCAGTGATCCCGGTATTGTTCGGCGTTCGGTATTGACCGAACACCGAACGCCGTGTCAGTGTTGACGGATGACTTTGGGTCGCCTTAACGCTGTGGCAGCGCTGCGTGATGCGGCAGCTGCGGTAGGACTGAGCGTCGAACCCAACCTGTCTGATGCTAACGCGGGCGTAGATCTGGCCCTTGTCACGCCCTCCGGGGACCGGATGGTCTTCGAGGTCAAGCAGCAATCACTGACCTCAGTCGATGGCCTGGATCAGCGACTCAACCAGTGGATGAGTCGCTCGACTGACAAGTCGGCACTCTGGGTGGTCGTATCCGCTCGCGTGACTCGCGAGGCCCGTGAGGTGCTCAAAAGAGCCGGCTGGGGGTGGTTGGATCTTCGCGGGCATTTGCATCTGGCTGCTCCCGGGTTGTTCGTCGACGCCGACGTGCCGGCGATGCGCGCGCTTCCGGGCCGGTCGGCTCCGCTGGTCGGGCGGGTAGGACTCGAGGTGGCTGCGCGATTGCTGCTGAACCCCGACGATCCCGCGCGGGTGCGGATGATCGCGGCCCAACTGGGCCGAGCACCGAGCTCGGTCTCACACACGTTGACCTGCCTGCAGGATGCCGGGCTCATCGATGCACAGCGGCGGCCCGCTGTGCCGGAGCTGTTCTGGGAACTCGCCGCAATCTGGCAACCGACCCACGCCAATGTCAAAGCTGCTCCCGCACATAGTGACAGCGGGGTGAACGACGCGCTCAAGATGGGCCTGGATGCCATCGACACGACCACCGGCTGGGCACTGAGCGACTCGGTAGCCGCGGCAGCCTACGGCGCACCTGTGGCCCTGCGCTCGGACCACCCGCCGGACTTCTACGTTCCCGATGCCGCGATCTTGCGACGGGCCGTTCACCTGCTGGGCGCGGCCGCCAATCACGACAGTCGGGGCGCAACCATCCGCGTCGCCCCTGTCCCGATGGTGTGCGCCAGCCGCGTCGACCCGGCAGGTTCGGCTGATCAGGCGTGGCCGCTGGCATTGCCCTTGTTCGTCGCTCTCGATCTGGCGCAGGACGCCGGGCGAGGCCGCGAAGTATTGGACGGCTGGACACCAAGGTTTGGCGGCACACGTGTCTGGTAGTGACGCGATCCCGGTCGTCGAGCTGGCCGGGACGTCGATGTCGGCGCTGGCGTTCGCCATCCCAGCGATCCTGTCCAGGACGGGTCGCCCCGCAGTGGTGATCGGCGGTCTGGCCGTGGTGTGCCGACTGTCCCGTCCTTATCGGGTCACCAGCGACCTGGACACGGTGAATCGGCGCGCGGCCGGTGAAGTGCCGCAGTTGCAGCTCCTGGTGGCCAGCGGCGCGGAGGTCAGCGGTGTCTCCGGGGTGTTGGTGCCGACGCCGGCGGGGCTGGTGCAGGTCGATGTTCTGGAGGTCACCGACGCCGAGATCGCCGACCTGCCGGAGGACCCCACCGATCGGCTCCACGTGCTGGCCCACGCCTGGGCCGCGGCGACGGCCACGCCCGTCCTGATCTCCGCTGACGGACTACCCGGTCTGACGGTCGCAGTGGCCGAGCCGGGACCCTTGGTGGCGATGAAGCTGCAGTCGGTGATGAATCGCGGTGCCGCGAAAGAGGCGACCGACCTGCTCGACATCGTCCGGCTCACACTGGATCCGGTGGCCGGTCCACTGGTGCGCACGCAACTCGCGACAGCCGACTCCCAACTGCAGCAGGACGCCGCGCGTCACGCCCGGCGCTGGTTCCAGGACCACGCAGCAAGATCGGTCCGGGTGATGAGGGCCATTCCCGAGGGCCGCGAGACGCAACTGGATGACCTGCACCTCGTCGCCGAGTTGCTGCTCCGCGCTCTGACGGCCGTCGCTGGATAGCCAGCAACAAGCCCCGTGCACCCCGTGGAGCTCCCAGGATTACTGCTGCGCAGGGTTGTAGCCGTAGGCCAGCAGGAAGCCGGTCGCTGCGCGGACCGCGGATGCCAGTGGTTCGCCGGTGGGGACTGAGAGGCTGCCGTTGGTCCATTGCTGCTGCCCGCGGCAGTCGGCGAGTTGAGTTGAGTGGTCGAGGCCTGGCACGGCCGGACACGTCAGCGCAGACGCTTGAGTCCCTTAGCCTGGATCCACCGATCGGGGTCTGAGGGTGGGCCGCTTCGCTTCAGGTGGCGTTGCTGGTTGTGGGCGTGTTTGTTCGGCCGGTCCGCCGGCTTATCCGGGTGGTGCTGGTCTTTTCGCGGGTTGAACGTGGTGGTGGTTTGTCCGGGTTCGTCGTCAGGTGGCGGCGGTGGCGGGTGGGCCGCAGACCCGGGTGAACAGTTTGTCCCAGCCGGTCTGCCATGGCCAGTTGGCTGGTAGGTGCAGAGTGAGGTTGCGGGCGGAGGAGGCGATCCTTGGCGGGAATGGTGATCAGGGTCCGCCGGATCGTGCCGGTGGTCGCCTTGATCAAGGCTCCGCCGGCGACGGTCGCGGCAGCGCGGGTGAGGTTGAAAGCGATGCACGCCAACACAAGCCATGCGCTGTTGGCGTTGAATCGTCCGGAGGGCAGGTGGGCCAGGGCGGAGTGCTTCAGATCGGCGTGCACGTTTTCGATGATGGCGTGCCGGCGGTGGATCTGGTCCGCGGTGACGGTGTCGGCGGCGTCGTTGGGGGTGGTGGTGAAGAACGCGTGGAACCGCCAGGTGTCGAACAGGGTGGTTTGCCCGTCGGTGGTTTTCGGGTTCAGGTCCGGGATCCGCCGGACGATCAACCGGCCCGGGATCTGCTGGTCCTTGCGGCGGGAAGTGAAAGCGGTGAAAGGAATCTCGGCGACCTGGGCGGCGGAGATCCACCGGCCGGTGTCCTGGTCGAAGATCGCGTCGGTGTACTTGATCTTCGTCCACGCATCGCCGCCGATGGTGGCGATGGCGGTCTTGACACGTTTGTCCTGCCGCACCGTGATCGATACCTGCGCGCCGGCGGTGTTCGCGGCGTGCACCACCGAATGGGCGTAGAACGCGGAGTCCGCGCGCAGCAACACCCGCCCCGCCGCGGCCGCGGACCGCAACCGGCGGACGGTGGCCAAAGTGTCGGCGACCAGCCTGGCCGCGCCGCGCACCGAACTGGTCGAACCTTTGCGGAGCCGGGACGCGGCGATCACCGGTGCCCGACCGGGCACGGTCACCGTGCTGATCAGCGCATTGAGACCGCGGACCCCGGAATAGCCGAAACCCGCGCCCTGCTTGGCGTATCCGTGGACCTCGATGATGCTGTCGTCCGCGTCCACCAACACATCACCGTCGACACCGTGAAGAACCGGGGTCGCGGCGGCCAGGTTGCCCAACACCCGGGAAGCGACCGCGTCCAACTGCCGGACATGCCCGAAGGTGAAAGACCGCAGAAAAGACCCCAACGTCGACGGCGCGTAGACGGCGTCGAAGACTCGGCCCATCCCGCCGTGCCGCAACACCGCCATATCGTCAATTGAGTCCGCACCGGCGATCATCCCGGCGACCAGCGATGTCACCTTCAACCCCGCCCGGGCACCCTTGTCGGTCGGCACGGTCAGAAACTGATCGGCCAACGACTTCAGCCCGGCGTCGGTGGCCAACTTCACCGCCGGGACCAGACCGCCGGCCGACACCAAATTTGGTTCGTCGAACACCGCTGACACCACGCGGCGGGTGTGGGATAGTTGCATCTCAGAGATGCCCCTTCGTGCTGTCGAATCAGGTCCTAGACAAACCCGATTCTCCCAGCGCCAGGGGCATTCTCGCTGTTACGACCCGCTCCACACACCACCCAAGTCGGTGGATCCAGGCTTAGTGCGACACCGGTTCGTGGCTCTCTGGAGGATCTCGACGTACTGGCGCAGGCCGCGGCGGCCGCCGGCTGTGTTCCGCACACGGCCTACGGAGACGACTTCCCTGATCCCGAGCCGGTGACGCGCCGCGACGTGAACGCCATCACTGCTTTGGGCAACGACCTAGAGCGTGTCTCCCAATAATGTGACTCGGCGCCGTTGATGATTTTGGTATGACACGAGCTGGGATGATTACCGACGATTTCTGGGCTGCGGTGGAACCGCTGCTACCCGTCCCCGGCGTCAACGTCGGACGGCCCTGGGCTGATCATCGGACCGTGCTGGAGGGAATTTGCTGGCGGTACCGCACCGGCTCGCCCTGGCGTGATCTACCCGCTGACTTCGGACCATGGCAGACGGTGTAGAAACGCCATTTCCGCTGGTCGAAGGACGGAACCTATCGCCGAATGCTGGGCATCGTCGCCAACGCTATTGCGGTGGACGACGGCCAGGTGGAGCAGCTCGCCGGGATGATGTCCGCCGATTCCACCATCGTCCGCGCTCACCAGCACGCTGCTGGCGCCCGCAAGGGCACCGCAGACCCGGAGGCCCTGTCGACCGTCCCGAGCAACACAGGGGGCACTATCGAATGACAAGAAATTCGCCGTCGAGCCCGTCGATCACGCGCTCGGCCGTTCCCGGGGTGGCCTGAGCACCAAAATTCATGCCCTCACCGACCAACGGACCCGGCCGGTCGCGGTCATCTTGACCGGCGGTCAAGCCGGCGACAACCCGCAATTGCTGCCGTTATTGGGTCTCTATCACCGCTGGCACCGACCGGCCCGCGGCCGCCGCTTCCGTATCCTTGCTGACAGGGCCTATTCGCATCCCTCGACTCGGCAGGCGCTGCGGCGCAGCGGCATTGCCCACACCATTCCCGAACGATCCGATCAGAAAGCCCGGCGGACCGCGAAGGGGTCAGCCGGCGGCCGACCGCCGGCTTTCGACCCTGCGCTGTACAAGCTCCGCAACACCGTCGAACGTGGATTCCTGCATCTCAAACAGTGGCGCGGCATCGCCACCCGGTACGACAAACACGCATTGAGCTTCCTCGGCGGGGTTCTACTGGCCATCGCGATCGCCCACACCCCCTGTTAGGAGACACGCTCTAGAAGGCTCCGGGAAGCCGCTGGTGGCGACCTCTGGCACGCTCGTGGTGCCGGCGGGTACTGGGGGGCCGCGGAGGGTGATGCACCGGACCGGAAGGGGCTGGCACCGTTCCGCATCGCGGGCGAAGAAGCGTGCCTCGCCTTCGCGACCCGCGGCGTGCGAGCCTGCGTCATCCGTCTAGTCTGTCACTGCTTACTACGCCGAAATGATTGCGCGAGCACGTCGGATCAATGCGTCGGCAGCCGCGTGTGCCAGGTCGACCTCGGTCAATTTCGCGGCAAGCGATTGCCCCAGCCGGGTGACTGCGTCACCCGTCTCAGTCAACGCATCGTTCAGATCAGCGACGTCTTCACCGAAGGCTGCGAACGCCTTCTCTGCAATTCGCTTGCGGAGCTCATCGACCTTCTCCTCGATTACCTCCAGCCGGTGACGTTCCGCCGCTTGTTGCTCCCTGTCGCGTTGCGCATCCGTGAACAGGTCGAAAGCCTCGATGAAGACCGGACCGAGGGCGACGATGACCTCGGCTCCAACGAGGGCGTGGTCCACCTTCCCCAGCATCCGACTTCCGGCCGTGCGTGGGGTCGGCGCGTTTGTCGCCGACACGGTCCGGTGCGCGTTCGAGGCGGAGAAGTCACTCGCACGCTTCTCGAACACCGTCTTGACCTCCTGCAGCGCCTTTTTGAGCGATCCGTTCATCGTGGCGAGCCGCTTCCCGAGGTGCCCGCTTCCATCCGCCGGACCTCCCGATGTACCCGGTTCCGTCGACCCCCGTATGGGATCCAACTCGCTAAGCAACAATTCGATGTCTGCCCAGTTCGGCCTATTTAGCTGCCGTTCGAACTGCATTTTCGCATCGTGGATGAAATCAGCCAGCTTCGACCCGTTTCTTGTGGCCCAATCCTCGACGGACTTCAGTGTGCGACCTCGAAGAAGGTCCACGTTGTCGATACCTGCCACGAGGCACTGGTCGAGCACATCGGCGAGCATGGCGTCGAGATCGATCTTGGCTGCGTGTTGGAGGTCGTCGAGTCGCCCCTTCATCTGGGACACGCGCTCGCCCGTTTGCCTCGCAATCTCCATCGCGCTATCGGACTCCTCACGGCCGACTGACAGTCTCTCGCGGGGGACGCCGATTGCTGCGGACCAGTACCGAACAGCTGCGTCGGATCGCAACTGCCTCTGAGCTGATGGAATCTGCGCCAATTGAGCTTCTAGTTGCCCCATTCCGTCCCAGGGTCGGCACAAGTCCCACACTGCCGCGTCGGGCTGGCGATCTTCCCCGGCAAGCTGCCATGGATCTGGCGCGACGACGTAAACAGGCACCTCCTGCGACAAAGAAAGTGCGTGGCGCAACTCGACGATCTTCACACCGGCTAATTCGTCGTACTGCCACCGGTCACCTGTGGGGTCTACCCCAGCCTCGTCAAAGCGGGAGATCACGAATCTCAAGGAGCCTTCGAGCCAGTGTTGGTCGACAACCCGACGCACGAGATCGAGCTCAGCAGTTGCTAATTGGGGCGGCAGTACCACGACTAGGGCGTCGGTGAGTTGAGCCGCGGCGATCGCTTGCTGGTTGTTCGCCAATGCACGTGGATCAGTTGCCTCGACCGAAACGCCCGGTGTATCTTGCACGACAATCCCTCCGACCACGACCTGGCCAGCTTCGAATGTTTCGTGTCGAGCACTGATGGTGAGCCAGTCAGGGCAATCGGCTCCGGCGTCAACGAGCAGGCGACGAAGAAGCGACGATTTCCCCGAGTCATAGGCCCCGAACAGCGTGACAACAGGCCGCACGGTCGCCGCGTGTCTGTCCCATCGCTCTGCTGCGGTCTCAGCGTCGACAGGAGAACCGTGCTCCGACAACCACGCTTGAACATCAGCGATCCAATCAACCAACGCCTGCGCACGCGTCTCACTCATTTGATTTCTCGACTCCCGTCGTGGTCGGAGCAGTTGCCAGCAGGCCGGTAATGGCCGACGACTGACGCACGAGTCGTTCGACACTGGCCTCACGAGTACGGATACTCCGCACGATCTCATCGCGCGCTCCGCTCAACTCCACCAGGACACTCTCCACAACCGTTAGCGGACGCAGTGGATCGATCCCGGTCGTCAGGTGGGCCACAACCTCTTCAATGCTCGCTTCAATGAACTCCGCGAGTCGGGACCGGTCACGCTCGTCGCGCTCCGCGGCCTTTCTGTCGGCGACCCAGGACGCGACATCAAAGCCAACCGCGACCACGCCCAAAACGGCACCGACCTTGGCGACCTTTGCCGCGCCCTTCACGGCGCCCCAAGGCTTGAACTTGTAACCGAACGCCTTGCCGATTTTGTAGACGACGTCGCGATGCTCACCAACCTGAAGGATCGGGCGAGCATGCTTGGGCACACCGCGGGCGGCAAGCCATCCCCGTCCTCGTTTGATGCGGGGGACTTCTGTACGTAGGTTCAGGTCCCCGATGGCGCTCTCAGCGAGGACCGGGGTAGAGCGATAGATGGCGGATCTTGTCCTTCGCTGCCAGTTGTCAATGTCGCGTTGCGCGGCCGACCAATAGCTCACAGCCGCGCCTCTCATCTGTGGGTCCGCCCACCACATCGCCAGGTCCCTGGAGACCGGTTCGAGCGCGTCTCGGGAAGCGGCCAACGCCGTCGCCGCCGACCGTTCGGCGTGCGTTCTAACTGTGGCCTCCGCCCGATGCTGGAGCGATGAGGCTAGGAGGTGGCCTGTATTGATCGCGGCATCTACTTCTCGCAGCATCGCAAGATCTGCGTCACCACCGTCCGAGGCGTCCGCGGCTTCGTCGAGCGCCCGGCGCTTGTAGCGGATCAGCGCGCCCGCTGCGCAGTCCATGGCGGCATGGGCACGTAGCGACGCTGCATAACGTTGAGTCGTGGTGAGTGCGTAGGTCAGTGCGGCAATTCCATCCCACGCCCGGTGCTCGGCTTGATAGTCAGCAGGCCCATAGGTCGGTCGATCACCGACCAGCCCGAATGGATCACCGGCGACGGCGTGCACGGCTGGATCATTCGTGAGGCAATGCGCCGCAAGCAGGTCCCTCAGTTCGGACTCCTTCCGGGTCCGTCGGCGGATGAACTCGTCAAAATCTCCGCCGGGGTCCACGCCAAACTCGTCACATCGGTTGATAAGGAAAACCGTGCGTCCGATCTTCGCCGCACCCTGGTCGGATCCTTTCAGCATCGCTTTCAGCCCGCTGAAGTCTCCAATCAGGAGGTTGACGTGCAGGACGACGAGGATGAGTGCAGCCCCGTCGATCGAGTTCGCAGCTTGGCAGTCGTGGCTACTCCGCCCGCTTTGGAGACCGGGTGTGTCCTCGATACTGAGGTGTCGCCATTGATGCGCGCTGATACCGTTTGTCGTCGGTTCGGCTCCGACCTGAAGACCGGCCTCTGTTGCGACGCCCACCTCCGCGAGCAATCGCTTGATCAGGGAGGACTTGCCGGCGCTGTAGTCGCCGACCACCGCCACCTTCGGTGGCGTGTGCATGAGGAACCTCGCATCTGCAGCGACACGACCGAGTTGTTCGTATTCGACGGCTAGCTGGTCGATCTGCGCCAGCCATTCCTCGGTCACTGGCGTCTGAGCCCCCGACAGCCGAATCGCGAGGTTGTCAATGAGCTGGTCGCGATCTCGCGTCTCCAATTCGCGGAGATGAACAAGCGTGGACTCGGATCTTGCTAAGGGCACCGCGTCGGCCGACTCAAGCCAGTCTTCTCCGAGCCAAACATCGTCAGGGCTGTCCCTGGCAAGTCGTGCGTCCAGCATGGAACGTTGCGCCGCCTGGATGACCATTCCGGACGCGGGGGACGCCTCGATGGCGTCGGCGTCCCTACGTAGCCGCTGAGCAAGCGCGGTCGACGCATCTATAGCGCAGCGGACGGAGAGTGCCTCATCCAGAAGTCGGCTCAACGGCGTCGTATGCATCTGCCGCGCCTCGCGGCAGATGCCGTGTCGGAGCAGGTCCTGCATCGCGTCGTAGGACTCGTCGACGGCGAGGCGCGCTTCGGCCAGTGCGTTCCCCTTTGCTGCCAGTCGCTGTCGTTCCGCGTTGGCTTTCGTCCGCTTCCCGAGCCACCCGAGTACGTACGATGCAATGCCGATTCCGCCGAGGATGGCCGTAGCCACCCACCCTGCCGGATTCCACCAGTTTGTCAGCGCGATGACACCTAGGACGGCTCCGACGGCACCTGCGAGCATGCCGCTGACGTGTAGAGCCTCGCCTGCAACGTGTTTCGTGTGACCTGCGGAACCGTCGACCTCGATTCGGCGCACTTCGCCGGCAAGGTCGCTGCGTGCCTCGTCCCACGTCATTCCCAGTTCACGGGCAAGGAACGCGCCAGATCGCGACTCGACCCGTTGTGCGGCTGCCCTGATCTGGATGTCATCGAAGACGGCGGCCCTGAACTCCCCCTCCGACAGCGTCCTCTGGTCATCGAACGCGCTACACACGCACTTGCTCGCGATCTTGAAGGACTGGCTTCGTAGGATACCGAGCTCACTAGCTGCCAGTTGGATGACGTGCGTCTCAAGGCGCCCGATAGCTGGCGACCGAAACGGTGCGCCGCGAGTGATTTCGAGCGCGCTCAGCCGGTCGAGTCCTTTGCCCTTCGCTGTGAGTGCACCGCGTTCATCACCTTCGGGGTACCCGAGCACGTCGAGCGTCGCTTCGATCGTCTGTTCTAGTACGTTTCGTGAGCCCATCGCGCTCCCTGCGGCAACGTCCACTTCGTGCGCCCACGCTCGCAAGGTCGTCCTCATGCCTTCTCGCAGGACCCTCAGCCGAAGTCGGCTTCCGCCGGTTCGGACGATCGTGGCGATAAACTCCTGCAGGACAGGCAGGTTCGACCAGCGGTACAGATAGTCGATTCCGAACTGCTCTCGCCGCAGCCGGTGGTTATTTGCGTCGGGCCCGCCATATGGCTGCGCAGCACGGGCATCGACCGCATGTCGCGCGTGTATCGCAATGACCGGGGTTCCCGCCATGCCAAGAGCAGACAATGAATCAGCGATGTTGCCAGCATGTTGGCGGACCGCCTTCGACAGGTTTACGCGAGCCGCAGCCGGAACGCGCGCCGGGTGCCGCCACATGAGGTTGCGGCAGTTCAAGACTGCGATCGTCGGTTTCCCGAATTCACGTACCCAGTCGGCAACCTTGCTGAACTCACTCGCCTGCTGGCTTTGACTGTCGAAGCACAGGAGCACCACGTCAGCCACTTCCACCGCCCTACGAGCCGCCTCCTCGAGGTCCGAGCGGCTCCTTGTGCGACCCCATCCGTTGATCCCGGGGGTGTCATATAGGAGGCAGCCCTCCCACGACACAGGCTCGACTGCGACGGTCCAGTCGCTCTCGCCCCGCGAGACACGACTCCCATCGAGCTCGGCAAGTGCCGACAGCAAGCTGCTCTTTCCCGCGCCGGTGCGTCCGAACAAGGCGATGTTGAACGTGCCGAGCACAGACTGCTGCCGGGCGATGTGGTCGTCGATCTGCCCACGAGCCTTGCTCGCCAGCGCCACGAACGGCGCGCTCGCCTCCGACGCGCGTCCATCGTTCAAGGCGGCAAGCGTCGCAGCCAACTCATCAAGCCGCGCCAACGAGGGGGAGACCACCCGCCGCAGTCGTTGCGCTTCCTGTCTTCCGGCGTCGACCGCATCACGAACGGCGTCACGAAGTGCATCGACCGTGCTGCCGTCAGGCTCACTACCCCGCACAACCACAGCGAGAATCGAGCGGATGGCTCGCTCGTCACTCATCGCCGTCGTCCGCGATGGTCAGCCGCGTGACCATCTTCCTTTGAGCCATGTACAGCGGTCAGTAGTGACATGCCGCCCCCGCCCACAATCGTCTGAGCTAGCCCGTTTGGACAGCTAGGCCACGCGTCCATCAGCCACAACATGCCGCAGGCTTCCTTAGCGTTGTTCCGCCGATTGAGCGTCGCGACCTTGGCTGCGAGAAATCCGGCCGATCCTGCGACCGGAAAATCGAACTTGATGAGACTACCGCGGTCCGGCAGAAAGACCGGCCGCTGATCGATCTGACGTTCAGCGGTCACCAGCTCGCCTGCTCCCAGCGCAACCGCGGTCAATTTGCCACCGAGGCTTTACGTGCGCGCCATCGGCGGGCGCCCATCGCCGCGGCCCACAATTCGGACTGGCCTCCCCGCCGAGCCCAGTTGCACGGATTCCGCCGCAATGAGCCGATGGCGATGCTGTAAAGCACCGGCGGCAGCGCGGTACTGGCAAGCGATGCACGCAGGCCATGTCCGGGTGTTGAAACTTGGACCTGTCGGCCGCCCGTGTGCGATGAGCGGTGTCTCGGTTGGGACGAAATCATCGCAAAGTGTGTGCCAAGAAACGAACGAGCGACCTGGCGCAAGTGGGCAGGCGCTCGACGCGTCATGACCGTTCGCCTCTGTCGCAGGCTTGAAATTTCGTTCACTTCAGTGAAACCGTAACAACGCCGGAAAAGGCAGAGTTGTGGAGAATTGGCTGGGTGGGCACGGCCGTCTTGGCGATGTCGAAGACGATGAGCCCCTTGATGCTGTTGCCTGGATCGATCTCGGTAAGCGAGTTGCTGGAGTTCAGATATACGCCGGCGGTAACGTCCGCGGACAGTGTTTGGCCGCTCTGGTCGAGCATTACCGTGAGTTCTGGTCGAACAGCTGGGCTTAGGTTTTCACCGTCACCGTCACCGCCCCCGCCCCGGGAACCGCCGTGCGAGACGGAGAATTTGAGTTCGTATGTTGTTCACGGTCAGATGAACGACAGGCGGGAGCTCCACGGCGACGACGGCAGCCGCCGCAGGCGCAAAGATCGGCACGTCGTTATCGCTGTCGCTGTCGCCTTGACTGCGGCGGTGGGCGCCGCGCCACTTACTACGAGGCTTAACCCGGTTATAATTTTGTGGCGCATTGGCCAGCTTCGCTGCGACTTCGAAATCGCCTTCGCTGCACGAAATAGCGCCTTCGCATCCCGCTTGCTCAGAGGCGGCGGTGCGCCACGGGCCTCGGGTGCAATCTGATTCGTCATTTCTCGCCTTCCCCAAGCTAATGGTGCGCACACTCCCTGGGGCTGGAAGAAAGCGCAGCCCAGCACTCAGTCTGCCCGAGTGTCCTGCAGTTGGCCAGTGCCTCAGAGAGTGAAAATTCCGGTCACTGAAGGTGTGCGGCGTGGCCGTTCACTCGACTGTCAGAGAGCGGCAAGCGCCAGATCGGTCTTCCACTTCAGGAGCGTACCTGCGGAGAAGGGAGTCGCTGGGCTCCCAGGCACTTGCGTGTGGTGGGTTTGTGTCCGCTGGCGGCGAACCGGAGTTTGTTGTGACCGGGGGTCGGATCGCCATCCACGGCTCACGCTACGTCGGCAGGATTATTGGGCGAGTAGGAAGATCCGCCAGGAGAGCAGCTCTCGCCACTCAGGTGACATACAGCTCGTCTTCGGCTGATGCAGGCGCGCGTGAAAAGGTTCTCAGTTGGCGGCCGCCATGTCGACGGCCCTGGGCCCACGTCAGCGGCAGATTTTCCCCGATCACCACGGGATTGGACCACCGTGCCCCCACGGCCCCGTTTGCCACGTACGCACGTCGCGTCACAGCCGCCCGGAGTTGCTCCGTTCAACTGAACAGCAGGAGTTGCTCCGTCTCTGCTGCAGATTCGAGATTCGGCAGGACTTCCTGCCTGCGGCTGAGCGACGGAAGCAGGTCGACCGCTGCGGTGCGTTGCTTGAGTGGTACGTCGACGTAGATGGCGGTGGTGGCCAGAGATTCGTGGCCCATGAGTTCTTTGATGACCAGTGAGTCGACGCCGGCTTCTCGCAATGCGGAGCCGAACCAGTGGCGCAGAGCGTGGGGGGTGCCGGGGATACCGGCGCGGTCCATGACGTTGGAGATGGAGGCGCTGACGGAGTTGCCGAGCATGGGTCCGCCGGCGAGGTGCTTGGTGTTGCCGAAGTAGGTGGGGAACCACCAGCCGCGCCGGGGCATGACCGCGGCGAGGTCCTTGAGGATGGGGTGCAGCGGTATCTGCCGTTCTTTGTCGCCCTTCCCAACCACGGTGATCGCGTTGATGACGGTGTCGACGTCGTCGCCTTTGATGGCGGCGATCTCGCTGACCCGTAAGCCGGCGTAGGCGGCGAGCAGGATCATCGCCCGGGTGCGCTTGTGCATTCGGGTGTCGAGCAGGATCGCGAGATGCTGGTCGGCGACCGGCCGGGGCCGGCCTTTCTTGACCTTCGGGGTGGTCGCGATGGTGGTGGGGTCGTCGGGCCGTTGCCCGGTGATGATGAGCCATTTGCACCAGGCGCGGATCGCGCCGTGGTAGTTGGCCCGGGTGGCCTTGGCCCAGGCGGTGGAGGTGAGGAACCGGTCCACGCCTTGCGGGGTGATGGCGGCGGCGTCGGGGATGCGCCGGATGATGGTGAGGCGGTCGGTGATGGTCTTGTCGGACATGCCGCGGCCGCGTTGCCAGAGCACCCAGTCCTGCAGCAGTTGCTCCTGAGCATCTGGTTGAGTCAGAATGTCGCTGAGCAGTTGGGGATATCGGCTCGCTATTGTCGACATCGGGGGGTTAATCCGTTCGGACGCGGCGAACGAGAACGGAGGGGCATGGGTAGGTTGTTGCTGGCAAAGGATTCCGCGCGCAGCTCAATAGGTGCCGCTTTCGCTCACCAGTGCCGGATCGATCAATCCAGCGAGAGCGTCTGGGGGAGCCGTTCTCGCGGATCTGGGGGCAATCGCTAGAACAGTCGCACTACCACCATTTGATAGCGCCTCACATGAAGAAAGTCTCAACCTATAGGAGTCGAGATCGGTTACAGTGCAACAAGGCTCGACATGGATCAGAAGGTTGGGGGTTCGAATCCCTCCAGGCGCACCCTTAGATCCCCCTGTAGTGCAGTGGATCTCGTGAAGCCACGGCGTGGCGTTCAAGATCGCATCCCAACAACCATCCCAACATCGTCCCAACAGCTGTTGGGACGGGACGGGGTGAAAGGCACGGCCGGCAGCCGATGATCACCACCGTAGAACTAGACTCCCGCCGGTAGTTTATCTCGACCGTTTCCGCAGGTGGGGATGCTCCTGCATCCTGGGTGATGTGGTTCTACCCTTGAGCATGGAACATGTGCGAGGTGCCGGGTCGCTGCGTGAGCGGCGTCCTGATGTGTGGGAGGTGCGGGTCGCGCTGGGGGCTGATGTGCTCAGCGGGAGAAGTCGGGTGCGGTCGATCACTGTGCACGGCGACCGGGAGGTCGCGGAGGCGGCGCAGGCGCGCTGGGCGGTGGAGGCCGCCGTGTTGCGTCGGCGGCGTCAGGCCAGGCCGGGGATGACGGTGGCGGAGTTGCTGACCGAGTGGGTCAACTTTGATCATGGGTGGCGGCCGTCGACTTTGGTCGGTTACCGCTCTGCCGCAGGGTATCTAACTCGGGATGTGCTGGGTACAGTCCGGGTCTCAAAGCTGAGTCCGGCGTTGGTGGACGCGGCGTGCCGGGCCTGGCGTGCGGGCGGATGGAAGGACCCGACGGTCTGGTCCAGGGTGCGGATCCTGCGTTCTGCGGTGGGCTGGGCGTACCGGGAGCGGATGCTGGCGGTAAACCCCCTGGATGGAATCCGTCAGCCGCCGCACCCCTCCGGCCGGGTACACGCCTCCGTCCAGGAAGTGCGGGGAATCCTGGACCGCGCCCGCCTGGGCGTCGAACTCGCGGCCGGAGAGGCCGGTCATGACGTGCCTGCGTCGGCGCGGCTGCACCGAGCGGAGCAGGTGCTGCTGCTGGCTGTGCTGGCCGCCAATTCTGGTGCGCGACGGGGTGAGTTGGCGTCGTTGCGGCTGGGTGATCTGGACGGCGATATTTTGACTATTTCGCGGAGCACGTCCAACGAGATCCTCGGCCGGACGAAAAGCGGACGGATCCGGCGGCTGACGTTGGGTCACGCTACCGCTACATTGTGGCGGGAGTTGGTCGATCAGTGGCAGCAGCGAGATCACGATGAGCCGTTCGGGCCGTGGTTGTTCTCCGCCAGGCCGAATCACAGCGAGCGGCTCAAGACCATGACTGCCGGGCATTGGTTCGCCGCTCTGGCCAGCGAGGCCGGCCATCCGGACGTGACGTTGCACCGGCTACGGCATTCGGCGGCGACCCACCTGGTATCCCGAGGGGACCTGCTGCACGCGCAGTACCGACTCGGACACGCCGACCTGACCACGACGCTGCGGATCTACAGCCACGCGACGCCGGTGACGGACTCCGACGCCGCCGAAGCGCTGGAACGGCTCTATCAGTGATGCCGACTTCTGCCCGGAGCGCTCCCGGTACCTGGGCCATTCGGTACTTCCCCGGTGTCGCAGAGATACAGTCAAGCGCCGAAAGGCGTTCTATGCTGCAAGATTTGGAGCTGGTGCTGGTATCTATGGCTGCTCTGAGCAGGACGCTGAAGACCGGGCTGGAGGTGTGGTCCAACCGTTCGATCCGGCCGGCTAGGCCTGCGCGACGATGCTCCTGAGGATCTGGTGTTCGACGGGGTTCACCAAGTGGGTCGAAGGCGCCCCGCAATGGAAACAGCGTCCAGCATTTCGTGCAGATCCTGGCGCCGATCCACCGGGATCCGTTGCTCCCAAACGGCGACGGTGGCAGCTGCGGCGCGCCGGGCGGCTCCCGTGCAGGCGTGGCCGCGGTCGGTCAGCACGAGCAGGCTGGCCCGCCCATCGGTCGGGTCTGGTGACCGCGTCAGATAGCCGCGCTCGATCAGGTGGGTCACCATCTCGCTGGTCCCCTGCTTGGTGATACCCAGATGCCGCGCGAGCTGCACGGTGGTTGTCGGTGACTCGCTCAAGCGCGCGAAGGCAAATCCGTGGATCGATCGGACGTCGTCGAAGCCCTCCTCGTTGACCCCTTCTTGGATGCCGTCGATGAGTTCAGTGGCCAGCCGCAACACCGCAGTCGCGCTACTCCACTTGTCCTCGGCCATTGGTCAATCTTGACACACCGGACAGGTAGCCTGACCATATAGTCAAGCAGCATGTCTATTCGAGAGGAAGTTGTATGCCTGTTATCCATCCCGCCGATGCGAGCGTCTTCGACACCCACGGCAGCCAGTTCCTGGCTTACGTCAGCCCATCCCGAGGCGGCGAGTCTTTGTGTGCCTGGCAGCTGAGCGTGCCGGCCGGCCTTCGAGGTGTGGCACACCGGCCTACCCGGGAGGAAATCCTGCTCGTGTTGACCGGGGCGCTGGAGGTCACCCTTGACGGCGTCCGGTCAACGCTGCAACCGGGTGATGTGGCCCTTGTCCCGGCAGGCAGTGAACTGCGGGTGGACGGTGGCCCAGCCGGGGCTACGGCCTGGGTGACAACGACTCCCGGCCTGGAGGCTGTCACCAGCGATGGAGTCCACATCAGACCTCCATGGGCCCAATAGCCCTATCGCTCGGTCTGAAAGTCGCGCTGCGGGTCATCAGCGATGACCTCGCTGGCCCGAGCAGCCATGATCGGGCCATGGCAAATTGAGCGGATCGTCGAGCCTGCCCCAGATGAGCTCGACCAGAGGTTTGCGTCGGCGATGCGGGTCAGCCACTCGAGACGAACGCCACGCCACCGACGACAAATTGCTGCGCGCGTTCGGACTACTCGCCGACGATGTCCCTTGCTGACGGCATGCCCTCCCCGAGGTCCCAGACACGCCACCTGTCGCCCTCGATCCTGACCAGGCGAAGGATCGTCACAGATGCGTTGTAGGTCGAGAACACCTGGGCGGTTGTCGCGACCTCGGGGACGAACCGCATGAACGCAACATCTTGTGGTGCGTCGACGGCGGGAATCACCTTTGATGCCAGCGACTTGCCGGACAGCTTGGCCATGGCCCATTGGTAGTCGCCCCAGGCGGACGAGTCGTAGGTCAGTGCGCGTGCCAGATCGAGGTCACCCAGGATTCCTACCCACCAGGTGAAGGCGACCTGCGCCGGATTGCTGAAGTCGCCAGGCTCGCCGAACGCGGCGACAGCCTCGCCCTCCTGGGCGCTGACCAGGGTAGGTCCCGGTGACGTCTGCGCGGGCGGGCTCGCCGCTGCGTCGGCGGCCAGGTGGGCGAACATCGGCACGGTTGGGGTCAGCGATGCGAGGAATTCGCGCATTGTCTGCGACGGCTTGTGCAGGGCAGCGGTGCCGCGTTGGAGGGCGGCGATGACATCGTTCGAGTGCGCGGCCAGCAGGCGCACCAGAAACAGGTCGGGGTGAACGACCGTGATGCCGTGGCCGTCGGTTGATTCCGGTGGGAAGTCTTTCCGGTTGAACGTCACGAGCGTGTCTGCGCCACCTCGCACGGCCGCGGCAAGTACGTGCCGGTCCTTGATATCGCAGGTCATGGCGGGGATGAGGTGCTCGAAGTCGTCGACCAGGGCGGCGGCACCGAACCCGCGTCGCATGGCGCCGATGCGCCTGGCCGCTTGCTCGCTGCTGATCCCGACCCTTGGCAGGTTCCGTTCTACTTCGTCGAGGATCGCGTCCGACCACAGCACTTCGAACAGCCCGGCCTCGGCGAGCCACAGCAGCGTGGTCGTCAACCTGATTGGGATGAGCGTGCACGCGTCCAGCAGCGCGGTGTGGCCGTTGTCCGGGTCCGCAGAGCTCACCGGGTCGCGATCACTTCATCTGGCGGTGTGGCTTCGTCGATGTCGTCGGCAAGCTCAGCGATGGCTGAGCGGCGTCGCCGACTACTTTCGGCCTGGTAGCTGGCGAGTTCGGACACGGAGATCCGGCGATGGACCGCGCCGCCTTCGGCGATCAGCTCGCCTCGTTCGACAAGGCGGACGACCGTCATGCGGCTCACTCCGAGTAGCGCGGCGGCCTGTTGGCTCGAGACCGTCGCATCGGCTGAGAACACCACGGCGTCAGCGTTCGCCTCCAGCACGTCGAGGAGCCGCCCGAAGGCTGCGAGCGCCGTGGCGGGGACCTCTGGCGAGCTGCGCAGCACCTCGTCGAGGGAGGCGCGCAGATGCTGCGCCGTTTCTTGTGCGATAGCTCCGGCCATGGCGCCAATATACGTCCAAACGCTCAAAACGCCCAGGCTTAGTCATTGCCGGCTGAACGTCAATCGCACTCAATCGGCAACAACAGGCTGTTGATCTCGGCCAAGCCTGCCCGCAAACGGAACGCTGACCGGGGTGTGGCTGTCCCGCGCAGTAGTTCAGCTGTCCGCATGGCCACGCCTGGCCTCGTGTCGAGTCCGCGCTCGGCTTCGTGCTTGATCAACTATGGCGCGCACCACTCGTTGTCTGACAAGCACCTGGGCTCTTCTGAGCTGGACTGGGCAGGGCTGCCGCCAGCCCGGTTGTCGCCCGGGTCAGTCGAACAGCGAGAGTTGACTGTGTTCGTCACAAGAGCTTGATCGGGTCCAGCCTCGGTTCATGCGGGGGAGTCGGTCTACCGCTGCGGTCCGTTGCTTGAGGGGTACGTCGACGTAGATGGCGGTGGTAGCCAGGGATTCGTGACCCATCAGTTCTTTGATGACCAGGGAGTCGACACCGGCCTCCCGCAACGCTGAGCCGAACCAGTGCCGTAGGGCGCGGGGGGTTGCCGGGGATGCCGGCGCGGTCCATGACGTTGGAGATGCTGGAGCTGACGGAGTTGCCGTGCATGGGTCCGCCGGCGAGGTGTTTGGTGTTGCCGATGTAGGTGGGGAACCACCACGCGCGGCGAGGCATCACGGTGGCGAGGTCCTTGAGGATGGGGTGCAGCGGGATCTGCCGCTCCTTGTCGCCTTTGCCGACGACGGTGATCGTGTTGATGACGTTATCAACGTCGTCACCTTTGGTGGCGACGATCTCGCTGACCCGTAGTCCGGCGTAGGCGGCGAGCAGGATCATCGCCCGGGTGCGGCGGTACATGCGGTGTCGAGCAGGATCGCGAGGTGTGCGTCGGCGACGGGCCGGGGCCGCCCCTTCTTGACCTTCGGGGTGGTGGCGATGTGGTGGGGTCGTCGGCGCGTCGGCCGGTGATGATCAGCCACTTGCACCAGGCCCGGATCGCGGCATGATAGTTGGCCCGCGTCGCCCGAGCCCAGGCCGCGGAGGTCAGGAACCGGTCGACGCCTTGCGGGGTGATCGCGGCGGCGTCGGGGATGCGGCGGATGATGGTGAGCCGGTCGGTGATGGTCTTGTCGGACATGCCGCGGCCGCGTTGCCAGAGCCACCAGTCCTGCAGTAGCCCGGTGACTCATGTCAAGATGCCCGCTTCGAGGTAGTCGTTGACTCATCAGCCGATGCCCGCTTGGGATCAGGCCTGCGACCCGCGGCGCCCTTGCTGGTAGCCACCGCCAGGAGTTGCTCGGTAAGACCCTGGATCTGCCGCTGGATCGCCGCGGGGTTCAGGTCTGCGTAGTTCTCGGCGAGACGGACCTTGTTCTCGGCAGTGACGCCCTGGTGGCTGTCGGCGCGGAACATCGGCGTCGCCGGCCGGTCGTAGGTCTTGGTGACCTTCGCGCCGTTGCGGACCTTGGTCAGCAGCTTCTGCTGGGGGTAGAAGTAGTTGGTCATCAACGACTGCAACTTCCAGATCTTGTTCAGCAGCTGCAACTCTGGACTGGTGTCGTACCGCAGATATCCGACGATGGTGCGGACCACTGCCCAGTTCTTCTGCTCCACATGGGCGCCGTCGTTGGAGTTGCCCGGGCGGGACCGGGTGAACGTCA
This sequence comes from Mycobacteriales bacterium, assembly GCA_038204125.1. Classification (GTDB taxonomy): domain Bacteria; phylum Actinomycetota; class Actinomycetes; order Mycobacteriales; family Nakamurellaceae; genus Nakamurella. The sequence continues at coordinate 21,303 of JBBRDH010000082.1, forward strand.
ACTTCTCCTTCTCGCACCACCGCAGCACGTGCCAGTTGATGAACTCGCTACCGTTGTCCGAGTCGACCCCCAGCAACGGGAACGGCATCGCCTGCTGGATGTCGACAAGCGCAGCCAGCAGCCACTTCTCGGCCTTGTTCTGCACTGATCGGTTCTCCGTCCAGCCGGTTGCGATGTCCGTCACGGTCAGCGTGTAGCAATGATCGCCGATCGCGTTGCCACCCTCGTGCCCGACCAAGTCGATCTCCACGAACCCCGGGACGGCATCGTCCCACTGCGCCCACGTCCGGATCGGGATCGAATCCTTCAACAACGACCCCGGCTTCGTCAGTGAACGGCCCCTGACCTGCAACTTCGCCCGATCAGGCGCCAGCCGGCGGTCCATCGTCGCCGGCGACATCGCGATCAACGCCAACTCGATGTCATCGCTGACCGTCAACTCACCGAACCGGCGGAGCCGCGGCACCAACTCCGCCATCACCGGCGCCAACCGCTTACCCGTCGGCGCCCCCAACACCGCCCAGCAAAACGCCAACGCCACAACCACTTCCGGCCCATACAGCGGCGCCCGCGGCCGCACCACCCTGGGCGTCAACGCCATCCGCAACGCCCGGCGGGCGTGGTCACGGTGCCACCCCGTCGTCGCACACAACTCGTCCAAGATCAACTTCTTGCCCGATCGATCCGCACGCCTGTACCGCGTCGCGACGGTCCTACCCACAGCCTGCCGTTGGCCCATCGTCAGTCCCATCAATCGGGCCTACCGGGCACCCCCACACCACCCCGAACAGCGACACGCACAGGCGGGCATTTCTCCATGAGTCAACGTATGGGTCCAAGCGGGCATTTTTGATGAGTCAACGCGAGTAGTTGCTCCTGAGCATCTGATTGAGTCAGAATGTCGGTGGGTAGTTGAGGATATCGGCTCACTATTGTCGACATCGGCGGGTTAATCCGTTCGCACGCGGCGAACGAGAATGGAGGCGCATCGGTAGGTTGTTGATGCTGGCAACGGATTCTCGGCGTAGCTCAATAGGTGCCGCTTTCGCTCACCAGGGCCGGATCGGCCATTCCGGTAAGCTCATGTGGGGGAGCCGTTCTCGGAGATCTCCGTACGAAAGTCAGAACCGTCGCACTACCATAGCTTAATATCCCTTCACATGAAGCATGTCTCAACCTATGAGCGTCGAGATCGGTTACTTTGCAACAAGTCTCGCGGATCAGAAGGCTGGGGTTCGAATCCCTCCAGGCACACTCACCAAAGTAACTGCAACGCAGCTGATCTGACGTGATCTAGCACGGATGCTATGTTTCGTCATCCCATTAACGATCCCATTGAGCTCCCTGTTGTCGCAGGTCAGACCCCCTGGCGCTGCCCGGGGCCGTGAGCGGTGCTTCTACGCTCGTAGCATGAGAAACACGCGAGGTAGTGGCTCGGTGCGGGGAGCGTCGGGCCGGCGTCTGGGAGGTTCGGGTGGCGTTGGGCCCGGACCTGGTGAGCGGCCGATCGCGTTACCGGTCGATCACGGTACGTGGTAGCCGCGCTGTCGCCGAGGCAGCGCGAGCCCGGTGGGCCGCGAAGGCCGAGTTGGTGCGATCCACGGGCCGGTCACGGCCGGGCATCACCATCGGCCGGTTACTGGGGGAGTGGTTGGCCGCCGACCACGATTGGCGGCCCTCGACGGTGTCGGGGTACCGGTCGGTGGTGAAGTTCCTGGCCGGTGATCGGATCGGCGCCCGCCGCGCGGTGGACCTGACCCCGAAGGTGATGGCCGCGACGTGCGCAGCCTGGCGAACCCAAGGCTGTCCGGAACCCACGGTGTCCGGCCGGGTTCGGGCGCTGCGGTCGGCGTTGGGCTGGGCCCACGTCGAGGGCATCCTGGACGTGTTCCCGTTGG